>NZ_JBVJBI010000017.1:0-193153 GCF_055589745.1 Kitasatospora sp. NPDC041917 | reverse complement strand
CGGGTACGCAGGAGAGGGGGGCGGGGACGAGGAGGTCTGAGGGTCCGGCAGCGGCTGCGGCGCGGCCCCGGGCGGGTACGTCCGCCCGGGGCCGCGCCGTCGGCTCAGCGCAGTGCGGCCGTCGCCCCGCGCAGCAGGCCCGCCACGATGCCGACCCCGTCGCGGGTGAGCACCGACTCCGGGTGGAACTGGAGCCCCGCGAAGCCGTGCCCGCGCAGGGCGTGCACGTCGCCGGTGACGGCGTCCCGGGAGACCTCGACGCCCTCGGTGGCGAGCCGTGCCGCGTCGGCCTCCGAGCAGCGCGCGGTGAAGGTGTTGTAGAAGCCGACCGTCTGCTTGCCGCCGAACAGGTCGATGCGCTCCTGCGCCCCCTGGTAGGGGACGGCCTTGCGGCCCAGCGCGAGCCCGAGTTCGGCGGCCAGCAGCTGGTGGCTCAGGCAGACCGCGAGCAGCGGCGAGGTGCGGGCGCCGGAGCGGACGGCGGCCAGCGCGTCCGCGACGATCGGCCGCAGCAGCATCATCTTGGGGTCGTCCGCGAGCGCCGGGTCGCCCGGGCCGGGGCCGAGCACCAGTGCGCCCCGGTGCGCCGCGACCCGCTCGCGCAGCCCCGGCTCGTCGTACCGGGCCACCGTCACCCGGTGGCCGAGCGAGCCGAGCAGGTGGGAGAGCATCGAGGTGAAGGTGTCCTCGCCGTCCACGACCAGGGCCGGCTCGGTCTCGGTGATCTCGGCGGGCTGCTGCATCCGCAGCCAGAACGGCGCGAGGTCGGCCCGGCGGGAGTCCAGGGCGGCCTGCACCCGGTGGTCGTCGGCGAGCCGGGGCCCGACCGGGTGGGGCAGCCGGGCGGGCGTGGGCCGGGCGCCGATCGCGGTGAGTACTCCGGCGGCCTTGGCGTGGGTCTCGGCGACCTCGGACTCCGGGACGGAGTGGCGTACCAGGGTGGCGCCGACCCGGACGACCAGCCGGCCGGTGGCCGGGTCGATGTCGGCGGTGCGGATGCAGATCGGCGAGTCCAGCAGCTGCCCGCCGCTGGCGGAACGGCCGATCAGGGCGAGCGCGCCGGAGTAGTAGCCGCGCCCGGTGGTCTCGTAGCGCTTGATCACCCGGGTGGCGTTCTCGACCGGGCTGCCCGTGACGGTCGCGGCGAACATCGTCTCGCGGAGCACCTCGCGGACGTCCAGCGAGGTGCGTCCGCGCAGCTCGTACTCGGTGTGGGCGAGGTGGGCCATCTCCTTGAGCCGGGGCCCGAGCACCTGGCCGCCGAGGTCGCCGACCGTGCACATCATCTTGAGCTCCTCGTCCACGACCATGGTGAGCTCCTCCAGCTCCTTGGGGTCGTGCAGGAACTGGAGCAGCGAGTCGAGGTCGGAGCCGCCGGCCGGGTAGCGGTAGGTGCCGGAGATCGGGTTCATCACGACGGTGCCGCCGCTCTGCCGGACGTGCACCTCGGGGGAGGCGCCGACCAGCACCCGGTCACCGGTGTGCACCAGGAAGGTCCAGTACGCGCCGCGCTCCTGCTCCAGCAGCCGGCGGAAGAGCGTCAGCGCGAGCTCCGGCGAGAAGTCTTCCAGCGTCGCGTGGAAGTCGCGCCGGATCACGAAGTTGGCGCCCTCGCCGTTGCCGATCTCGTCCCGGATGACCTTGCGGACGATCGACGCGTACGAATCGTCGTCCACATCGAACCCGCCACCGGCAAGTGAGACCGGCAATTTCGGTAGGGCATAGGTGAATTCGGCCAACGGCAGGGTGTGCTGCTCGGTCACCGAGAGGGCCTGCAGGGGGGTGTCGTCGTCGTGCGCCTCGAAGCCGCGCTCGCGGATCTGGCGGTACGGGACGAGCGCGAGCAGATCGTGCACCGGGCCGCCGCCGGCCGGCGGGCCGCTGCGCACGGGCAGGTCGGCGAGGTGCTCGTAGCGGTCGACGGTGCCCAGCAGCACCTCGACGGTGTCCGGGCTGAGCCGGGGGGTGCGGCGGTGCAGCAGGGCGAACGCGGGGGCGTCCGGGCCGGTGAGGCGGGTGAGCAGGTCGACGGCGGTGGTCACGGGAACGGCTTCCTTCCGGGTGGGCTGGTGAGAGGCGGTGCAAGGTCCGCTCCCGGAGGGCCGTCTGCGCAGACGCCGACGGCCGCCCCGAGGGGCGGCCGTCGTGTTCGTCTAGGAACGCGTCGTTCGTGGGCCACCCTTGGGGGAGGCCCACCACCAGGAGTGGGTGTGGGGCGCGTGCATGGTTCGACCCTAGCGGATGCGCCGGGGCGGGTGAGGGCCGTCACGTCTTTGTCCGAGATATGTCTCATCCCTCGGGCAATAGTCACGAGTCACTCCTGTCACCCCGTAGCCTTGGCGATGTGACCGCTACGACTGAGACTTCGAGGGCTGCCCACTCCTGGCAGTCCCTGCCCGCGGCGCAGCAGCCTGAATGGCCGGACCAAGAGGCTCTGCGCAAGACCCTTGCCGAGCTCGCCTCCTATCCGCCGCTCGTCTTCGCCGGCGAGTGCGACCAGCTGCGCGCCCGGCTCGGGGCCGTGGCGCGCGGGGAGGCCTTCCTCCTCCAGGGTGGTGACTGTGCCGAGGCCTTCGACGGCGTCTCGGCGGAGCACATCCGCAACAAGCTGAAGACGCTGCTCCAGATGGCCGCCGTGCTGACGTACGCGGCCTCGGTGCCGGTGGTGAAGGTCGGCCGCATCGCCGGCCAGTACTCCAAGCCGCGCTCCAAGTCGACCGAGACCCGCGACGGCGTGACCCTGCCGGTCTACCGCGGCGACTCGGTGAACGGCTTCGAGTTCACCCCCGAGTCCCGCATCCCGGACCCGGAGCGCCTGAAGCGGATGTACAACGCGTCCGCCGCGACGCTCAACCTGGTGCGCGCGTTCACCACCGGTGGTTACGCGGACCTGCGCCAGGTGCACGCCTGGAACCAGGACTTCGTCCGCAACTCGCCGGCCGGCCAGCGCTACGAGCAGCTCGCCCGGGAGATCGACAACGCCCTGGCGTTCATGAGCGCCTGCGGCGTGGTGCCGGAGGAGTTCAAGGCGGTCGAGTTCTTCTCCTCGCACGAGGCGCTGGTCCTCGACTACGAGACCGCGCTGACCCGCGTGGACTCGCGCACCGGCGAGCTGTACGACGTCTCCGGCCACATGGTGTGGATCGGCGAGCGCACCCGGCAGCTGGACCACGCGCACATCGAGTTCGCCTCCAAGATCCGCAACCCGATCGGCGTCAAGCTCGGCCCGACCACCTCGGTGGACGACGCGCTGGCCCTGATCGAGAAGCTGGACCCGGAGCGCGAGCCCGGCCGCCTGACCTTCATCACCCGGATGGGCGCGGGCAAGATCCGCGAGCACCTGCCCACCCTGGTGGAGAAGGTCACCGCCTCCGGCGCCAAGCCGGTGTGGATCTGCGACCCGATGCACGGCAACACCTTCGAGGCCTCCAGCGGGCACAAGACCCGCCGCTTCGACGACGTCCTGGACGAGGTCAAGGGCTTCTTCGAGGTGCACCGCGCGCTCGGCACCCACCCGGGCGGCATCCACGTGGAGCTGACCGGCGACGACGTCACCGAGTGCGTCGGCGGCGGCGACGAGGTCCTGGTGGACGACCTGCACCAGCGCTACGAGACGGCCTGCGACCCGCGCCTCAACCGCAGCCAGTCGCTGGACCTGGCGTTCCTGGTGGCGGAGATGTACCGCGGCCAGTAGGTCCGGCGTCCGTCGGATGTGACGAAGGCCCCTCCGGATTCGGTGTTCCCGAGCCCGGAGGGGCTTTTTCGTACCCGTTTGCCCGGGTAAGGTAAGCCTCAGTGAACTAAGGCGGACCTTAGTCAAGATCCATTCCGCTCCACCCCCGGGAGAGACCGCGATGTACGTGTGCATGTGCCATGCGGTCACCGAGGACCAGGTGAAGAAGGCGATCGACGGCGGCGCCGGCACCCCGCGCCAGATAGCGAAGGGCTGCCGGGCCGGCACCGACTGCGGGTCCTGCGTGCGCCGCATCCAGGCGCTGCTCGGCGAGCACGGCGCCCGCCCCTGCCCGACCGCCCGGCTGGCCGCGAAGCTCGGCCTCGCGGACCCGGAGGCCCCGGCCGCCCCGGCCCCCGCCCCGAAGGCCGCACCGGTGGTCCCACTGCGGGCGGCCTGAACGGCCCGGGCCGTCCGGGCCGCCCGGGAGGACCGCCTCAGGACTCCGGCTGCTCGATGACCTGAGCGAGGTAGAGCGCCTCGCCGAGCTTGTCCAGCAGCTCCAGCTGGGTGTCGAGGTAGTCGATGTGCTGCTCCTCGTCGGCCAGGATGTCCTCGAAGATGTTCGCCGAGGTGACGTCGTTCTTGGCCCGCATCACCACGATCCCGCGCTTGAGCCGGTCGATCGCCTCGACCTCGACCTGGCGGTCCGCCTCGAACATCTCCTTGACCGTCTGGCCGATCCGGACGTGGAACAGCCGCTGGTAGTTGGGCAGCCCATCCAGGAACAGGATCCGGTCGGTGAGCGTCTCGGCGTGCTTCATCTCGTCGAAGGACTCGTGCCGGGTGTACTTGGCGAGCTTCGTCCAGCCGAAGTTCTCCTGCATCTTGGCATGCAGGAAGTACTGGTTGATCGCGGTCAGCTCGGCGGTGAGCTGCTCGTTGAGGAACTCGATGACCTCGGGATCGCCCTGCATGGTGATGCCTCCTGCGTGAGTCCTGTCCTGCGTCCTGTGCTGGGTCCTGCGCTGCGCATCCTGGCACCGCTTCGGGAGGAAATTCCAGTAAGTTCACACTCACTAGGAGATGTGGCGGAATATCCGATTCATCACGGAACGTGCTGGTGAGGGCTCGACCGTTGCTCTGTACGGGCCGGAGCGCGAATCCGCGCAAAGGGGCGCGCGCCGAGGCTCGTCCGCCGTCTGTCACCATGGATCCATGGGTCAGTCGAAACACGAACCGCTTCCGCCGTCTGACCCGAGGCTCCCCCCGGGCCAGCGCGCGCAGCGCGGCTGGCCCGCCCTGCACTACGGGCCGGTGCCCCGCTTCAAGCCCCTGACCTGGGACCTCCAGGTGTTCGGCGCCACCGCCTCGGCGGAGAAGCACAGCTGGGACTTCGAGGCCTTCTGCGCCCTCCCGCGCACCACCGTCGTCGGGGACATGCACTGCGTGACCAAGTTCTCGGTGCTCGGCAACGAATGGACGGGCGTGTCGGCCGCCGCCGTGCTCGACCTGGTGCCCCCGGCACCGGGCGTCACCCACGTCATGGTCTGGGCCGAGTACGGCTACAGCGCCAACCTGCGGCTGGCCGACTTCGCCGACCCCCGCACCCTGCTCGCCACCCACCGCAACGGCGAGGCGCTCACCGCCGAGCACGGCTTCCCGGTGCGGCTGGTGGTGCCGCGGCTGTACGCCTGGAAGGGCCCCAAGTGGGTGCGCGCGGTGGAGTACATGCGGGCCGACCGGCGCGGCTTCTGGGAGGAGCGCGGCTACCACAACCTCGCCGACCCCTGGCGCGAGCAGCGCTACTCCTACCAGGAGGAGCCCGGCGACGGGCCGCTGCGCTGAACCCCTCGCGGCGGCCGGGCGGGTCGGACGCGCCCTAGAACAGCGAGAACTTGACCGTCACCACGCTGCGCTGCGGGCGCCGCTCGCCCGCCGCCGGGCTCTGGCCGGAGGAGGTGACCGCGCCGAACACGTCCCAGCCGCTGGTCTGCATGGTGAAGCCCGCCGCCTGGAGCGCCTTCTGCGCCTCGTCCTTGCCCATCCCCGTGACGTTCGGGACCGGCACCATGCCCTTGCTGACCACCAGCGAGACCGCGGAGTTCTCCTGCAGCAGCTGCCCGGCCGCCGGCGAGCTGCTGATCACCGAGCCCTCGGGCACGGTGTCGTCGTAGGTCTCGGTCACACCGCCCCTGGTCAGCTGGGCGCCGGCCAGGGCCGAGGCGGCGTCGGCGGAGCTCTTGCCGGCGAGGTCCGGCACCGCGATCCGTTTGGGGCCCCGGGAGACGGTGACGGTGACGCTGTCGCTCTTGCGGGTGCGCGCACCCACCCCGGGATCCACGGAGATCACCTGCCCGGACGGCACGGACTCGCTGAACACCTCGACGAACCTGCCGTGCAGGCCCTCCTTGTCCAGGACCCGCTGCGCCTCGGCCCGGTCCTTGCCGAGCACGCCCGGCACCGCGCCGTACAGCCCCTCGGAGATCCCGTAGGTGGCGCCGCCGATCGCCAGGACCAGGGCGGCCACCGCGGCCGTCCAGATCAGCGGCCCACGGGGGAGACGGCGGCGCGGCGTGGCCGGCCGGCGCCGCTGCACCGGGGTCGGCTCGTCGTACGGGCGGGGCTCGGCGAGCAGCTCGTCCATCAGCTCCGGCGGCATGTCCAGCACGCTGGTGCGCTCGGTCGGCGGGGCGTCGGCGGGCCGCGGCAGCGGCTGGACCACCGAGGTCGGCTCAGTGGTCGGGTAGCGAGAGCCGGGCCGGGTGGAGGCCGGCGGCTCGGCGTCCAGCTCGGCCGGGGTGAGGGTGCGGCGCACCCGCTGGAGGGCGGCGAGCAGCTCGACCGCGTCGTACGGGCGCGCGTCGGCGGACCGGGCGCAGGCGCCGGCCACTATCGCGTCCAGTTCGGGGCCGATGGCGGGGGCGACCAGGGAGGGGGCCGGGACGTCCTCGTGCAGGTGCTTGTACATGACCTGGACGGGATTGTCGCCGGTGTGCGGGCGGCGGCCGGTGAGCATCTCGTACAGCAGGATGCCGGCCGCGTAGACGTCCACCCGCTGGTCGGTCGGGGCGTCCGGGAGGATCTGCTCGGGGGCCAGGTAGGAGACGGTGCCCATGACCGTGCCGCCGGTGGCGGTGGTGGTCGAGGTGGGCGCGCCGTCGGCGGTGCCGAGCACCCGGACCAGGCCGAAGTCGGCGACCTTGACCAGGCCGCCGTCGGTGATCAGCACGTTCTCGGGCTTGACGTCGCGGTGGACCAGCCCGGCCCGGTGGGCGGCGCCGAGCGCGGCCAGTACCGGCTCCAGCACGTCCAGAGCGGCCCGGACGGACAGCGCGCCGCGGTCGCGCAGCAGGTCGCGCAGGGTGCGGCCGGGCACGTACTCCATGGCGAGGAAGACGTGACCGCCGTCCGCGCCCTGGTCGAAGACGGTGACCACGTTGGGGTGGGTGAGCTTGGCGACGGCCTTGGCCTCGCGGATGAAGCGGGCGGTGAAACCCGCGTCGCCGGCCAGCGAAGGGTGCATCACCTTGAGTGCGACCACGCGGTCCAGACGGGTGTCGGTGCCCTTGTAGACGGTGGACATCCCGCCGGTCGCGACGCGCTGCTCGACCCGGTACCGGTTGTCGAGCAGGGCGCCGATCAAGGGGTCGTGCAGTGCCATGTCCACTCGGAGAGTCTAGAGCCGCCCGGGACGGCCGGTCCCGGAGGACACCGCCTCCGGGACCGGCTTGTGACATGCGCGACGGTTCAGAACGCGGGGCGCTCGCGGCTGTCCAGGTCGGCCCGGCCGGCCATCGCGGAGGAGGCCTCGGCGTGGAAGCGGCGCGGGATCCGGCCGGCCCGGTGGGCGAGCCGGCCCGCCTCGGCGGCGTGCCGCATCGCCTCGGCCATCAGCACCGGGTCCTGAGCCCTGGTCACCGCAGAGGCGAGCATCACCGCGGCGCAGCCCAGCTCCATCGCCAGCGCCACGTCGGAGGCGGTGCCGGCGCCCGCGTCCAGGATCACCGGGACGCCCGCACCCTCCACGATCAGCTGGAAGTTGTGCGGGTTGCGGATGCCCAGGCCCGAACCGATCGGCGAGCCCAGCGGCATGATGGCCGCGCAGCCGACGTCCTCCAGCTTGCGGGCCAGCACCGGGTCGTCGTTGGTGTACGGCAGGACGGTGAAGCCGTCGTCGACCAGCGTCTCGGCGGCGTCCAGCAGCTCGATCGGGTCGGGCAGCAGGGTGCGCTCGTCGGCGATCACCTCCAGCTTGACCCAGTCGGTGCCGAGCGCCTCGCGGGCCAGTCGGGCGGTCAGCACGGCCTCGCCGGCGGTGAAGCAGCCGGCCGTGTTGGGCAGCACCCGGATGCCGTTGCGGGTCAGCACGTCGAGCACGGAGCCCTGGGTGGTGGCGTCGACCCGGCGCATGGCGACGGTGGTCAGCTCGGTGCCGGAGGCGAGCAGCGCGCGCTCCAGGACCTCCAGGCTGGGGGCGCCCCCGGTGCCCATGATCAGCCGGGAGGAGAAGGCCGTCCCGGCGATGGTCAGAAGGTCGTCGGCCATGGTTCAGCCTCCCTGCACGGCGGTGAGGATCTCGATCCGGTCGCCGCCGGCCAGCGCCGTCCCGGGCCACGAACCGCGGGGCACCACGGCCTCGTTGAGCGCGGCGGCGACACCGGTGTTGGCGGCGCTGACGGCGGCCACCACCTCGGCGAGGGTGGTCGTGGCGGACACCCGGCGGGGCTCGCCGTTGACGGTCAGGGTGATCTCGTTCGGGGCGATCTCGGTCATGCGGAGGCCTTCGCAGCGGGGGGTTCGGGGGAGAAGCGCAGGGGCGTGAACGGCCTTGCCGTTTCGGGGACTTCACCGGTGGCCAGGTACTCGGAGACCAGGTCGGCGGTCACCGGGGTGAGCAGCACGCCGTTGCGGTAGTGGCCGGTGGCGGCGACCAGCCCGGGCAGTGACGTCGGGCCGAGCAGCGGGGCGTTGTCCGGCGATCCGGGGCGCAGCCCGGCGGAGGTCTCCAGCAGCGGGAGTTCGGTGATTCCCGGGACCAACTCGTGGGCGTCGCGCAGGAGTTCGTACACCCCGCCAGCGGTGACGGTGGTGTCGTAGCCCTGCTCCTCGGTGGTCGCGCCGACCACCAGCTCGCCGTTCTCCCGGGGCACCAGGTACAGGTGCCGGCCGCGGACGACGGCGCGGACGTTGCGGGACAGGAACGGGCGGTAGGCGTCCGGGACGTGCAGCCGCAGCACCTGCCCCTTCACCGGGCGGATCGCGGGCAGCACACCGTCGGGCAGGCCGGGCAGCCGGTGGCTGTGCGGGCCGGCGGCGAGGACGACCTGCCCGGCGCCCACCCGTTCCCCGGTCGAGAGCCGGGCGCCGGTCGCGCGGCCGCCCTCGACCAGCAGCTCGACGGCCTCGGCGCGGTGCAGCAGGACGTTCGCGTTCTCGCAGGCGGCGGCCAGGGCGGTGAGCAGGCGCCGGGGGTCCACCTGGTGGTCGTCCGCGACGTGCAGGCCGCCGCGCACGCCGGGGGCGAGCATCGGCTCCAGCCTGCGGGCCTCCCGGCCGGTCAGCCAGGTCGAGTCCAGACCGAGCCGCTGGTGGAAGGCGTGCAGCTCGCGCAGTTCCTCGCGGTCGTCGGAGTCCAGCGCCACGGCGACGGTGCCGCAGCGGCGGTAGCCGGTGTCCCGGCCGCCGCTCGCCTCGGAGAGCTCGGCGGCGAAGGCCGCGTACCGCTCGTTCGAGGCCATCCCGAGGCGGAGCAGCGGCTCCTCGCCGTACTGCAGCTCGGTGACCGGGGCGAGCATCCCGGCCGCGACCCCGGCGGCCCCGCCGCCGGGGGAGGGGTCGACCACGATCACGTTCCGCAGCCCGCGCTGCGCGGCGCGCCAGGCGACGGTGAGGCCGATGACGCCCCCGCCGATCACCAGCACGTCGGCGTGGGCGCCTGATGGCAAGCGTGACAAAGCTGCTCTTCTCCCTTCGCCGGTATGACCCGGATCAGGTTCGGACGGTCGCAGGCCGTGCCAGCCCGCCTCTCAGCCCGGTGCGCCGGGCTCCCGTGTGGTGCCCCCACCTTAACGCCGGGGGTCGGCCCGGCCGAAGGCCCGTACAGCGGGCGGACGGCCCGCAGGCCGCCGCGTCGCGCTGAGTACAGTGACGGGCGTGGCAGAGCTGAGCGGAACGGATCAGGTGGTCGTCGTCGGAGCCGGGCTGGCCGGGGCGCAGTGCGCCCTCAAGCTGCGGCAGGGCGGCCGGCAGGGGCCGATCGTGCTGGTCGGCGAGGAGCCGCACGCGCCGTACGACCGGCCGCCGCTCTCCAAGGACGTGCTGCTCGGCAAGGCCGACTCCACCGCCCTGGACATCGACTACGGGCCGCTCGGCATCGAGCTGCTCACCGGCCGCCGGGCCACCGGCCTGACCCCCGGCGTGCTGCACACCGACGGCGGCGACCTCCCGTACGGCTCGCTGGTGATCGCCACCGGCGCCGTCCCGCGGGCCCTGCCCGGCGCCGAGCGCGCGCACCTGCTGCACACCCTGGACGACGCCCTGGCGCTGCGCGCGCTGCTGCGCCCCGGGCTGCGGCTGGTGCTGGTCGGCGCGGGCTGGATCGGCGCCGAGGTGTCCACCGCGGCCCGCGCGGCGGGCTGCGAGGTGACCGTGGTCGAGGCCGGCCCGGCGCCGCTGCCCGGCGCGCTGCCGACCGAGGTCGGCTCGGCGATGGCCGCCTGGTACGCCGGGGCCGGGGTCGACCTGCGCTGCGGGGTCGGCGTGGCCGCCGTCCAGCCCGGCGCGGTGCTGCTGGCGGACGGCTCGCACCTGCCCGCCGACGAGGTGGTGGTCGGCATCGGGGCCCGCCCCGCGACCGGATGGCTGGCCGGATCCGGGGTCGAGCTGGACGCGGCCGGCGCCGTCGTGGTGGACGGGCGGCTGCGCACCTCGGTGCCCGGGGTGTTCGCGGCCGGCGACTGCGTCAGCTACCCCTCGGCCCGGGCCGGGGCCCGGCTGGCCGTCCAGCACTGGGACCACGCCCTGCAGTCCGGCGAGGCGGTGGCCGCAGCCGTCCTGGGCGCGGACGCGCCGGCCTACGACCCGGTGCCGTACTTCTGGTCCGAGCAGTTCGGCCGGATGGTCCAGTACGCCGGCCGGCACGCCGAGGGCGACGAGCTGCTGTGGCGCGGCTCCCCGAGGGACGGCGACTGGTCGGTGCTCTGGCTGCGCGACGGCGTGCCGAGCGCGCTGCTGGCCGTGGACCGGCCGCGCGACCTCACCCAGGGGCGGAGGCTGATCGAGCGCGGTACGGCCCTGGATCCGGCCCGGGCGGGCGACCCGGCGGTGCCGCTGAAGTCGGCCGTCGCGGGGTAGTGCCTGGTGCGCGGTGGGCCGCGGAGGTGGCAGTCTGGTGGCGTGAGTGAGATCGAAAGCAAGATTGAAGCCCTGGTCACCGACTGGATGTACCTGCCCGACATCTCGGAGCAGTGGGGGGTCCGGGTCACCGAGGTACGTGACCTGGTCAAGAACGGCGGCCTGATCGCCGTCCGGCGCGGGCCGAACAAGTCGCTGCAGGTCCCGGCGGCGTTCATCGACGGCCCGGGCCTGGTCAAGCACCTGTCCGGCACCCTGACCGTCCTGCGGGACTGCGGGTACAACGACGTGGAGATCCTGGAGTGGCTCTTCACCGAGGACCCGTCGCTGCCCGGTAGCCCGATCCAGGCGCTGCGGGAGAACCGCGGCACCGAGGTGAAGCGCCGCGCCCAGGCGATGCTGATCTGATGGCGGCGGACACGCTGCGTACCCGGCTGGCCGACGCCCGGCTCTACCTGTGCACCGACGCCCGCCGGGAGCAGGGCGACCTCGCCGAGTTCCTGGACGCGGCGCTGGCGGGCGGGGTGGACATCGTCCAGTTGCGGGACAAGGGCCTGGAGGCCAAGCAGGAGCTGGAGGCCCTGGAGGTCTTCGCCGACGCCTGCCGCCGGCACGGCAAGCTGCTGGCCGTCAACGACCGTGCCGACGTCGCCCACGCGGCCCGGCCGGACGTCCTGCACCTCGGCCAGGACGACCTGCCGGTGCAGGCCGCCCGGGCGATCCTCGGCGAGGACGTGCTGATCGGCCGTTCCTGCCACGCCGAGTCCGAGGTGGACGCGGCGATCGCCGAACCCGGTACGGACTACTTCTGCACCGGCCCGGTCTGGCCGACCCCGACCAAGCCGGGCCGCCCGGCCCCGGGCCTCGGCCTGGTCTCGTACGCGGCGAAGCAGGACACCGACCGGCCGTGGTTCGCGATCGGCGGGATCGACCTCGGCCACCTGGACGAGGTGCTGGCCGCCGGTGCCCGCAGGATCGTCGTGGTGCGGGCCGTCACCGCCGCGGCGGATCCGCGGGCGGCCGCCGCCGAGCTGTCCCGCCGGGTGCGCGCCGCGCTCTGACCGGCCCGGATCAGCGGGATCCGGGGGCCCGCAGGCCCCCGGGGCCGTCGCCGTCCGTCAGTACTTGCGGACGGTGGCGGCCTCGGCCAGGGCCAGCAGCACCGTACGGGCCCGGTCGTCGGCGAGCGGAGCGGCCTCCAGCGCGGCCAGCGACTGCCGCATCAGCTCCTCGATCCGGTGCTCCACCAGCTCGGGCGCGCCGCTGCGGGCGACCAGCGCGCGCAGCTCGGCGACCTCCGGGGCCGCCAGGTCCGGCGCGCCGAGCCGCTCGTCCAGGTGCCGGGCGTCGGCGGCCGGCAGGCCCCGCATCGCGTGCGCGACCAGCAGGGTGCGCTTGCCCTCGCGCAGGTCGTCCCCGGCCGGCTTGCCGGTGACGGCCGGGTCCCCGAAGACGCCGAGCAGGTCGTCGCGCAGCTGGAAGGCCTCGCCCAGCGGCAACCCGAACGCCCCGTAGGCCTCGACCAGTTCCGGCCCGGCACCGGCCAGCAGCGCACCCACCTGCAGCGGCCGCTCGATGGTGTACTTCGCGGACTTGTAGTGCAGCACCGTCCGCGCCCGGTCCAGCGCGCCCTCGTCGGTCGAGTCGCCGGCCACCGGCTCCAGGACGTCCAGGTACTGGCCGAGCATGACCTCGGTGCGCATCAGGTCGAACACCGGCTTGGCGGCGAGGACGGCGGCCGGCTCCAGGCCGGAGCGCAGGAACAGCTCGTCGCACCAGATCAGCAGCAGGTCGCCGAGCAGCACCGCGGCCGAGGTGCCGTACTGCTCGCGGTCGCCGCGCCAGCCGCTGTCCCGGTGCAGCGCCTCGAAGCGGCGGTGGACCGAGGGCAGGCCGCGGCGGGTGTCGCTGCGGTCCATCAGGTCGTCGTGCACCAGGGCGCTCGCCTGGAGCAGCTCCAGGGCGGCGGCGGCGTTGGCGATCGCCTCACCGGTGGCGCCCCCGGCCGGGCCGCCGGCGCCGCGCCAGCCCCAGTAGCAGAAGGCCGGGCGCAGGCGCTTGCCGCCGTCCAGCAGGAAGTCGCGCAGCGCGTCGGCGGCGGGGGCCAGCCGGGGCGAGATCTTGTCGAGCAGCACGGACTGGCCGTCCATGAACGCGGCGAGCGCCGCGTTGACGCGGGTGCGGACGTCCTCCACGTCAATGGGGTTGGCCGCACTGGGGTTGGCCGGCCGGGTGCTGGACGAGGTCACGATGGGGCTCCGCTGGTTCTCTGGGGTGCAGCAAGCGTAACGGTGCGGCTGGGAACGGGTGTGCGAGCGGCCCCGCGGGGGCTCGGAGGAGGCGCCGCGGGACGGGGCCGGGGCGAACCGGAACGTCTTCCATCTCTTGTCTCAATAGGTGGAATACGGTTGTCCGGCCCCTTCGAACGCCGGATAGCCTGCCAGCATGGCACTCGGTATCGCTTCCACGAGAACGGATCGCGCACTGACGGTGCGCGACCTCCTGGCGGCCGGAAAGCGCTCCTTCTCCTTCGAATTCATGCCGCCGCGCACCGAGGTCGGCGAGCAGAAACTCTGGGACGCCATCCGTCGGCTCGAACCGCTCGACCCGAACTTCGTCTGTATGACCTACGGCGCCGGCGGCTCCTCGCGCGAGCGCACCGTCAACATGGTCGGCCGGATCGCCACCGAGACCACCCTGACCCCGGTCGCCCACCTCACCGCGGTGGACCACTCGATCGCGGAGCTGCGCAACATCATCGGCCAGTACGCCGACCAGGGCGTGCGGAACGTCCTGGCGGTCCGGGGCGACCCGCCCGGCGACCCGATGGGCGAGTGGGTCAGCCACCCCGAGGGCGTCACCTACGCGTACGAGCTGGTGGAGCTGATCAAGGGCATCGGCGACTTCTGCGTCGGTGTCGCGGCCTCGCCGAACATGCACCCGCGCTCGACCGACTGGGACGAGGACATCCGGCACTTCGTGGCGAAGATCCGCTCCGGGGCCGACTACGCGATCACCCAGATGTTCTTCGAGGTGGACGACTACCTGCGGCTGCGCGACCGGGTCACGGCCGCCGGCTGCGAGACGCCGATCATCCCGGAGATCATGCCGGTCACCAACGCCAAGCAGCTGGAGCGCTTCCCCCAGCTCAGCGGCTCGGCCTTCCCCGCCGACCTGGAGGCCCGCCTGCGGGCGGCCATCGACGACCCGGCGGCGCTGCGGGCCATCGGCATGGAGCACGCCACGGCGATGGCCGAGCGCCTCCTCGCCGAGGGCGCGCCCGGTCTGCACTTCATCACGCTGAACCACTCGACGGCGACGCTGGAGATCTACCAGAACCTGGGGCTGCACCAGCGTTGACCGGCGGGCCGGGCCCGCGCCCGCGCAGCGCCGACGCCGGGTGTTCACGAGCCCGTCACCGCACCGACGTTGACGGGCCCGGTCGTGTGCGGCCGTCGTCCGGGGCGGCGGGAACGCGATGCGGTACCCCGGCCGTTGAACCGGTACAGTCGCCGCACACGCGCGGCGCACGAGCGCGGGTACGCGACTGGAGGTAGCGGGCGGATGGGCATCGGATACCTGCTGCTGTACACCGCGTTGGCGGTGGTGGCGCTCTGGTTGGTCGCCGAGGTGCTGCTGCAGAACCGGGCGCCGCTGCACTGGCGGGCCCTGGCCCTGGCCGGCTTCCTGGGCGTGGCCGCCGGGATGGTCCTCGGCTCGGTCGTGGTGATCGGGGCCGGCGCCGCGCTGTTCGCGGTCGGCCAGACCTTCGTCACCCTCGCGGTCAAGCGCGGCCACCAGGCCGGCTGGTCCCTGCGGAAGGCCGACGGCAGCCTGCCCGGCCCGCTCGCCAAGGTGCCGCTGCTGGGCGCCCTGACCGGCGGCGCCGCCGCGGTGGCGGCCGTCGCCGTCGCCAGGAAGCGGGTCGGCGAGGTCAGCGCCGTCGAGGAGACCCGGGCCTCCGCGCCGGTCCCCGTCGAGGTGCCCGACGAGGTGCCCGAGGTCGAGCAGACCGCCGCCTTCGAGATGCAGGAACTCGCCCAGGACGGCGTCTACGCCCCCGGGTACTACGAGCAGCAGCAGCCGCAGGTCCAGCAGCAGCACCAGGACCCGTACGCCGCCGCCTACCAGTCCGGCTACGACCAGCAGCAGTGGCAGACCCAGCAGCAGCCCGCCTACGCCTACGACCAGCAGCAGTCCTACGGCGGCTACCCCCAGCAGCAGGACCCGTACGGCGGCTACCCGCAGCAGCAGGACCAGCAGCAGGACCCGTACGCGGGCTACCAGCAGCCGCAGCACCAGCAGACCTGGGACCCGAACGCCCAGCCCCAGCAGCAGTGGCAGCCGCAGCCCGACCCGCAGGCCCAGGGCATCCCGCAGCAGCCGGCGTACGACCAGAACTACGGCTACCAGCAGCAGAACACCTGGCACCAGGGCTGACCCGGCAGGGGCCCGGCAGTCGAGGCCGACCGGGCCGGGCCGCCGGGCCCTACGCCGGGCCGATCAGCCCGGCGGTGATGCAGGCCGACATGCCGACACGGGCGAGGCCGCCGCCGGGGTGGGCGTTGCCACCGACCAGGTAGAGGCCCGGGACGGGCGAATCGTTGGCGGCGTGCAGCCCCGCGTACGAACCCGCGAGCACCGGGCGGGCGACCGAGCCGAACAGCGCGCCGGTCTCCCGGCGGGTGTCCTCCGGGGTGCGCACGGCCCGCCACAGCACCCGCTCGCGCAGTCCCAGGCCGGCCGCGTCGACGTGGGCGAGCAACTGGTCGGCGTAGCGGTCGGCGACACCGGGGGCGGTCCAGTCGACGTCCTCCTCCTGGGCCGGGACGGTCGCGGTCAGCACCACGGCCTCGTGGGCGTCGTCGGGGCGCAGCGCCGGGTCGTCCGGGCGGAGCACCTGCACGGTGGGACGCTCGCACAGCGGCGCGGACAGGGTGAGGGCGTTCTCCTCGGCGGCCGGGTCCACCGCGTGGACCACCGTCCGGTGCGCGGTGCCCTCGGGCCGGGGCCCGCGCAGGGCGAGCAGCACGCTGAACCGGCCGGGCACCTCGAACGGCTCCCAGTCGTCGGCCGGCACCCCCGGCCACTCGGCGATGCCGTGGCGGAACAGCGCGCGGGTGTCCATCGCGGAGATCACCAGGTCCGCGTCGATCCGGCCGTCCGCCGTCCCGACCCCGCACGCCCGGCCGTTCTCCACGACCACCCGGGTGACCGGGGTGTCGAA
Organism: Kitasatospora sp. NPDC041917; assembly: GCF_055589745.1. Lineage (NCBI taxonomy): Bacteria > Bacillati > Actinomycetota > Actinomycetes > Kitasatosporales > Streptomycetaceae > Kitasatospora > Kitasatospora sp. NPDC041917. The sequence continues at coordinate 176,897 of NZ_JBVJBI010000017.1, read as the reverse complement.
GCGGAACTCGACCCCGCGCAGCTCGCAGCGCCGGTACACGGCGTCCGCGAGCGCGCGCAGGCCGCCCCGGACGTACCAGACGCCGAAGGACTGCTCCATGTACGGCAGCACGGCGGCCCCCGCCGGGGCCTGCCCGGGCAGGAGGCCGTACCGCAGCGCGGGCTCGCCCAGCAGGGCGGTCAGGCCGGGGTGGCCGCCGAGCTGCCGCCGCGCCACGTCGGCGAGGCTCCACGGCTGCGGGCGGCGCAGCCGGGCCAGGCCGGTGCGCGGCGGCACGGGGTACGGGTCGGTGTCCACCCGGGCCCGGCCGGCCGGGGACAGGACACCGAGGTCGGCCGGGAGCGCCTCCTCCAGCAGCGGTCGGCGGGTGGCCTCCCAGACCGTCCGGCCGTGGTTCATCACCTCGCTCCAGCGGGCGCCGGAGCCGGCGCCGAAGGCGGCGTCCAGGGCCTGGCTGACACCGCCGCGGGAGGCGTTGGGCAGGGTGACGGCGGTGCCGTCGGGGAACAGGTGCCGGCTCTCCGGGTCGACCGGGGCCAGCTCGACCAGCTGCTCCAGCGGCTCCTTGCCGGTCTTCAGCGCGAGGTCGCGGTAGACGGCCGGGAGGGAGAGCAGGCCGGGGCCGGTGTCGAAGGCGAAGCCGTCGCGCTCGTACCGCCCGACCATGCCCCCGTACGTGCCGCCCGCCTCGCAGACCGTCACCCGGTGGCCGAGGGTCGCCAGCCGGGAGGCCGCCGCGAGCCCGCTCATTCCTGCGCCGATGACGACGATCTTTGCCATGGCCCCGATCCTAGGACGAGGTTTACGCCGTGCCCGCAGCGCCCGCCGCCCGGGCGGCCCTGCGCTCGCGGCGGCGGGCCCGGAAGGCGCGGATCTTCGTGATCGCCAGCCGGACCAGCAGCAGGCCGGCGACCAGGACCGCGGCGGCGACCGAGGCGGCCAGCCAGGGGTGGAAGATCGCCAGCGTGACCAGGCCGGCCACCGAGAGGTCCTCGGCCATGCTGACCACGATGTTGCTGACCGGTTCCGGGGAGGTGTTGACGGCCATCCGCAGCGAGGACTTCACCAGGTGGCTGACCAGCGCCGAGGTGCCGCCCATCGCGCCGGCCGCGACCTCGCTGAGCGAACCGGGGTCGTTGCTCGCGATCAGCACGCCGACGGTGGCACCGGCGATCGGCCGGATCACCGTGTGCACGACGTCCCAGACGCTGTCCACGTACGGGATCTTGTCGGCCACCGCCTCCAGCGCGAACAGCACGCCCGCCACCACCAGCACGTCCGTGCGCTCCAGCGCCTGCGGCACCGAGTCCGCGTCACCGAACCTGCCCAGCAGGCCCAGCAGCAGCACCACCGCGTAGGCGTTGATGCCGCTGGCCAGCCCGCTGGTGAAGATCAGCGGCAGGACCGTCATCGCGTCCCCCTCCTCGTCATCGCGTCCGCTCCTCGTCCGGCGGGGCCGGTTCCGCCCGGCCCCGCCGTACCGTACCGGCACCCGGGACGCCGTGGACGCACGTCGCGGTTCCGGCGGACGGCGGGCCGGGACGGACTGAGTACGGATACTCAGATTCGCGGTTGAGTACGTCAGCGGATGGCCGACGACCTGCGCGGACGGGAGAGTGGTGGCACCCGGGAGGGCGGCGCGTCGGGCGCCCGGCCCGCCCGGGCGGCGGATCCGTCCGTCTCCCGGCCGCGCAGGCCGGGGGAGGCGGCGGACGGACCGCCACGGGGCTGGTCGTGGTCCCCGCACCGCCGACACGGGGCGGCGGAGCGGGCCGGGGGGAGACCGGCCGCGAGGGGGAGTTCGCCGCCGCCGGCCAGGGGGTGGACCGGCGGAGCGACGACACGGCGGCGGCGCGGAACCGGGGGAGGGCCGCGCCCGCCGCCGCTACCCCGTTTCCGGACTCCCAACGGCACCTTCGCGCCGCAGGAGCGGCCTTCCGGGCCGGATTGTCAGTGGTGCCGTTCACGATGGAAGGGCACGGACCACCCGGTCCGCGCGCTGCCTCGGAACGGGGGAGACCATGACCATCAGTCGTCCTGAGCCCGTCACCGCCCGCCTCCACTCCGCCGCCCCGCCGCAGCTCCCGGGTCCGTCCGCCCGACGCCCCGCCGGAGCGGACGTCCACCCCGTGCTGCGCCGGACCGCCGCGCCGCCGGCCGCCCTCGACCTGCTCGCCGACGCCCACCGCACCCTCGTCCGGGCCGGCGCCCTGGAGGACCCGCTGGAGCGCTACGCCACCGCCCACCTGGCCGCGCTGCGCACGGTGGCGGCCGTCCTGGCGGTGCGCGGCCGCCCGGAGAAGAGTCCGCGCCGCCGCAAGGCCATCCGCAGCGCCTGGGAGGTGCTGCCCGAGGTGGCCCCGGAACTCGCCGAATGGGCGCTCTACTACGGCGCCGGCGCCCGCCGCCGGGCCGCCGCCGAGGCCGGGATCAGGGGCGCCGCCTCGGCCCGCGACGCCGACGACCTGATCCGCAACTCCGCCCTCTTCCTGCGCCTGGTCGAGCGGCTGCTCGGCCTGCCAGCCGCGCCGCCCCCGCCCCGGCTGCCACTGGAAGCCGACGAGCCGCCGGCCTAACAGGGTCCCCGCCAGGCTCTAAGGTGGAGGCATCCTGATCGAACTGCACGTGCCAAGGAGCCCCACCTTGTACCCGACGCGTCCCCGCAGTGCCCTGCGTACCGCCGTGGTGTGGGAGGTGGTCCGGGCAGCCCTGGAGAAGCGGGCGGCCGAGCTGGACCAGCCGGTGCTCGACGTGGTCGACACCGGCGGCGGCACCGGGAACTTCGCCGTGCCGGTCGCCAAGCTCGGCCACCGCGTCACCGTGGTCGACCCGAGCCCGGACGCCCTGTTCGCCCTGGAGCGCCGGGCCGCCGAGGCCGGGGTGACGGACCTGGTGCGGGCCGTCCAGGGCGACACCCAGACCCTGCCCGAGCTGGTCGCTCCCGGCAGCGTGGACGCGGTGCTCTGCCACGGCGTGCTGGAGGTCGTGGACGACCCGGCCGAGGCGCTCGGCAGCCTGGCCGGCACCCTGCGCGCGGGCGGTGTGGTCAGCCTGCTGGCGGCCAACCGCAACGGCGCCGTGCTGGCCCGCGCGCTGGCCGGCCACTTCAACGAGGCCCGCACCGTGCTCTCCGCCACGGACGGCCGCTGGGGCGCGCAGGACCCGATGCCGCGCCGCTTCACCGGCGAGGAGCTGGGCCGGCTGGCCGAGGCCGCCGGCCTGCGGGTGGAGTCGGTGCACGGCGTACGGGTCTTCGCCGACCTCGTCCCCGGGGTGCTGGTGGACGCCGAGCCGGGTGCCCTGGACGCGCTGCTGAAGCTGGAGGAGGCCGCCGCCGAGCAGCCCGCGTTCCACGCCGTGGCGACCCAGCTGCACCTGCTGGCCACCCTGGCCTGAGGCGTTCCGACCGGCACGCGCTCCTCTCAGGGCGCGTGCGCCCCTTCACGAACCCTGCCACCGTCGTACGGTTTTTTCGCACACCGTACGGCGGCGGTTCGCGTCCCGGAGGCCTGGCGGTTCCCCGCCCGTAGCCCGTCAGTGAGCCGGTCGGCCCCCGGTTGCTCCGCGCCGCCCGGTGGCAAACCTGCCCAGGTCCGGGACGATTCCATCCGATCGGGCACTTGTCCGGGGCGTGGCGCGTTGACTCCGATGCGGCCGTCCCCGCTCGAAGTGGCCCGTCCCACGCGGCGCAGACCACTCCGTAACGGGCCCACGGACCGTATGATCTGGGTAAAGCCGGAAAGCATGACAGCCGGACGCGTGGGGCATATGGACGACACGGGCCGGGTCCCCCGCACGGGCGTCCGACCGTGTGCCCCAAGGCTGATTGGACTTGCCTCCCCGACCGGGGTGGGCGGACCGGTCGCACGCGCGACCGACGAGTAGGAGGACTCCGTGCCGCTCTCGGAGCACGAGCAGCGACTGCTCGACCAGATGGAGCGAGCGCTGTATGCCGAAGATCCCAAATTCGCGTCTGCGCTTGAGGGAACCGGGCTGCGCACCTACACCCGTCGGCGGGTCTACCTGGCCGTCGCCGGCTTCGTGGTGGGCATCGGCCTGCTGATGGGCGGCATGGTCGTGCCGGATCAGATCTGGGTCAGCGTCGTGGGCTTCCTGGTGATGCTCGGATGTGCGGTGTTCGCCGTGACCGGCTGGCGCCGGGGGCCCGCGGGCCAGGGCGCCGGGGCCGGCCCGGCCGCCGCCCCGCGTCGCAAGGCCGGGATGATGGACCGGGTGGAGCAGCGCTGGCAGCGCCGTCGGGACGAGCAGACCGGGGGCTTCTGAGCCGCCCGGCCGATGGCCGGAGCCGATGGGTACGAAACAGACGAAGCCGGGGCGGGCAGTCGATCGACTGCCCGCCCCGGCTTCGTGTCCGGATCAGGACCCCGGCGTGGACCGCTTGCGCCGGGTGAAGACCCGCCGCACCGGTGCGCGGACCGCCTCGACCGCCCGGCCGGCCCGGCTGCCGACCGCCGCCCGGGCCGCCCGCACCGCGTCGGAGATCCGCCACCACAGCTGGGCCGAGGACGGCGGCAGCAGCAGCGCCCTGGTCCGCCCGGCCCGGCCGGCGCTCGCCCGCAGCCCGCGCCGGACGGTGCGGACGTCGGAAGCCAGCGGCTCCGTGGTGGGCCGCCCGGGCGGGGCGTAGAGCACCCGCTCGGTGGCCAGCGCCAGCCGGCCGGTGGCGGCCGAGGAGTCCGCGTCCAGCTGCGCCTTCTCGGTGATCCGGCGGGCCGCCGAACGCGGGGTGCGTGACTCGTCCGGGGGAATTCCGAGGTCCCAGGCGGAGTCGATCAGCTCGTCCCAGGCGGCCAGCACCTGGGCGTCGGTCAGCTCCGCGGGCCCGCTCCCGCCGGGCCCGCGCCGGCCCCCGCCGCCCAGTCGGCGGCGGCGCACGGCGGCGCGCCAGAGCATCGGGGCGAGCAGCAGTGCGATCAGCACGAGCACCGCGGCCAGGGTGCCGAGCACCTGTGGGGAGAGCAGCCAGGACTCCTCGGCGGCCGTGGCGACGGCCTTGCCCTTGGTGTCGCACTCGCCCAGCTGGCGCTGCTTGGGGGTGCAGTCCGAGCTGGAGGTCGGCGCGGGGGCGGCCGAGGCGCTCTGCGGGGCGGCGGTCGCCTGCTGGGTCGGCGCGCTGGTCGGGGCGCTGGACGCCTCGGTGTAGCGGGCCGGGACGCCGCGGCTCGGGGTCGGCTCGAAGCGCAGCCAGCCGTAGCCCGAGAAGTACAGCTCGGGCCAGGCGTGGTACATCCGGCCGGTCACCGAGTAGACGCCGCCGCCCTTGCTGTCACCGGGGGTGAAGCCGACGGCCACCCGGGCCGGGATCTTCAGCACCCGGGCCATCGCCGCCATGGTGGAGGCGAAGTGCACGCAGAAGCCGCGGCGGTCGCGCAGGAAGACGGCGATGGCGTCGCTGCCGGTGCCGCCGTTGACCGCGGTGTCGTACGTGAAGTCCGGCCCGGTGAACCAGTTGACCAGCGCCGTCGCCCGGTCGTAGTCGTTCCGGGCGCCGGCGGTGACGGCCCTGGCCTTCTCGGCGACCACCGGCGGCAGGTCGGCCGGGACGGCGGTGTAGTGCTCCCTGATGTCCTGCGGCGCGGTGGCCGCCAGGCGCAGGTCGTTGGCGCCGGGCCGCAGGTCCAGGGCGCTGACGTGGTAGTTCAGGCCGCGGATCGCCTTGTCGTTGGCCGGCAGGACGGTGCGGGTCAGCGGGTCGAGCTTCCAGTCGCCGGGCTTGGGGACCTGGACGGAGGCGGCCGGGTAGGGCATCGGCAGCCAGCTGCCCTCCAGCCGGTCGCCGATCTTGAAGTCGCCCTCGATCCGGGGGAGCTGGGCGTTGCGCAGGCCCTCGGGGGTGGGCAGCGTCGCCGGAAGGTCGGTGACCGTGGTGCTGCCGAGCTTCCAGTTGGTGCCGTCGAACTGGTCGAGCGAGCCGGTCCGCAGATAGGTCTGATCGGCCAGCGAGCTGTCCAGGGTGTAGGTGAGCAGCTCCGCGTCGGTCGGCTTGGTGACCGCGGCCTCCAGGCTGACCAGCGGGTCGAGGCTGGTCGACAGGCTCCCGCCGACGCCCTTGCCCTTCGACCCGCCGGAGCCGGAGTTCAGCAGTCCGGAGCTCCAGTGCGGCAGGACCACCGGCAGCAGCAGCGCCACCGCCAGGGCCAGCACGCCGACCTGCCGGCCGGCCGGGCTGACCCGGCCGGACTCCACCGAGCCGCGCGCGCCCCCGTAGAAGACCCGGCCCCAGCGGGAGACCCGGTCCTGGCCCTCGGCGAACAGCAGCAGCAGGTAGCCGGCCGCGGCGACGGCGAACCAGACCCAGCTGCCGTGCTCCCCGGCCAGGCCGTTGCCGACCGAGTACAGGGCCAGCAGCGGCAGCCCGGCCAGCGCCGATCGCCGGTAGGTCACCGCGACGGTGTCCACCGCGACGGCGATCAGGCCGATCGCCGAGACCAGGATCAGCCGCAGTCCGGCGGTGGGCGGAGCCGGGATGGCGTACTGCTGTATGTCGTCCAGGCCGGCGGTGAGGACCTGGTCCAGGACCCGCATCGTGGCCGGCCCGGGCAGTACCCCGCCGGCGCCCGCGAAGCCGAGCAGCAGCAGCAGGAGCAGCACCAGCAGCTGCCCGACCGGCACCGTCCAGCGGTACAGCGGGGAGCGGCGCAGGCCCGCGCCGACCGCGGAGATCACGGCGATCACCAGGACGGCGTGGGTGAACCAGCTGCGGGTGGTGAGCAGCGGCATCATGCACAGCGAGGCGAGGGCGGTGGCCAGCGCCGAGTACGCGGTCAGTTTGGCCCGGGTGGTCACGCGCCGGCCTCTTCTCGGTAGGGGGCGGTCGTCCTGCTGCCGTCGGCGGCCCGCCACAGGTCCGGTACGGAGTCCCCGGCCCGCACCGGGATCACCGTCCACCCGGACTCGCGCAGTTGCCGGACCCGGGCCCGGAAGTCGTCGCCGCCGGTGTCCGGGGCGAGCATCCGCAGGCCGGCCCAGGTGCCGGTGTCCAGCAGGAGGGCGATCGCCCCGCCGGCGCGGCTGCGCAGCCGGCCCAGCCGGGTGGCCTGGGCGTCGTCCAGGTCGCCGAGGACGGCGACCAGCAGGCCCTCGCCGCCGGCACGCAGCGGATCCTCGGCGCGGGAGAGGGTGCCGCCGTCGGACAGGTCGGCGACGGCGAGGGCGTCCAGGATCAGCCCGGAGGTGGCGGCGCTGCCGTGGCCGCCGCCCGTGCCGGGCGCGGGCACGGACAGCCCGGTGTCGGTGAGCAGCCGGGTCTGGTAGCCGCGCTCCAGCAGGTGCGCGCAGACCGAGGCGGCGCAGCCGACCGCCCACTCGAAGGAGGAGGCGGGGCCGCTGCCCCGGTGGGCGATCTCCCGGGTGTCCAGCACGACGGTGGCCCGGGCCTGCCGGGGCTGCTCCTCGCGGCGCACCATCAGCTCGCCGTACCGGGCGGTGGAGCGCCAGTGCACCCGGCGCAGGTCGTCGCCGGGCCGGTACTCGCGCAGGATCACGTCGTCGTCGCCGGCCAGCGCCAGGGTGCGGCTGTGGCTCTCGCCCTGGCCGATCCACTCGCCGCTGAGCCGTACCGACGGCAGCGCCTGGACCTGGGGGACGACGGTGAGGACGTCGGAGGCGGTGAAGGCGCGGGTCACCTCGCACATCCCGAACGGGTCGGACAGCCGCAGCTGGAGCGGCCCGAGCGGGTAGCGGCCGCGCAGATCGGAGCGGACCCGGTAGGAGACCTCGCGGTGGCCGCGCGGCTCGACCCGGTCCAGCACGAAGCGCGGGCGCGGCCCGAGCACGTACGGGACCTTGTCCTCCAGCAGCAGCACGCCGGTGGGCACCCGGGACACGTTGTCGACCCGCAGGTGGACCCGGGCCTCCTGGCCGGCGACGGCCCGGCGCGGGCTGAGCCGGCGTCCGCTGGCCACCCGGTAGCGGGTGTTGGCGACCACCACCACGGCGACCAGCGGCAGGGCGGCGAGCAGGACGCCGACGCGCAGCAGGGCGTCCTGGTCGAGCAGGTAGGAACAGACCACCGCGGTGACCCCGGCGGCGAGGAAGGACCGCCCCCGGGTGGTGAGACCGCGGAACCCGGCCCGCAGTCCCGAAGCGGAGTCGGACTGGGTCACCTCAGCCCCTCCGGACGGCCGGGCCGCCCTGCGGGCGCGGCAGCGGCAGCCGGGCGACCAGGTCGGTCACGATCTGCTCGGAGGTGCGGCGGCTGAGCTGGGTCTCGGCGGTCGGCATCAGACGGTGCGCCAGGACCGGGACGGCGAGGCGCTGGATGTCGTCCGGGGTGACGTAGTCGCGCCCGTCCAGCGCGGCGGCGGCGCGGGCGGCCCGGACCAGGTGCAGGGTGGCGCGCGGGGAGGCGCCCAGGCGCAGTTCCGGGCTGGTGCGGGTGGCGCCGACCAGGTCGACGGCGTAGCGGCGGACCGGGTCGGCGATGTGCACGCCGCGGACCAGGTCGATCAGCTTGAGGATGTCGGAGGCGTGCGCGACCGGCTGGAGGTCCTCCAGCGGGCTGGCGCCGGCGTGCACGTCCAGCATCGCGAGCTCGGCCTCGGGGCTGGGGTAGCCGATCGAGATCCGGGCCATGAAGCGGTCGCGCTGGGCCTCCGGCAGCGGGTACGTGCCCTCCATCTCGACCGGGTTCTGGGTGGCCACGACCATGAACGGCGAGGGCAGCTCGTAGCTGGTGCCGTCGATGGTGACCTGGCGCTCCTCCATGGACTCCAGCAGCGCGGACTGGGTCTTGGGCGAGGCGCGGTTGATCTCGTCGCCGACCACGACCTGGGCGAAGATCGCGCCCGGGCGGAACTCGAAGTCGTGCCGCTGCTGGTCGTAGATGTTGGTGCCGGTGACGTCCGAGGGCAGCAGGTCGGGCGTGAACTGGATGCGGCGCACGGTGCAGTCGAGCGAGCGGGCGAGCGCCTTGGCCAGCATGGTCTTGCCGACGCCGGGCACGTCCTCCAGCAGCAGGTGGCCCTCGGCGAGCAGGACGGTCAGGGCGATCCGGACGGCCTCCGGCTTGCCCTCGATCACGCTCTCGACGTTGGCACGGACGCGGTCGACGACCGCGGCGAGCTCGGGGAGCCCGACCGGCTGGTACCCGTTCGCCCTCTGCTGCTCGCCCCCCGCAGGACTGCCGAGTCCGGCCTGATCGTTGTAGCTCGTCACCCGTTTACGCTCCCTGGCACCCTGTGCCCGCCCCGTCCCGAGGCCGGGCCCCACCCCATGCTTGACGCGGCCGTCCCGGGGGCGGTTCCGAACAAGGATCCGGCGCCGGGAAAGGCGGCCTGCGGCCTGGCCGCCCCAGGTGGTTCGGGGTCCGACCGGCAGGCGCATTCTCCCCCGCGGGATGGCCAGAAGTCACCATTCGGCGGTTCCCGAATGCCTGGACCGCGGGTGGCCCGTCCGCTCGTCTCCGGGCGGCTGTGGCGGGCCCGGGGACGAGCGGACGGAGAACTCAGTCGATCTCGCGCAGCAGGCCGGTGTGGACGTCGAAGACGAAGCCGCGGACGTCGTCGGTGTGCAGCAGGAAGGGAGAGGTGCGGACGCGCTGCATGGACTGGCGGACGTCGCCGTCCAGGTCGACGAAGGCCTCCACCGCCCACTGCGGGCGCTGGCCGACCTCCAGCTCCAGCTCGCGGCGGAAGTCCTCGGTGAGCCCGAGCAGGCCGCAGCCGGTGTGGTGGATCAGCGCGATCGAGCGGGTGCCGAGGGCGCGCTGGCTGATGGTCAGGGAGCGGATGGTGTCGTCGGTGACGACGCCTCCGGCGTTGCGGACGACGTGCGCGTCGCCGAGTTCGAGGCCGAGCGCCGCGAACAGGTCGAGGCGGGCGTCCATGCAGGCGACCACGGCGATCTTCTGCACCGGGCGGGCGTCCATCCCGCCGTCCTGGAAGGTCACGGCGTAGGTGCGGTTGGCCGTGACGAAGCGGTCGATGACGGTGGGTCTGGCAGGGGCGGCAGCGGCGTTCGGCGAGGGCCGGTCGGGTGTCACTGTCATGGTGGCGACGTTAGTGCGGATCGGGACCGCGCGGTGGGGCGGGGAGCTACAGAACCGGGCGCCGCGATCGGGTGCATCGCCACAACCGGAGGGTTCGCCCGGGCTGGTACGGGGTGACCCGCACGCGGGGCGGGGAGGGGGCGCGCGCCGGCCGCCGAAGGCCCCCGATCCGTGCCGCCACCGGTCCACCCGCACGCCCGCGACCTGCGGTGATCCGTACCGCCGCCCGGGTGGTGCGCCGGAGCGGACCATTGACTGGCAAGGCCCGCGCGATAGAGTTTGCGGCGCAGTGGAGCACACCCGCCGGGGCCCGTCAACCGGGCCTTCCCGGCCGGTGCGGCCCGGTCGACGCGGTCCGTGGCCTCCTCCCGCTCCGTGCCCACCTGGCGCACCTTCCCCGGCGCCGGGCGGTCACGACCTTCCCCTTGAGCGGGCGGGGACCACGGGCCGCTTCGTCGTGCCGGGGCGCGGTGGGCGAGAATGGTCGCAGCTCCCGGACGTCGGGCTGCTCCGCACCGAGGAAGGGCGCCACCGCGCATGACCACCAACGAACCGGGCCCCAAGCACGTTCCGGTGATGCTCCAGCGGTGCATGGACGCCCTGGCCCCGGCGATCTCGCGCCCCGGTGCCGTCGTGGTCGACGCCACCCTCGGCCTCGGCGGGCACAGCGAGGCGCTGCTGACCCAGTTCCCGCAGGTGCGGCTGGTCGCGGTGGACCGCGACCCGGTGGCGCTGAAGCTGTCCGGCGAGCGGCTGGCCCCGTTCGGCGACCGGGCCACCCTGGTGCACGCGGTCTACGACGAGATCCCCGAGGTGCTGGAGCGCCTGGGCATCGACGAGGTGGACGGCGTCCTGTTCGACCTCGGCGTCTCCTCGATGCAGCTGGACGAGGCCGAGCGCGGCTTCGCGTACGCGCAGGACGCGCCGCTGGACATGCGGATGGACCAGACCCGGGGGATCAGCGCGGCGGAGGTGCTGAACACCTACAGCCACGGCGACCTGGCCAGGATCCTCAAGGTGTACGGCGAGGAGCGGTTCGCCGGGAAGATCGCCTCGGTGATCCTGCGGGAGCGGGAGAAGGAACCGTTCACCAACAGCGCGCGTCTGGTCGAGTTGGTGCGCAACGCCATCCCGGCGGCGACCCGTCGGACCGGCGGGAACCCGGCCAAGCGGACGTTCCAGGCGCTGCGGATCGAGGTCAACGGCGAGCTGGAGGTCCTGGACCGGGCGATCCCGGGCGCGCTGGACGTCCTCGCGGTGGGCGGCCGGATCGCGGTGATGTCCTACCAGTCGCTGGAGGACCGCCTGGTCAAGCAGTGCTTCGCCGCCGGTGCGACCACCACCGCTCCGCCGGGCCTGCCGTTCATCCCGGAGGAGCACCAGCCCTGGCTCAAACTGATCACTCGCGGTGCCGAGCTGGCCACCGAGGAGGAGATCGAGGAGAACCGGCGTGCCGCGCCCGTGCGGCTGCGGGTGGCGGAGAGGATCAGGGACCGTAGCAAGCGGGGCTGACGAACCGGTCCCGGCGGGTCCGAAGGGCGGAGGAGAGCGGTGGGGCCGGTGGCCGGTGAGGTCCGGGCGGGGCGGGGAGGACTCCCGAGGCAGGGCAGGGCACGGATCACGGTCCGGCCGGGCAGGCGCCCGGTGCGGAGGCGCACGCCGTTCGCGGTGCTCATCGTGGTGCTGCTGGCGGCCGGGCTGCTCGGCCTGCTCACGCTGAACACCGCGCTCAACGAGGGCTCCTTCGAGCTGTCCCGGCTGCAGAAGCAGACCACGACGGCGACCGACGAGCAGCAGGGCCTCCAGCACGAGATCGACCAGAGCTCGGCGCCGGACGCGCTGTCGCGGCGCGCGGCCGAGCTCGGCATGGTCCCGGCCGGCGGCATGGCCTTCCTGGACGTTCCGAACGGCGGCAAGGTGATCGGAACCCCGGGCCCGGCGCAGGACAGCCCGCCGGTCAAGCGGTCCACGGCCGAGCCGTGGCCGACCAGGGCCCAGCCGAGTGCCGCCCAGCCCGGTGCCGGACCGTCGCCGGCCGCGCCGCAGCCGGGCGGTGCCCCGTCGCCGGCCGCCCCGCCGCCGGCGCCGACCCCGGCGGCGTCCGCCGGTGACTCGGTGATCCAGCTCAACCCGGTCCCGCCCGCCGCGGGCGCGAAGCCGAGCGGGGGTGCCGGCCGGTGAGCGGGCGGAACGGGCGAACCGTCAACAGGTACGAATGGTGCGAAGCGTCCGCCGAGCGCAGCGAGGTGGTCGCATGAGCACTCCACGTCAACCCACCAGTGGGTCCAGCGGGTCCGGTGGCGGCAACGGCCGCCGTCCGGTGCCCCGCGGCGGCGCGCCGCGCGCGCAGTCCGGCTCCGGCCGCGGCCAGCCGGTCAAGGGTCAGCCCGCGAAGGGTCAGCCCGCGAAGGGCCAACCGGCCAGGAGCCAGCCGGCGAAGGGTCAGCCCGCCCGCAGCCAGTCGGCCAAGGCCCAGCCCGCCAGGTCGGCCTCCGTCGGCCGTACCCCGCGGGCGCCGCAGCAGCGCGGCCCCGAGGGACGCCCGCCGGCCCGCAGCCAGGCGGCGGTGCGCCCGCGGAGCCGTCCGTCGCTGCGCCCCAAGGCGCTCAAACTGGCCGAGCCGAAGCGCCGGCTGCGGGTGATCAGCGTGGTGCTGTCGCTGGTGTTCTCCGTCTTCGCGGGCCGCCTGGTGCAGCTCCAGCTGGTGGACGCCGACGCGCTGGCCGCCGACGCCAACACCAACCGCTACCTGAACATCCCGATCACCGCCGAACGCGGCTCGATAACGTCCTCCGACGGGGTCTCGCTGGCGGCCACCGTCGACGCGTACGACATCACCGCCGACCCGGCGATGTTCACCCCGGAGGCGACCGGCATCCCGGACGCGCCGGAGCAGGCGGCCGCGCTGCTGTCGCCGATCCTCGGCGTGCCCAAGGAGAAGATCGCCGCCGACCTGCACACCCCCAAGAGCCGTTACAAGCGGCTCGCGGCCCAGCAGACCCCGGCCGCCAAGAAGCAGATCAGCGACCTCAAGTCGGGCCTGGAGAAGCAGGCCGGCTCGCGGGCCTGCCAGGCCCAGAAGAGGCTGCTCGGCAAGCCCGCCGACCAGGGCGGACGCACCCGGGTGGACAACGAGTGCGCCAACCCGCTGGCCGGGGTGTTCAACCGGGAGACCCAGAAGCGGATCTACCCCGCGGACGGGTTGGCGGCCAACCTGGTCGGCTTCGTCAACGCCGAGGGCGAGGGTGCCGGCGGCCTGGAGCTCCAGTACCAGAAGCTGCTGGCCGGCAAGGACGGCCACAGCAGCTACGCCCAGTCGGGCGGGCGGCTGGTGCCCACCGCGGGGGGCTCGATGGAGCCGGCCGTGCCGGGCGACGACGTGAAGCTGACCATCAACCGGGACATCCAGTGGGCCGCCCAGCGGGCGATCACCGACCAGCTGGCCAACTCCGGCGCGGAGAAGGGCTACGTGGTGGTCCAGGACGTGAAGACCGGTCAGGTCCTCGCGATGGCCACCGCGCCCGGCTTCAACCCGAACGACCTGAGCCTGTCCAAGCAGGCGCAGCTGGGCAACCCCGCCCTGGCCGACGCGTACGAGCCGGGCAGCACCGCCAAGCTGATGAGCCTGGCCGCCGTGCTGGACTCCGGCAAGGCCACCTGGGACACCAAGGTCACCGTGCCCAACCGGCTGGTCCGGGCCGGGCAGCAGTTCAAGGACGACATCGACCACGACCCCTGGTACCTGACCCTGGCCGGGGTGCTCGCCAAGTCGTCCAACATCGGCACCATCGAGGCGGTCGAGACCCTCGGCGACGGCGACCAGCTGAAGGCCAACCAGGTGCTGGACGGCTACATGCGCAAGTTCGGCGTGGCCCGGCCGACCGGCCTGGGCTTCCCCGGGGAGACCCCCGGGATGCTCAAGAAGCCGGAGGACCTGGTCGCCTCGGAGAAGTACAACATCTCCTTCGGCCAGGGCCCGCTGCAGATGAACGCGCTGCAGGCCACCTCGGTCTACTCCACCATCGCCAACGGCGGGGTGAGGGTCGCGCCCAGCATCGTCCAGGGCGTCACCGACCCGAACGGCAAGTACACGCCGAGCGCGCCGGGGGAGCAGACCCGGGTGGTCAGCCCGGAGACGGCCAAGACCCTCACCTCGATGCTGGAGTCGGTCGTCGACGACGAGCAGGGCACCGGCGGCAAGGCCGCCATCTCCGGCTACCGGGTCGCGGGCAAGACCGGCACCGCCAACCGGGGCGCCGCCAACGGCGTCGGCTACGACGGCTACACCGCCTCCTTCATCGGCTTCGCCCCCGCCGACGCCCCCCGGTACACCGTCTCCTGCACCCTCCAGGGCCCGGTCAACGGCCACTTCGGCGGCCAGCTGTGCGGCCCGGTGTTCAAGCAGGTGATGGAGTTCACCCTGAAGACCATGCAGGTCCCGCCGAGCGGCAGCCAGGCGCCCAACCTCACCGTCGACTGGAAGCCGTGAACGAGCGATGAGCAACGAACCGGCCGGGCCGGAGCACGGCGCGGCGAAGGGCCGGTTTGGCCCTGGACACCCTTCGGCGGATAGCCTTCCCGCCGTGCCGAAACCCGATCAAACCACCGTGAGTCCGCCCCGCCCGACCGGGACCACCGCCCTGCCGCTCGCCGAGCTGGCCGCCGAACTGGGCCTGCCGCCCGTCGAGGGCGGCGCCGTCAGCGGTGTCACCCACGACTCCCGCGCGGTCCGCCCGGGCGACGTGTACGTGGCCTTCCCGGGCGCCAACCACCACGGCGCGGCCTTCGCGGCCAAGGCCGCGGAGTCCGGCGCGGTGGCGGTGCTCACCGACCCGGCCGGCGTCGAGCAGGCGGCCGCCACCGGCCTGCCGCTGCTGGTCGTCGACCGGCCGCGGGCCGTCATGGGCGAGCTGGCCGCGATCGTCTACGGCCGCCCCTCCCGGCGGCTGCTGATGCTCGGGCTGACCGGCACCAACGGCAAGACCACCACCTCCTACCTGGTCGAGGGCGGCCTGCGCGGCGCCGGGCGCAGCCCGGGCGTGATCGGCACCGTCGAGATGCGGGTCGGCGAGGAGCGGATCAAGAGCGAGCGCACCACCCCCGAGGCCACCGACCTGCACGCGATCCTCGGCGTGATGGCCGAGCGCGGCGCCGACGCGGTGACCATGGAGGTCTCCAGCCACGCCCTGGTCTTCGGCCGCACCGACGGCGTCGCGTACGACGTCGCGCTGTTCAACAACCTGACCCCCGAGCACCTCGACTTCCACCCGGACATGGAGGACTACTTCCAGGCGAAGGCCCGGCTCTTCCAGCCCGGCAAGTCCCGCCGGGGCGTGGTCAACCTGGACGACGAGTACGGCCGCCGGCTCGCCGCCGAGGCCGAGATCCCGGTGACCACCTTCTCCGCCACCGGCGCCGCCGGGGCCGACTGGCGGGCCGTGGACGTCCGACTCGGGCCGGTCGGCTCCACCTTCAGGGTGCTGGGCCCGGACGGCGCCGAGGCCGACGCCTCCGTCCCGCTGCCCGGTCCGTTCAACGTCGCCAACGCGCTCGCCGCGATCACCGTGCTGGTCGCCGCCGGGCTGCCGCTGGAGCGGGCCGTGGCCGGCGTCGCCGCCGTCCCCGGCGTGCCCGGCCGGCTGGAGCGGGTGGACGCCGGACAGCCGTTCGTCGCCGTCGTCGACTACGCCCACAAGCCGGACGCCCTCCAGGCCGTCCTCGCCTCGCTGCGCCAGGTCACCGAGGGCCGGCTGCACGTCGTGGTCGGCTGCGGCGGCGACCGCGATCCGCACAAGCGCGGCCCGATGGGCGCCATTGCCGCCCGCCTGGCCGACACCGCCCTGCTGACCAGCGACAACCCGCGCAGCGAGGACCCGTTGGCGATCCTCGCCACCATGCTGACCGGCGCCGCCGCGGTGCCCGAGGCCGAGCGCGGGGCCGTCCTGGTCGTCCCCGACCGGGCCGAGGCGATCGCACTCGCCGTCGCCCGCGCCCAGGCGGGGGACACCGTGCTGGTGGCCGGCAAGGGCCACGAGCTCGGCCAGTACGTACGAGACGAGATCCGCCCCTTCGACGACCGGGAGGTGCTGCGCGAGTCCATCGCGCGGACCGCGGCCGCACGGGGCGACCGAGGAGTAGAGCAGCAGTGATCGCACTGACCCTCGCCGAGGTGGCCGCCGCCGTCGGAGGCACGCTGGACGGCGCCGACCCGGACGCCCTGGTCACCGGCCCGGTCGAGGTCGACTCGCGGAAGGTGGTCCCCGGCGGCCTGTTCGCGGCCTTCGTCGGCGAGCACGTGGACGGCCACGACTACGCGGCCAAGGCGGTCGGGGACGGCGCCGTCGCGGTGCTGGCCTCCCGTCCGGTCGGCGTGCCCGCCGTCCTGGTCGACAGTGTGGTGGAGGCGCTCGGCAGGCTGGCGCGCGCCGTGGTAGCCCGTGCCGAGGGCACCGCCGTGGTCGCGCTGACCGGCTCGGCCGGCAAGACCAGCACCAAGGACCTGATCGCCCAGCTGCTCCAGCGCCACGGCGAGACGGTCTACCCGCCCGGCTCGCTCAACAACGAGATCGGCCACCCGATGACCGCGCTGCGGGTCGAGGCCGGCACCCGGCACCTGGTGATGGAGATGGGCGCCCGGCACAAGGGCGACATCGAGTACCTCACCTCGATCACCCCACCCCGGATCGGCCTGGTCCTCAACGTCGGCACCGCCCACGTCGGCGAGTTCGGCTCCCAGGAGGCGATCGCCGAGGCCAAGGGCGAACTGGTGGAGTCGCTGCCCGCCGACGGTGCCGCGATCCTCAACGCGGACGACCGGCTGGTGCGCGCGATGGCCTCCCGCACCAAGGCGAAGGTGGTCCTGTTCGGGGAATCACCGGACGCCCACGTACGGGCCACCGACGTTCGCCTGGACGCCACCGGGCGGCCATCCTTCACGCTCACCACCCCGGCCGGTTCCGCGCCCGTGCAGCTGCGCCTGTACGGTGAGCACCACGTCTCGAACGCCCTCGCCGCCGCCGCGGTGGCGGTGGAGCTCGGGATGTCCGTCGACGACACCGCGGCAGCCCTGGGCGAAGCGGGTGCGCTGTCCCGCTGGCGCATGGAGGTTGTCGACCGGGCCGACGGTGTCACCGTCGTGAACGACGCCTACAACGCGAACCCCGACTCGATGCGGGCCGCGCTGCGGGCGCTCGTCTCGATGGGCGGCCGGGGCCCGGAGCGCCGCCGCACCTGGGCGGTGCTCGGCGAGATGCGGGAGCTCGGCGAGGAGAGCCTGGCCGAGCACGACGCCATCGGGCGGCTCGCGGTCCGGCTCGACGTCACCAAGCTGGTGGCGGTCGGCGGACGCGAGGCGGCCTGCATGGAACTCGGCGCGAGGAACGAAGGTTCGTGGGGTGAGGAGTCGGTGCTGGTGTCCGACGCGGACGCGGCGGTCGAGCTGCTGCGCAGTCAGCTGCGGCCGGGGGATGTGGTCCTGGTGAAGGCTTCCCGTTCGGTGGGGCTGGAGAAGGTGGCCGAGGCTCTCCTGGCGGACGGTGTGGCCGAATAATGAAGCAGATCCTTTTCTCCGGGATGATCGGTCTCATCCTGTCGCTGCTCGGCACCCCGGCCCTGATCAAGGTGCTCGCGAAGCACGGCTACGGCCAGTACATCCGTGACGACGGTCCCAAGGCGCACCACAGCAAGAAGGGCACGCCCACCATGGGCGGCATCGCCTTCATCCTGGCGACCCTGATCGCGTACTTCGCCACGAAGGCGATAACGGGCGAGAGCCCGACGGCCTCCGGGCTGCTGGTGCTCTTCCTGACCGCGGGTCTCGGCCTGGTCGGCTTCCTGGACGACTACATCAAGGTGGTCAAGCGTCGCTCGCTGGGCCTGCGGGCCAAGGCGAAGCTGGCCGGCCAGTCGATCGTCGGCCTCGGGTTCGCCGTCCTGGCGATGCAGTTCCCGGACGACCGCGGTCTCAACCCGGCGTCCCAGAGCCTGTCCTTCGTCCGGGACTTCAAGTGGGCGATCGGCCCCGTCCTGTTCGTCATCTTCGCGTACTTCATGATCGCCGCGATGTCGAACGGCGTGAACCTGACGGACGGTCTGGACGGCCTCGCCACCGGTGCCTCGGTGATGGTCTTCGGCGCCTACACCTTCATCGGCATCTGGGAGCACACCCAGAGCTGCGCCTACGCCATCACCGCGACCGCCAACTGCTACGACATCCGCGACCCCCTGGACCTCGCCGTCGTGGCCTCCGCCCTGATGGGCTCCTGCTTCGGCTTCCTGTGGTGGAACACCTCGCCCGCCAAGATCTTCATGGGTGACACCGGCTCGCTCGCCCTCGGCGGCGCCCTGGCCGGTCTGGCGATCTGCTCCCGCACCGAGCTGCTGCTCGCCCTGCTCGGCGGCCTCTACGTGATCATCACCCTCTCGGTGATCATCCAGGTCGGCTCCTTCCGGATGACCGGCAAGCGCGTCTTCAAGATGGCGCCACTGCAGCACCACTTCGAACTCAAGGGCTGGACCGAGGTCCTGATCGTGGTCCGGTTCTGGATCATCCAGGGTCTGTGCGTCGCCGTCGGCCTCGGACTGTTCTACGCGGGATGGGTGACCGGATGACCGACCCCGACCTGACCAACCCGGAGTTCGGCGGCCTGCCGGTCGCCGTCGCGGGGCTCGGCGTCTCGGGCATCAGCGCCGCGCGCGTCCTGCGCGGCCTCGGCGCCCGGGTCACCGTGGTGGACGGCGGCAGCGGGCCCGGCCTGGTCGCCCGGGCCGCCGAGCTGGAGGCGCTGGGCGTCACCGTGCGGCTCGGCGACGGGGCGAGCCTGCCCGAGGGCACCGAACTGATCGTCACCTCGCCCGGCTGGGCGCCGGACAGCCCGCTGTTCGCCGCCGCCGAGGCGGCCGGGGTGCCGGTCTGGGGCGACGTCGAGCTGGCCTGGCGGCTGCGCAGGCCGCTGCCCGGCACCGGCGAGCCCGCCCCCTGGCTGGCCGTCACCGGCACCAACGGCAAGACCACCACCGTCCAGATGCTCGCCTCGATCCTCACCGCCGCCGGCCGGCGCACCGCCGCGGTCGGCAACGTGGGGGTCTCGGTGCTGGACGCGGTGCTCGCCGAGGAGCCGTACGACGTGCTCGCCGTCGAGCTCTCCAGCTACCAGCTGCACTGGGCGCCCTCGCTGCGCCCGTACTCGGCGGTGGTGCTCAACCTGGCACCCGACCACCTCGACTGGCACGGCTCGATGGAGGCGTACGCCGCCGACAAGGGCCGGATCTACGAGGGCAACGTCGTCGCCTGCGTGTACAACCTGGCCGACCCGGCCACCGAGGCGCTGGTCCGCGAGGCCGACGTCGAGGAGGGCTGCCGGGCGATCGGCTTCGGCCTCGGCGCGCCCGGCCCGTCGAACTTCGGCGTGGTGGACGGACTGCTGGTGGACCGGGCCTTCGTCGAGGACCGGGCCAAGAACGCGGCCGAGCTGGGCGCCGTCGAGGACGTCAACCCGCCGGCCCCGCACAACATCGCCAACGCGCTCGCCGCGGCGGCGCTGGCCCGGTCGTACGGCGTCGACCCGAAGGCCGTCCGGGAGGGCCTGCGGGCCTTCCGCCCGGACGCCCACCGGATCGCCGAGGTCGGCGTGGTCCGCGAGGTCGCGTACATCGACGACTCCAAGGCCACCAACACCCACGCGGCGGCCGCCTCGCTGGCCGCCTACCGGCCGATCGTCTGGATCGCCGGGGGCCTGGCCAAGGGCGCGACCTTCGACGACCTGGTGCAGGGCGCGGTCGAGCGGCTGCGCGCGGTGGTGCTGATCGGCGAGGACCGGGCGCTGATCCGGGAGGCGCTGGAGCGACACGCTCCGGATGTGCCGGTGATCGAGGCGGCCGAGGGCCAGACTGGCGCGGTGGCGATGGCCGAGGTCGTTCGAACGGCCGCGTCGCTCGCCCGATCGGGTGACACGGTGCTGCTGGCACCGGCCTGCGCCTCGATGGACATGTTCACCAACTACGGCGAGCGCGGCGACCTCTTCGCGGCGGCCGTCCGGGAGCTGGCGGGCGAGTAGGCGGTCCGGCGCGGGCGTCGGACGGAGAACAGTGAGCGGGGAGCGGTGGCGGGGCAGGGCAGAGCGGATTCCGGCGTTGAGAAGCGGGACGCCGCCGAGCCGATGAGAGTGATCTCCGCCACCACGACCAAGTACAAGTCGGCCGGTCCACTGGCCCGCGTCCAGGCCTTCCGGGCCCGGGTCCGGTACTGGCTGGACCGGCCGCTCACCCCGTACCTGCTGGTCGTCGGCAGCACCCTGCTGCTGGTCGTGCTCGGTCTGATGATGGTCTTCTCGGCCTCGCAGATCCTCGCCCTGAACCAGCACCACACGGCGCAGTACTACTTCCTCAAGCAGTTGATCGCGGCCATCCTCGGCCTGGTCCTGCTGATCGGCTTCGCCTCCGTCCCGGTGGCGGTGCTACGGGTGATCACCTACCCGGTGATGATCGCTGTGATCGGCGCCCTCACGCTGGTGGCCATCCCCGGCATCGGGGTGCGGATCAACGGCAACCAGAACTGGCTGGACTTCGGCTTCTTCCAGTTCCAGCCCTCGGAGTTCGCCAAGCTCGCGCTGGTGCTCTGGGGCGCCGACCTGCTCGCCCGCAAGCAGAAGGCCGGCACCCTCAACTCGTGGAAGCACCTGCTGGTGCCGCTGGTGCCGGGGGCCCTGCTGCTGCTCGCGCTGATCATGTTCGGCGGCGACATGGGCACCTCGATGATCCTGGTGGCCATGGTGTTCGCGCTGCTCTGGATGGTCGGCGCGCCGCTGCGGCTGTTCGTGGCCACCCTCGGGGTGGCGGTGGTGGTCTGCACCGCCCTGGTGGTCACCGTGCCGCACCGGGCGGAGCGGCTGAGCTGCATCGGCGTCACCAAGCTCGACCCGGAGGGCGCCTGCTTCCAGGCCCTGCACGGCGTCTTCGCGTTCGCCAACGGCGGCGGCTTCGGCACCGGCCTCGGCGCCGGCGTGGAGAAATGGGGCCAGCTGCCCGAGGCGCACACCGACTTCATCTTCGCCGCGACCGGCGAGGAACTCGGTCTGGTGGGGACGCTGTCGGTCCTCGGTCTCTTCTCGGCACTAGGCTACGCGGGTATCCGTGTGGCCATCGGTACGAAGGACCCCTTCGTCAGGTACGCCGCGGGAGCCGCCACCACCTGGATCATGGCGCAGGCCATGATCAACCTGGGGTCGGCGCTGGGACTGCTGCCCATCGCGGGCGTCCCGCTCCCGCTGTTCTCCTACGGCGGTTCCGCCATGCTGTCGGCCATGTCCGCGATCGGAGTGCTGCTGTGCCTGGCGCGCAGCACCTCGGGCGCGAAGGCGGCCCTGGCCGCCCGGAGCAAGAACTCCCGGATCAGGAGACAACTGGCCCGGGTGCTGCCACGACGACGAACCACAGCGCGCCCGGCCCCGGGGCCGGCACGCAGGGAGCGGTGAATTTCGGTGCATGTCGTACTCGCCGGCGGGGGGACCGCCGGTCACATCGAGCCGGCCATGGCCCTCGCGGATGCCCTCCGCAGGCACGACCCGTCCGTCGGGATCACCGCCCTGGGCACCGAGCGCGGACTGGAGACCCGGCTGGTCCCCGAGCGCGGCTACCAGCTGGAGCTCATCCCGGCCGTGCCGCTGCCCCGCAAGCCCACCCCGGAGCTGATCACCGTCCCCGGCCGGCTGCGCGGCACCGTCCGGGCCGCCCAGGAGATCATCGAGCGGGTCAACGCGGACGCCGTGGTCGGCTTCGGCGGCTACGTCGCGATGCCCGCCTACCTGGCCGCCAAGCGGGCCGGCGTGCCGATCGTGGTGCACGAGGCGAACGCCCGCCCGGGCCTGGCCAACAAGATCGGCGCCCGCTACAGCGACTTCGTGGCGGTCTCCACGCCGGACAGCAAGCTGCGCGACTCCCGGTACATCGGCATCCCGCTGCGCCGGACCATCGCCACCCTGGACCGCGCCGCGGCCCGCCCCGAGGCCCGCCACTACTTCGGCCTCGACCAGCGGCTGCCCACCCTGCTGGTCTCCGGCGGCTCCCAGGGCGCGCGCCGGCTCAACGAGACGATCACCGCGATCGCCCCGCGGCTCCAGCAGTACGGCGTGCAGATCCTGCACGCGGTCGGCCCGAAGAACGAGCTGCCGCAGGTGGCGGACGTCCCCGGGATGCCGCCGTACCGCCCGGTGCCGTACCTGGACCGGATGGACCTGGCCTACGCGGCCGCCGACATGATGCTCTGCCGGGCCGGCGCCATGACGGTGGCCGAGCTGGCGGCCGTCGGCCTGCCCGCCGCCTTCGTCCCGCTGCCGATCGGCAACGGCGAGCAGCGGCTGAACGCCCAGCCGATGGTCAAGGCCGGCGGCGGCCTGCTGGTGGACGACGCCGAGCTGACCCCGGACTGGGTGCTCCAGAACGTGCTGCCGGTGCTCACCGACCCGCAGCGGCTGTGGGACATGAGCCGGTCGGCCGCCGAGTTCGGCCGCCGGGACGCCGACGACCTGCTGGTCGGCATGGTCTACGAGGCGATCCAGGCCCACCGCGGCGGCCGCCGCCGTGGCTGACGGCCGGCTCGCCGACCCGTTGGAGGAGGAGTTGGAGGTGGAGGAGTCCGCTCCCCGCCTCCGGCTCTCCCGGCGGGGCATCGTGGTGCTGGGCGTGCTCGGCGCCACGGTGCTCGGCGTGCTGGCCTGGCTGGTGTTCTTCTCCTCGGTCCTGGACGTGCGCAGCGTCGCGGTCCAGGGCATGAGTGACGACAAGTTGACGGCGGACCAGGTCCGCGCGGCGGTCGGCGGGCTCGGTGACGGCCCGCTGGCGCGCGTGGACCTGGACGACGTCCGGCACCGGGTGGAGGGGATCCCCCGGGTGGCCGAGGCCGAGGTGTGGCGGGGCTGGCCGCACACCCTGCGGGTGAAGGTCGTCCAGCGCAAGGCGGTGGCCGCCGTCAAGGGGGATGACGGCCAGTTCACCCAGGTGGATGCCGGGGGCGTGAGCTTCGCCACCGAACCGGCTCCGCCGGAGGGCGTTCCGGTGGTCGAGCTGCGACTCAGTCAGCAGGCGAACGACGTGGACGGGGTGATCTCCCGTCCGCAATTGGTGCAGGGCGCGGTGGCGGTGGCCGCCGGGCTGCCGCCGGAGGTCGCCAAGCGGGCCGGCTCGGTGCTGGTCCACTCCTACGACGACATCGAGTTGCAGCTCAGCGGGGGTGCGACGGTGCGCTGGGGGAGCCCGGAGCAGATCGACCGGAAGGCCAGGGTGCTGGTCGCACTGATGAACCAGAAGGGCACGAACTTCGACGTGACGGCGCCGGAGGCGCCGGCGGTGTCGGGATGATCCGGTAGGTTCTCTGCCTGAGGGAGGGGTTGACGCCTTGAAGTGTCGGCCCGACTCTTGGTGGTCACCCCCGGTTTCCTATGCCGGCCGATGATCACATAGGCTCAAAAGAAAAAGGGAAGCTCGGCGTGTTCGTTGAAACGCGTGCCCGGAGCCACCTAGTGTCCTGTGTCACCAGACTGTGTTTCCTGGTGATGTGACGGAGACACAGAACTAACCCTAAAGGTCAAGTTTAGGGTTGGGGTCGGCGGTCGGCATTTCGGACATTCAGTCAGAAACCAGGCTCCCTACCCATCGACATCCGTCGGTACGGCCCCGCCCCGGGTCGGGCCGACCCGGAAATTCGAGGCGAGAGGCCTTCGACGTGGCAGCACCGCAGAACTACCTCGCAGTCATCAAGGTCGTCGGAATCGGCGGCGGTGGTGTCAACGCCATCAACCGGATGATCGAGGTCGGTCTCAAGGGCGTCGAGTTCATCGCGATCAACACCGATGCGCAGGCCCTCCTGATGAGCGACGCCGACGTCAAGCTCGATGTGGGCCGTGAACTCACCCGGGGCCTCGGCGCCGGCGCCAACCCCGAGGTCGGCCGGAAGGCCGCCGAGGACCACCGCGAGGAGATCGAGGAGGTCCTCAAGGGGGCCGACATGGTCTTCGTGACCGCCGGTGAGGGCGGTGGCACGGGCACGGGCGGCGCGCCCGTCGTCGCCAACATCGCGCGCTCCCTGGGCGCCCTGACCATCGGCGTGGTCACCCGTCCGTTCACCTTCGAGGGACGGCGCCGGGCCAACCAGGCCGAGGACGGAATCGCCTCCCTGCGCGAAGAGGTCGACACCCTCATCGTGATCCCCAACGACCGACTGCTGTCCATTTCGGACCGCCAGGTCAGCGTGCTCGACGCTTTCCGCTCGGCCGACCAGGTCCTGCTCTCCGGTGTCCAGGGCATCACCGACCTGATCACCACCCCGGGTCTGATCAACCTCGACTTCGCCGACGTCAAGTCCGTCATGTCGGAGGCCGGTTCGGCGCTCATGGGCATCGGCTCGGCCCGCGGTGAGGACCGCGCCAAGGCCGCCGCCGTGATGGCGATCTCCTCGCCGCTGCTGGAGGCCTCGATCGACGGCGCCCGCGGCGTGCTGCTGTCCATCTCGGGCGGCTCCGACCTCGGTCTGTTCGAGATCAACGAGTCGGCCCAGCTGGTCAGCGAGGCCGCCCACCCCGAGGCGAACATCATCTTCGGTGCGGTCATCGACGACGCGCTCGGCGACGAGGTCCGGGTCACCGTCATCGCGGCCGGCTTCGACGGCGGGCAGCCGCCGGCGATCGTCCGCGACCCGGTGGTCAAGTCCACCGCCCCGGAGCGCCCGGCCACCCCGCCGGCCGCCCCGGAGCGTCCGGCCGGCCGCCCGTCCTACGGGAGCATCGGCTCGGTGACGTCCCGGTCGGAGGGCGAGTCCTCGACCGCGTCGTCGAGCCGGACCGCCGAGACCTCGGCCACCACGACCGCCGCCCCGGTGCCGCCGCAGGTGCAGCCGGCCCGGCAGCCGTTCGTGGAGAGCCCGGCAGAGGAGCTCGACGTCCCGGACTTCCTTAAGTGATCGATCACTCGATCCGCGCGGGTGCTCACTTCGCCTTCACCTCCCGGTGGGGCGGGGTGAGCACTTCGCCGTACGGGGAGCTCAACCTCGGCGGCGCGGTGGGGGACGACCCGGAGGCCGTGCGGGAGAACCGGGCGCTGGCCGCCCGGCAGCTGGGTCTCGACCCGGCCGACGTGGTGTGGATGAACCAGGTGCACGGCGCCGAGGTCGCCGTGGTGACCGGGCGCCAGCCGCCCGGTCAGGCCCCGACGGTGGACGCGGTGGTCTCCGACCGGCCGCTCGCGCTGGCGGTGCTGACCGCCGACTGCACTCCGGTGCTGCTGGCCGATCCGGTGGCGGGCGTGGTGGGCGCGGCCCACGCGGGCCGGCCCGGGCTGGCGGCCGGGGTGGTGCCCGCGGCCGTCCGGGCGATGGTCGAACTGGGCGCGGAGCCCTCGCGGATCACCGCCGCCACCGGGCCCGCGGTCTGCGGCCGCTGCTACGAAGTGCCGGCGCAGCTGCGCGCCGAGGTCGCCGCGGTGGTGCCGGAGGCCTTCGCCGAGACCTCCTGGGGGACTCCGGCGCTGGACGTGCCGGAGGGAGTCGCGGCCCAGCTGGCCGCGGTGGGGGTCAAGGAGCTGGTGAGATCACCGGTCTGCACCCTTGAATCCGCCGATCACTACTCCTATCGCCGCGAGCAGCGCACCGGCCGGCTCGCGAGCTACGTCTGGTTGGGCTCTGATCACTGATGACGAACGACATCTACGGACCGTTCCCGGGAAGCCCCGAGTTCACCGCGGCGCTGACGGAGGGCCAGCGGGCCCGGTACGAGGAACTCGGCACCAACCTCGACGTGGTCGAGCGCCGGATCGCGGACGCGTGCGCGGCCGCCGGGCGCGCCCGGGAGGAGGTCACCCTGGTCGTCGTCACCAAGACCTACCCCGCCGAGGACACCGCGCTGCTGGCCGGTCTCGGGGTGACGGACGTCGCGGAGAACCGTGACCAGGACGCCGCTCCCAAGGCGGAGCAGTGCAGAAACCTTCCTCTTGACTGGCACTTCGTCGGCCAGCTGCAGACCAACAAGGTCCGTTCGGTCGTCCGCTACGCGAACCACGTGCACTCGGTGGACCGGCTCCGGCTGGTCGAGTCGCTCTCCGCGGCGGTGTTCAAGGCGGAGCGCCCGGAGCTGGGCTGCCTGGTGCAGGTGGCGCTGGACAAGGCGCACGGGGAGGGTGAGCACCGGGCGGGGGTCGCGCCGGAGGACGTCGCGCAACTGGCCGACGCGATCGCCGACACGCCCGGGCTGCGGCTGGACGGTGTGATGACCGTCGCTCCGCTGGCCGGCCCGCTGGCCGGAGACCCGGCCCGGGCCTTCGATCGGCTGGCGGAAATCGCAACCGCCGTACGGGCGGCCCATCCGGCTGCCACCATGGTCTCCGCAGGGATGAGCGGTGACCTTGAGCAGGCGATTGCCGCCGGAGCGACACATGTGCGCGTCGGAACGGCGGTACTCGGAGTGAGGTCACCCCTCAGGTAACGTCACCGGGTAAGTAGATCAGACAGCAGGACAAAATAGGACAGAATCTAGCAGCTCTTCGGAGCGCTAGCGAACCGTGGATCGCAGCTCCGCGGCCCCCACTCCACGCATCTGACCGGCCGTCGGGCTGACACGCCGTCGTGGAGGGACCGCGGAATCCGCAGGCGGGGCCGTACGGCCCGGGCCGGAGCCGGTCCGTACGGAACGAGCGAAGCGACCATCAGAAGGTGCGCGCATCGCGAAGCCGCCACCGAGCGCGAGCGAGGTGGCTATGAGCGGAGGAGACAGGAGCATGGCCGGCGCAATGCGCAAGATGGCGGTCTACCTCGGCCTCGTGGAGGACGAGACGTACGACGGCCAGGGGTACGACCCCGACGACGACTACGACGCGGACCCCGAACCGATCCGGACGGGCCAGCGGACCGAGGACATCCCCCGGCCGGCCCCGGCTCCCGCGGCCGCCGCGCCCGCCCCGGTCTCCTCGATCACCCCGCAGCCGGTGCCCGCGGCGGTGCCGATCCGCCAGGAGACTCCGAGGATGGCCCCCGTGTCGTCCATCACACCCGAACGTCGCCACAACCTGGAGAAGAGCGCACCGGTGATCATGCCCAAGGTCGTGAACGAACGAGAGCCCTACCGCATCACCACGCTGCACCCCCGGACCTACAACGAGGCCCGTACCATCGGGGAACAGTTCCGTGGCGGGACCCCCGTGATCATGAATCTGACCGAGATGGACGACACCGACGCGAAGCGCCTCGTAGACTTCGCGGCTGGACTCGTCTTCGGTCTGCACGGCAGTATCGAGCGCGTGACACAGAAGGTGTTCCTGCTGTCGCCTGCTAACGTCGATGTCACGGCGGAGGACAAGGCTCGGATCGCCGAGGGTGGGTTCTTCAACCAGAGCTGACCCGGCCACGACTTTACGTGTGGATCTGATCAACAGTGGTTGGCGACAGGTGACGAGCGGCAGGCCCGAGGGATCGGGACCGGGGAGAGGGATACGCGATGGACATCGTGTGGGCGGTGCTCTACTACGCCCTGACCGTCTTCCTGGTGTTCCTGCTCGTACGACTGGTCATGGACTGGGTCTTCCAGTTCGCGCGTTCGTGGCGGCCCGGCAAGGCCATGGTCCTGGTCCTGGAGGCCACGTACACTGTCACGGATCCGCCGCTCAAGCTTCTTCGGCGGCTCATTCCGCCGTTGCGTTTCGGGGGCGTGGCGCTCGACCTGTCCTTCTTCGTACTGATGATCATTGTGTATGTCCTGATCTCGCTTGTGCACCCCTAGTCGTAGGTGAGCGATGCGACAGGATGCCGGTGTGCCGACGATCACGTTGAGGTGAAGAGATGCCATTGACCCCCGAGGACGTTCGGAACAAGCAGTTCACGACCGTCCGCCTGCGTGAAGGCTATGACGAGGACGAGGTCGATGCCTTCCTCGACGAGGTCGAGGGGGAGCTGACCCGCCTCCTCCGGGAAAACGAGGACCTGCGCGCCAAGCTGGCCGCCGCGACTCGTGCCGCCGCGCAGAACCAGGCCAACCTGCGCAAGGAGCCGCAGCAGGACGCGCCCCGACAGGGCGGCGCTCCGGTGCCGGCCGCCATATCCGGCCCGCCGGTCCCCGGCCAGCAGGGTCCGGGTGGTCCGCAGCAGATGGGCCCCGGCGGCCCGCAGCAGATGGGCCCGGGTGGTCCCCAGCAGATGGGCCCCGGCCCGCAGCAGCAGCAGCAGATGGGCAACCAGCCCCTCGGCCTGCCCGCCGGATCCGCGCCGCAGCTTCCCGCCGGCGGTCCGCAGCAGCAGCAGCAGATGAACCAGACCATGGGCGGCCAGCAGCAGCTGGTCCAGCCGATGGGCGGTCAGATGCTGCAGCCCATGGGCGGTCCCGGTGGCCCGCAGCAGATGGGCAACCCGATGGGCCAGGGCATGGGCCAGCAGCAGATGCAGCCGATGGGTGGCCCCATGGGCGGCCCGCAGCAGATGGGCGGCCCCATGGGCGGCCCGATGCAGCAGCAGGGCCCCGGCGGCGACAGTGCCGCCCGCGTGCTGGCGCTCGCTCAGCAGACCGCCGACCAGGCGATCTCCGAGGCCCGTTCCGAGGCCAACAAGATCGTCGGCGAGGCGCGCAGCCGGGCCGAGGGCCTGGAGCGCGACGCCCGTGCGAAGGCCGACGCGCTGGAGCGGGACGCGCAGGAGAAGCACCGCGTCGCGATGGGATCGCTGGAGTCGGCGCGGGCCACGCTGGAGCGCAAGGTCGAAGACCTGCGGGCGTTCGAGCGTGAGTACCGCACGCGACTGAAGTCGTACCTGGAGACCCAGCTGCGCCAGCTGGAGTCGCAGGCCGACGACTCGCTCGCCCCGCCGCGGATCCCCGCCACCGCGTCGCTGCCGCCGGCGGCCTCGTCGATGGCCCCGGCCGGTGCCGGTGCGATGAGCAGCGGCGCGCCGAGCTTCGGCGGCAACCAGCCGTCCTTCGGAGGCAACTCGCCGTCCTTCGGCGGGAACAGCGCCTTCGGCGGCAACTCCTCGGCGCCGAGCTTCGGCGGGCAGTCGACCGGTGGCAACAGCGGTGCGCCGCAGATGCAGCCGGCCGGGATGACCCAGCCGATGGCGGCCGTCCGACCGCAGCCGCCGCAGCCGATGCAGCAGGCTCCGGCGCCGATGCGGGGCTTCCTGATCGACGAGGACGGCGACAACTGAGGTTGTAGCAGAGCCTTTTGAGGGCGCCCCCTTCTCGACCTCCGGGTCGGGGAGGGGGCGCCCTTGTTTGTGGTGGGGTGGGTGGCTTTCGGGAGGGCGGGGGCTTTCGGGAGGGTGGGGGCCGGGGGCGGCTCCGGGGGTGGGTGCTCCGGGGGCTGGATGATTTTCAGACTGCCCGCTCCGAGGGGTGGGGCGTTGAGACCGTTGGCAGTCTGAAAATCACCCGTCACGCCCCTCTCCGCACCCACCCCCTGCGCCGCCCCCTTCCGCAGCGCGTCCCTCTCGCTGGGGGGGAGGGGGCGTTCTCGGGGGGTGCTCCTCTCGCTGGGGAGGAGGGGGCGCTCTCGGGGGTGCTCCTCTCGGTGGGGAGGAGGAGGGAGAGGGGAGGGAGGCAGGTGGGTGGGCGCTGGAGATGGGGGTGGGGCGGGGGGAATGCGGAACCGCCGCCCGGCGGGGAGCCGGGCGGCGGTTCGGGGGTGGTGCGGGTCAGGCCTTGCGGAGTTGGAAGGCGAGGCCGAGGGAGTCGTCCGCGAAGGTCTCGGAGTCCCAGTCGGCGGCACCGGCGGCGAAGTCGGTGGCGAGGACCTCCTCGGCGACGAGGGGGCCGTGTTCGGCGATGGCTTCGGCGGTCTCCTCCGAGGTGGCGCGCCAGCGCAGGACGATGCGGTCGGCGACGTCCAGGCCGGAGTTCTTGCGGGCCTCCTGGATCTGGCGGATGGCGTCGCGGGCGATGCCGAGCCGCTTGAGCTCCGGGGTGATGGCCAGGTCGAGGGCGACGGTGGCGCCGGACTCGTTGGCGACGGCCCAGCCCTCGCGCGGGGTCTCGGTGATGATCACCTCGTCGGGGGAGAGGGTGATCGGTTCACCGTTCAGTTCGACGGAGGTGGTGCCCGAGGCGCGCAGTTCGGCGGCCAGGCGGGCGGCGTCGGTGGCGGCGACCGCCTTGGCGACGTCCTGGACGCCCTTGCCGAAACGCTTGCCCAGCGCGCGGAAGTTGGCCTTGGCGCTGGTGTCGACCAGCGAACCGCCGACCTCCGCCAGCGACTCCAGGGTGGAGACGTTGAGCTCCTCGGCGATCTGCGCGCGCAGGTCGGCCGGCAGCTCCTCCCAGCCCTGGGCGGCGACCAGCGCGCGCGAGAGCGGCTGACGGGTCTTCACGCCGGACTCGGCGCGGGTGGCCCGGCCCAGCTCGACCAGGCGGCGGACCAGCGCCATGTGCCGGGAGAGCTCGGTGTCGATCAGCGACTCGTCGGCCTCCGGCCAGGTGGCCAGGTGCACCGAGGCCGGGGCCTCCGGGGCGACCGGGACGACCAGGTCCTGCCAGACCCGCTCGGTGATGAACGGGGTGAGCGGGGCCATCAGGCGGGTGACCGTCTCCAGCGCCTCGTGCAGCGTGGCGAGCGCGGCGGCGTCGCCCTGCCAGAAGCGGCGGCGGCCGCGGCGGACGTACCAGTTGGACAGGTCGTCGACGAAGCCCGACAGCAGCTTGCCGGCGCGCTGGGTGTCGTACGCCTCGTAGGCCGCGTCGACCTCGCGGACCAGGGTGTTCAGCTCGGAGAGCACCCAGCGGTCCAGCTGCGGGCGGTCGGCCGGGGCCGGGTCGCTCGCCGAGGGCGCCCAGTTCGAGGTGCGGGCGTACAGGGCCTGGAAGGCGACGGTGTTCCAGTAGGTGAGGAGGGTCTTGCGGACCACCTCCTGGATGGTGCCGTGGCCGACCCGGCGGGCCGACCAGGGCGAGCCGCCGGCCGCCATGAACCAGCGGACGGCGTCGGCGCCGTGCTGGTCCATCAGCGGGATCGGCTGGAGGATGTTGCCCAGGTGCTTGGACATCTTGCGGCCGTCCTCGGCCAGGATGTGGCCCAGGCAGACGACGTTCTCGTAGCTGTTCCTGTCGAACACCAGGGTGCCGACCGCCATCAGCGTGTAGAACCAGCCGCGGGTCTGGTCGATCGCCTCGGAGATGAACTGCGCCGGGTAGCGCTTCTCGAACAGCTCCTTGTTCTGGTACGGGTAGCCGTACTGGGCGAAGGGCATCGAGCCCGAGTCGTACCAGGCGTCGATGACCTCGGGCACGCGGGTGGCGGTGCCGCCGCAGTCGCGGCAGGCGAAGGTCACCGCGTCGATGTACGGGCGGTGCGGGTCGAGGCCGCTCTGGTCGGTGCCGGTGAGCTCGGACAGCTCGGCCAGCGAGCCGACGCAGGTGAGGTGGCCCTCCTCGCAGCGCCAGATCGGCAGCGGGGTGCCCCAGTAGCGGTTGCGGCTGAGTGCCCAGTCGATGTTGTTGTTCAGCCAGTCGCCGAAACGGCCGTGCTTGACCGTGTCCGGGAACCAGTTGGTGGCCTCGTTCTCGCGGATCATCGCGTCCTTGACGGCGGTGGTCCGGATGTACCAGGACGGCTGCGCGTAGTAGAGCAGCGCGGTGTGGCAGCGCCAGCAGTGCGGGTAGCTGTGCTCGTACGGCAGGTGACGGAAGAGCAGGCCGCGCTCCTTGAGGTCCGCGACCAGGGCCTCGTCGGCCTTCTTGAAGAACTGGCCGCCGACCAGCGGGACCTCGGGGGCGAAGGTGCCGTCGCCGAGCACCGGGTTGACCACCGGCAGGCCGTACTTGCGGCAGGTCGCGAGGTCGTCCGCGCCGAAGGCGGGGGACTGGTGGACGATGCCGGTGCCGTCCTCGGTGGTGACGTAGTCGGCGTTGAGGACGTAGTGGGCGTTCTCGATCTCGACCAGGTCGAAGGGGCGGCGGTAGGCCCAGCGCTCCATCTCGGCGCCGGTGAAGGACTCGCCGGTGGTCTCCCAGCCCTCGCCGAGCGCCTTGGCGACCAGCGGCTCGGCGACGACCAACTGCTCCTCGCCGTCGGTGGCCACCACGTAGGTGACCTCCGGGTGGACGGCGGCGGCGGTGTTGGAGACCAGGGTCCACGGGGTGGTGGTCCACACCAGCAGGGCGGCCCGACCGGCCAGCGGGCCGCTGGTGAGCGGGAAGCGGACGAAGACCGAGGGGTCGACCACGGTCTCGTAGCCCTGGGCCAGCTCGTGGTCCGACAGGCCGGTGCCGCAGCGCGGGCACCAGGGGGCGACCCGGTGGTCCTGGACCAGCAGGCCCTTGTCGAAGATCTGCTGGAGCGACCACCAGACGGACTGGACGTACGACGGGTCCATCGTCCGGTAGGCCTCGTCGAGGTCGACCCAGTAGCCCATGCGGGTGGTCAGCTCGGCGAAGGCGTCGGTGTGGCGGGTCACCGAGTCGCGGCACTTGGCGTTGAACTCGGCGATGCCGTACGCCTCGATGTCCTGCTTGCCGGAGAAGCCCAGCTCCTTCTCGACGGCGAGCTCGACCGGCAGGCCGTGGCAGTCCCAGCCGGCCTTGCGGGCGACGTGGTAGCCCTTCATGGTCCGGAAGCGCGGGAAGACGTCCTTGAAGACGCGGGCCTCGATGTGGTGGGCGCCGGGCATGCCGTTGGCGGTGGGCGGGCCCTCGTAGAACACCCACTCGGGGCGGCCCTCGGACTGCTCCAGGCTGCGCTGGAAGATCTTGTTGTCCTGCCAGAAGGACAGGATCTGGTGCTCCAGGGCAGGCAGATCCACCTGCGCGGGGACGGGGTTGTAGGAGCTGGCCATCGCGGCGTCTACCTCCGGTGGATGCGGGACTGGATCCTCCGGAGGGACGAGACGGCCCGGCCGTCCCGCGGTACCACCCTCCTTGGCCGCGGTGCTGCGTTCGCGGCCCTCTTGTTTGGGCTTGCTGCCGGGTCTAGTGGGCCACCGCGGCATCGCGGCGGCCGTTCTTCCGGCGGCTCCGGGGTGATCTTCCCGTCGTGCACACCCCCGGGCTCGCACCGTCCCCGGGTCGCTGGTGGCTGCGTACGTCGGTACTCGTCCCATCTGCGCCTTGCCCCGCCAGTGTATCGGCCGGGCGCGGCGGTTTGTCCAAACCGTTTCCCGGTGGGCGGTCCGGAGCACTCCGGGGGCGCTCCGGGAGCGTTCCGGGGGCGTTCGCCGAGGGAGGTTAGCCGGAGTCGATCTGGGCACAAATCTCTGAGCGCACGGGGCGTGACGGTTGGGACGGCTGCCTGGGTGGGAACGTTATGAGGCGTCGGTATGTCATGTTGTGACCGGTTTTGATCGGGATTATCGTTCCGGCACTGGAAGCCGCCGGGAACCGGCGGCTCGATTCGTTCGTAGATGGGGTCGAAAGCCATGGCTGAGAAGGGAACCGGCGCGGGCACCGCCACCAAGCGGGCACGCAAGGCCGTGGCGGTCGACCCAGGGGAGGGGCCCGTGACCACTACCGCACCGAAGAGCAGCACCGACACCGTCACCGCGCCGCGCGGCGCCGAGTCGGTGGACCCGGCCACGCTGCCGGTCCGGCCCGGCGAGGACCCGTGGACCGCCGAGGAGGTCCACGAGCTGCACGACGAGCTGATCAGCGACCTGGACCGGCTCCGGACCGAGATCGGCGCCGCCGAGGCGGCCATCTCCGGCCTGATGCGCGACTCCAACGACGGAGCCGGCGACGACCAGGTGGACGCCGGTACGAAGAACATCTCGCGGGAGAGCGAGCTGGCGCTGGCCAACAACGCGCGGGACAGCCTGGCCCAGACCGAGCGCGCGCTGGATCGGCTGGAGGGCGTCGGCTTCGGCACCTGCGAGTCCTGCGGGCAGGCCATCGGCAAGGCCCGGATGCAGGCCTTCCCCAGGGCGACGCTCTGCGTGCAGTGCAAGGCCAAGCAGGAACGCCGCTGAACCGGGCGACCGGAGCGACGCGCGGGGTCGGGCTTGCCGTACGCTCGACCCCGTAACGTCGCCCGAGTAACGTCGCCTGACGCGTTCGTGAACGCGGGCAGGCTGTCACCGGCCCACCACCCTCCCCCTCCTGCGGACCGGGGGAGCTCCATCGGCAGCGGAGCGGATCATCAGCACGCAAGGTTCCCCCCAGACCCGGGACGACGCCGTCCCGTCCCCCGCCGATGCCGTGGAGGTGCCCGTGGCGGAGCCGACCGGGGCGTCCGTGGACGACGCGGGGACCGAGAACCCCAAGGGCCGGCGCCGGGTCGGGGTGCTGCTGGTCGTGGCGGTGCTCGCCTTCCTGATCGACCTGGGCAGCAAGCTGCTGGTGGTCGCCCGGCTGGAGAACCACGCGGCGATCAAGGTGATCGGGGACGTGGTCACCTTCCAGGTGATCCGTAACTCGGGCGCGGCCTTCGGGATGGGGCAGGCGCTGACCGTCGTCTTCACGATGATCGCCTCCGCCGTCATCGTGGTGATCTGGCGGATCGCGCGCCGCCTGTACAGCCTGCCCTGGGCGATCGCGCTCGGGCTGCTGCTCGGCGGGGCGCTCGGCAACCTCACCGACCGGCTGTTCCGCGCGCCCGGCGTCTTCCGCGGGCATGTGGTGGACTTCATCTCCGTCCAGCACTTCGCGGTCTTCAACCTCGCGGACTCGGCGATCGTCTGCGGCGGAATCCTGGTGGTGCTGCTCTCCTTCCGGGGCAGCAACCCGGACGGGACGCTCCACCAGCAGGCCGACAAGGCGGAGAAGACGGAGCAGGCCGAGAAGTAGCCCCGGCCACCGGCGGGCGGGGGAGGGCCGCGTTTCCGGCATACTCGTACGGGTGAGTACCGCAGCGCAGATCCGCAGCCTCCCCGTTCCCGACGGCCTGGAGGGCGAGCGCCTCGACGCCGCCCTGGCCCGGATGTTCGGCTTCTCCCGGACCAAGGCCGCCGAGCTGGCCGCCGACGGCAAGGTGACGCTCGACGGCGCCGCGGCCGGCAAGTCGGACCGGGTGACCGCCGGCTCCTGGCTGGAGGTCGAGATCCCGGCCCCGGCCGCGCCCGTGCGGATCGTCGCCGAGGCGGTCGAGGGCATGCGCATCGTCCACGACGACGAGGACATCGTGCTGGTCGACAAGCCGGTCGGCGTCGCCGCGCACCCCAGCCCGGGCTGGACCGGCCCCACCGTGATCGGCGGGCTGGCCGCGGCCGGGTACCGGATCTCCACCTCGGGCGCCGCCGAGCGCCAGGGCATCGTGCACCGGCTGGACGTCGGCACCTCCGGGCTGATGGTGGTCGCCAAGTCCGAGCGCGCCTACACCGACCTCAAGCGGCAGTTCCACGACCGGATCACCGAGAAGCGCTACCACACCCTGGTGCAGGGCCACCCGGACCCGATGAGCGGGACGGTGGACGCGCCGATCGGCCGGCACCCCAGCTCGGACTGGAAGTGGGCCGTCACCCGGGACGGCAAGCCGTCCGTCACCCACTACGACCTGATCGAGGCGTACCGG
Source organism: Kitasatospora sp. NPDC041917 (assembly GCF_055589745.1). Classification (NCBI taxonomy): domain Bacteria; kingdom Bacillati; phylum Actinomycetota; class Actinomycetes; order Kitasatosporales; family Streptomycetaceae; genus Kitasatospora; species Kitasatospora sp. NPDC041917. The sequence continues at coordinate 141,436 of NZ_JBVJBI010000017.1, read as the reverse complement.
GCCGCGTCGCTGCTGGCGATCAAGCTGGAGACCGGGCGCACCCACCAGATCCGCGTCCACATGTCCGCGCTGCGGCACCCCTGCGTGGGCGACCTGACGTACGGCGCCGACCCGACGCTGGCCAAGCGGCTGGGCCTGACCCGGCAGTGGCTGCACGCGGTGTCGCTCGGCTTCGAGCACCCGGCGGACGGGCAGTGGGTCGAGTTCTCCAGCGAGTACCCGGAGGACCTCAGGAAGTCGCTGGACATCATCGCGGCGGAGAGCTGAGGTGGCAGCTGCCACCGTCCGGATCGCCGAGGGGGAGGCGGACCTGGAGCTCGTGCGGGCCGTCCGGCGCGAGGTCTTCGTCGTCGAGCAGAACGTGCCGGAGGAGCTGGAGTACGACGAGTACGACGCGACCTCGGTGCACCTGCTGGCCCTCGGGGTCGACGGGGCCGCGCTGGGGACGGCGCGGCTGATCTTCGGGGAGCAGGCGCGCGAGCTCACCGGCGGTGTCGAGGGGCGCGTGCTGCTCGGGCGGCTCGCGGTCGTCGCGGCGGCCCGGGGGACGGGCCTCGGGGCGGTGCTCGTACGGGCGGTCGAGGCCGCGGGGGCCGAGCGCGGCGCCGTGGAGGTCGAGCTGCACGCGCAGGTGCGGGCGCTCGGGTTCTACGAGCGGCTGGGGTACGTGGCCGAGGGGCCCGTGTACGACTCCGCGGGCATTCCGCACCGGACGATGACGCGGATGCTGTAGCTGTAGGCGTTCCGGGCGAACGCCGCCGCACCTCCGGGGGCGGGTTCCCGCTGGTCGCCCTTCGCTTCGCGCGGTTCCCCGTGCCCCGGCCGGGGTGCGGGGAACTCTTGCTTTCGGGGCGGGGCGGGGGTGGCTGCTTCCGGCGCGGTCGCGGGCGCGGCTCAGCCTTCGGTGGTGCGCAGGCGGGGGAGGGCGTGGGGGTGCTCGTCGCGCAGGTGGGCGATGAGCTGTTCGCGGATGTCGAAGCGGAGCCGGGCGGCGTCGTCCGGGGTGCGGGCCGTCATGGTGGCGCGGACGACGATGGTGCTGGGCGTGGTGTCGGTGACGTGCAGGGCCCACTCGTCGCCGTCCCACAGCGGGTGCCGGTCCAGGCGGGCGCGCAGGACGGCGCGCAGCTCTTCCATCGGGGTGGTGTGGTCGAGGTGGAGCAGCACGGCGGCGAGCAGGCCGGGGTCGCGGCGGGTCCAGTTCTCGAAGGGCTTGTTGACGAAGTACGAGACCGGGACGACCAGCCGGCGGTAGTCCCAGAGCCGGACCACCAGGTAGGTGAGGGTGATTTCCTCGACGGTGCCCTGCTGGCCGTCCACCACCACGGTGTCGCCGATCCGGACGGTGTCGCTGAAGGCGATCTGGAGGCCGGCGAAGAAGTTGCCCAGGGTGCTCTGGGCGGCGATGCCTGCCACGATGCCGATGACGCCCGCCGAGGCGAGCAGGCTGGCGCCGACGGTGCGCATGGCGGAGAAGGTCAGCAGCATCACGGCCACCGTGACCACGACGATCAGCGCGCCGGCCACCCGGCGGAGCATGCCGATCTGGGTGCGCACCCGCTGGACCCGGGCCGGGTCGTCGACGCGGGTCTCGTAGCGGCTGAGCAGCGCCTCCAGGAGGGCGGCCACCACGCGGACGGTGAGCCAGCCCAGCGAGGCGAGCAGGAACAGCAGGAGCAGGTGCTGGGCGCCGGCGTCGCCCTTCAGGTGGAAGATCCGCTGGAGCGGTCTGGCCGCGAGCAGCAGGGCCGACACGACGGAGAGCTGGAGCGGGATCCGGCAGCGGCGCAGCAGCGGCCAGACCGGTGCCGAGGGGTTGCGGGCGGCGATCCGCTGGAGGGCCTGGTCGACGATCCAGCCGATCGCCAGGGTGGCGGCGACGGTGGCGAGCAGCGAGATCAGCGGCCAGGGCATGCGCCGTACGATACTCGGGCACGGTGGGGCGAACCGGGCGAAAGGGTGTGGCGGCTTTATCGGACACCTACCCGGACGGCGGATACGATCAGCGCCCATGGAGTTCGGTGGGGCATGGCGTCGCTGGCGCGCCCGGGGAACAACGGTTGGACGCAGGCTGCTGGCCGGGGCGGTGGCCCTGGTGGCGGTGGCCGCGGCCGGCACCGCGACGGTGGCGTCCGGCGGTGAGCGGGCGGTCCACCAGGAGGACCGTTTCCTCAGCATGCCGGAGACGCCCGGCAGCACCCAGCAGGTCCAGCTGGACACCTCCTTCTTCACCACCGGCGGCGGTCCGCGCCCGGCGGTGCTCCTGGCGCACGGCTTCGGCGGTTCCAAGGAGGGCGAGCGCGAGCGCGCCGAGCAGCTGGCCCGGCAGGGGTACGCGGTACTGACCTGGTCGGCGCGCGGCTTCGGCCACTCGGGCGGCAGGATCGGGCTGAACGCGCCGGACCGCGAGGTCGAGGACGTCAAGCACCTGGTGGACTGGCTGGCCCAGCGGCCCGAGGTGCAGCTGGACGCCGCCGGCGACCCGAAGGTCGGCATCACCGGCGCCTCGTACGGCGGCGCGGTCTCGCTGCTGGCCTCCGCCTACGACCACCGGATCGACGCCGTCGCCACCCGGATCACCTGGTGGAACCTGGCCGACGCGCTGTTCCCGCAGGGCGTCCAGGGCTCGGGCGCGGCGGACGGCGTGTTCAAGAAGCTGTGGGCCGGGATCTTCTTCACCACCGGCTCGGCCGGGGACCTCGGGCCCTCCGGGGAGGTGCCGCGGGAGGGCGGCGGGCCGGAGCCGACGGCGGACGGGCCGGTCGGCTGCGGGCGGTTCCTGGACTCGCTCTGCCAGATGTACGACCGGGTCGCCACCGCCGGGCACGCCGATCCGGAGGCCGTCGCGCTGCTGGAGCGCTCCAGCCCGTCCTCGGTGGCGGCGCAGCTCAAGGCGCCCACGCTGGTGGTGCAGGGGCAGCAGGACTCGCTGTTCCCGCTGGACCAGGGCGACCGCATCGCCAAGGCGGTGGCCGCCAACGGCGCGCCGGTCGCGGTGGACTGGTTCGCCGGCGGCCACGACGGCGGGACGGACACCAGCGCGCGGGTCGACGACCGGGTGACGGCCTGGTTCGACCACTACCTGAAGGGGGACGGCAACGACACCGGCGCCGCCTTCCGGGTGACCCGCACCGGCGGGGTCGACTCGACCGGCTTCCAGGCCGTGCTGCGCGGAGCCACCGCCGACCGGTACCCGGGGCTGGGCGGAACCGGCTCGCGCACCGTCGAGCTGACGGGCGGCGAGCAGACCCTCGCCAACCCTCCCGGCGGCGCGCCGCCCGGGATCTCGACCCTGCCGGGCGTCGGCGCGCTCAGCCAGGCGGCCTCGTTGGGCGCCGGGCTCTCACTGGACTTCCCCGGGCAGAACGCCGCCTTCGACTCGGCGCCGCTGGACTCGCCGCTGCACCTGACCGGGCAGCCCACCGTGCCGGTGCGGGTGACGGCGGACCGGCCGGACGCGGTCCTGTTCGCGAAGCTGTACGACGTCGGGCCGGACGGCAAGGCGGTGCTGCCGCAGCAACTCGCCGCCCCGCTGCGGGTCACCGGCGCGGACGCCGGGCAGACCGTCACGGTCGCGCTGCCGACCGTGGACCACACCTTCCCCGCCGGGCACCGGGTGCGACTGGTGCTGGCCGCCACCGACCTCGCCTACGCCTCGCCGGTCGAGCCGGCCACCTACCGGGTGGCACCGGCCGGGGCGCTCACCGCGCCGACCGTCGCCGAGCTGGTCACCGAGGCGGCTCCGCTGCCCTCGCGCACCTGGCTGCTGCCGGTGATCGCCGCCCTGGTGGCCGCGGCCCTGGTGCTGGCGCCGCGGCTGCGCCGCCGCCGGGCCGCCGGGCCCGCCTTCGACCCGGAGCTGGCCGCGGTGCCGCTGCGGATCAGCGGGCTGAGCAAGCGCTACAAGGGCGCCCAGGACCGCTACGCCGTACGGGAGCTGGGCTTCCGGGTGGAGCAGGGACAGGTGCTCGGCCTGCTCGGGCCGAACGGTGCCGGCAAGACCACCACCTTGCGGATGCTGATGGGACTCATCCGGCCGGACGCCGGGGAGATCCGGATCTTCGGTCACCTGGTGCGGCCCGGCGCGCCCGTGCTCTCGCGGGTCGGGGCGTTCGTGGAGGGCGCGGGCTTCCTGCCGCACCTCACCGGGCGGGCCAACCTGCGGCTGTACTGGCAGGCGACCGGACGGCCGGAGGCCGACGCCCGCTTCGACGAGGCGCTGGCCATCGCCGGGCTCGGCGAGGCGCTGGACCGCGCGGTGCGGACGTACTCGCAGGGCATGCGGCAGCGGCTGGCGATCGCGCAGGCGATGCTCGGGATGCCGGACCTGCTGATCCTGGACGAGCCGACCAACGGGCTGGACCCGCCGCAGATCCGTGAGATGCGCGAGGTGATGATCCGGTACGCGGCCGGCGGGCGGACCGTGATCGTGTCGAGCCACCTGCTGTCCGAGGTCGAGCAGAGCTGTACGGACCTGGTGGTGATGGACCGCGGGCAGCTGGTCACGGCCGGCCCGGTCGGGGACATCGTGGGCGCCGGCGAGCTGCTGATGATCGGCATCGCCGGCCCGTACGACCCGGTGCCGGTGGTCGAGAAGGTCGCCGCGCTCGCCGGGGTCGGCTCGGTGGAGGCCGTCGACGGCGGCCTCCTGGTGCGCCTGGACGGACTGGCGGCCAGCGCTCTGCTGGCCGAACTGGTGCGGCTGGAGGTACCGGTGGAGAGCGCCGGGCCGCAGCGCCGCCTGGAGGACGCGTTCCTGTCGTTGATCGGAGGTGGAGCGTGAGTGCCGTGACGAAGGACCACACGGAGCCGGAGGGCCACGTCGGGTCGAGGGACCACGCCGAGGGGTACCGGGCGAGCCGGACGCTGCCGCTGCGGGTGGAGGCGATGCGGCAGCTGCGCCGGCGCCGCACGATGGTGATCGGCGGGGTACTGGCCGCCATGCCGTTCGTCCTCCTGGCCGCATTCCAGATCGGCGGCACCCCGGGCCGTCCGGGCCGGACCAGTTTCATCGAGCTGGCCACCGCCTCGGGGGCCAACTTCGCGGTCACCATGCTGTTCGTCGGCACCGGCTTCATGCTGGTCATCCCCGTCGCGCTGTTCTGCGGGGACACCGTCGCCTCCGAGGCCAGCTGGTCCTCGCTGCGCTACCTGCTGGCCGCGCCGGTGCCCCGGGCCCGGCTGCTGGCCCGCAAGTTCGCCGTCGGCCTGGCGTTCTCGGCGGTGGCGGTGGTGATGCTGCCCGCGATCGGGCTGGTCGTCGGCACGGCCGCGTACGGCTGGGGGGACCTCGAACTGCCCGCCGGGGTCAGCCTGCCGGCCGGGCAGGCGCTGCCCCGGATCGCCATCGCGGTGGCCTTCGTCCTCCTGAGCGAGACCGTGATCGCGGCGCTCGCCTTCTGGCTCTCCACCGCGACGGACGCGCCCCTGGGCGCCGTCGGCGGCGCGGTGTTCGCCTCGATCATCACCGGGGTGCTGGACGCCGTCACCGCGCTGGGCGACCTGCGGGAGTGGCTGCCGGCGCACTGGCAGTACTCCTGGGCGGACGCCCTGCAGCCGCAGCTGGAATGGGGCGGCATGGTGCAGGGCGTCTCGCTGTCGCTCTCGTACGCGGCGGTGCTGCTGGCGCTGGCGTTCCGGGGGTTCGCGCGCAAGGACGTGGTGTCGTAGGCGTGCGGTGGGGCACCGGCGGGGCATGCGGGATCATGGGTGGGTAGCTGACCCCGCTGGTGAAGGACCCGAACCGTGGCCCAGATCGTCCTCTTCCACTCCGCCTACGGGCTGCGCCCCGCCGTGCGCGCCGCCGCCGAGCGGCTGCGCGCCGCCGGGCACACCGTGCACACGCCGGACCTGTTCGACGGGCGGACCTTCGAGTCCGTCGAGGAGGCGCAGGAGTTCCAGGAGGAGCTCGGCGGCCGTGACGAGCTGCTGCGGCGGGCGGTGACCGCGGCCGCGCCGGTGTCCGAGGGCGGGCTGGTGTACGCCGGCTTCTCGCTCGGCGGCGCGGTGGCGCAGAACCTCGCACTGGCCGACGAGAAGGCCCGCGGGCTGCTGCTCCTGCACGGCACCTCGGACCTGCGGGAGGACGCGGCCACCGAGATCCCGGTGCAGCTGCACATCGCGGAGCCGGACCCGTTCGAGCCGGAGGACTGGCTGAACGCCTGGTACCTGCGGATGCGGCGGGCCGGGGCCGAGGTGGAGGTGCACCGCTACCGGGGCGCCGGGCACCTGTTCACCGACCCGGAGCTGCCGGACTACGACGAGGAGGCGGCCGAGCGGGCCTGGGCGGCGTCGCTGGACTTCCTCGCGGAGCTGGACGGCTGACGGCCCGGGGCCGGGTGGCGCGGTGCCGGGCCCCGCGTGGGAAGTCGGCCCGGCCGACCTCCCACGCGGCCACGGCCCGGGTCCGTCAGCGGCGGCGGTGCAGGCGGCCGTGGACGAAGAGGGCGAGCAGGATGACGGCGCCGAGGCCGCAGGCCGCCACACCGGCGGCGAGCGCCTCGATCGTGCCGTCGTCGAGGCCTCGGACGAACTCGTGGTCGACCATGCCGGAGGCCTCCACGGTGACCTTCTCGTAGTCCGGGTGGCCGGTGATGTAGCGGACCATGGCGACGATGCCGCCGACGCAGGCCACGAAGCCCAGGAACAGCCAGCCGCCGGCCCGGCGGGTCCACCCGTCGGGGTCGACCATGCGGGCGTGCCGGCAGTGGTCGATCACCGCGTTGCCGAGGGTGGAGGCGCCGGCCGCCAGACCGTCCACGCGGACGCGGCCGCCGCCGGCCGTACCGAGGACGCAACGGTAGTCGCCGCCGAACCGGTGGGCGAGGGCCCCCACCGCGCCGCCGCCGGGGCGGGTGGTGATCGTGGTGATCTGCGACCAGGCCCAACTTCCCTTGATTCCCCGGGCATTGCCGTGGATCAGGCCGTTCTCGCGGACTTCGAAGTACTCCCCCGTGCCGCCGCGCAGGGCCCGTACGGCCTGGGTGGTGCCGATCCAGAGTCCACTGAGGCCGAGGCCGATGAGCACGCCCAGCGCCCGGCCGCCGGACTCGCCGCTGCTGAGGAGGATCCACAGGCCCAGCCAGGAGAGGAGCCCGCCGATCGGCAGGGCCCAGGCGGCGTTGATCCACCGGGTGCGGTTGGCGACCGGGTGGCGGCTGACGCGGGCGCCGAGGGCGTCGGGGGTGAGGGCGGTGTCGGTCACGGCGGCCAGTCAAGCAGGGTGAACGGTCCACCTCAAGAGTGATGGAGTGTAGAAGAATTGACGGTAGCTCGGAATCGTTCCGCCCGTCCGGAGCCCACTGGGCGGGGCTCCGGGCGGGCGGAGGAAGCCGGCCTACATCGGCTGGGGCTTGATCATGGCGAAGGGGGCGCCCTGCGGGTCGGCGACCACGGTCATCCGGCCGGCCACCATGTCGAAGGGCGGGGCGAGGACGGTGCCCCCCGCCCTGACCAGGGCATCCACGGTGAAGTCGACGTCGTCGACCGAGAAGTAGCTCAGCCAGTGCGCCGGGGTGCCGGGCGGGTCGTTGGCGAGCAGGGTGGCGCCGCCCACCGCGCGGCCGCCGACCCGCAGCTCCCAGTACGAGTCCGCGCCGTCCATCGGCTCGATCTCGATGCCGAAGGCCTCGCCGTAGAAGGCGGTGGCGGCCGGGATGTCACTGGTGTGGAGCTCGTTCCAGGTCAGCGCGCCGGCCTCGTTGACAACCTGGACGCCGAAGAAGTCGCCCGGCTGCCAGACGCCGAACACCGCGCCCTGCGGGTCGGCGGCGATCAGCATCCGGCCCAGGGAACCGACGTCCACGACCGGGACGAGCAGGGTGCCGCCGGCGGCGACGATCGCGTCCTGGGTGGCCTGGGCGTCGGTGGAGGCCAGGTAACCGGTCCAGACGGTCGGCGGCTCCGGCATCCCTTCGGGGGCCGCCGTCGAGCCGATGCCGGCCACGGCCTTTCCGTTGAGCTCGCAGACGGCGTAGCCGCCGAACTCCTTGGCGCCGACCTGGCCCTGCCAGCCGAGGAGGTCGCGGTAGAAGTCCAGTGCGGCCTGCTGGTCCTTGGCCATCAGATCGACCCAGCACGGGGTGCCGGTCGCGTACGGGGTGGTGACCTCGGGCATGCTCGCCCTTTCTGGTGAGGGGTCTCTGCCGGTCACCATCTCCTCGCGCACGGTGGTCCGCCACTCGACACACCGCCGCGGCCGTCGGACCGGGCGGGGGCCGGGGCGGAGAGATCCCCGATGGCCGTACAGGTGCGCCCGTTCGGCGTACGGTCGACGCATGGACGCACAGGCGCGACTGCTCTCCGTCAACGTCGGCAGGCCCCGGCCGAACCCGTGGAAGAAGGACCTCGGGCTCACCGGCATCGACAAGCGCCCGGTGGACGGCCCGGTCGCGGTGGCCGCGCCGGGCCCCCGGGGGACGGGCGCGGTCGCCCTGGCCGGGGACCGGGTGTACGACCTGAAGCACCACGGCGGCGACGACCAGGCGGTCTACGCCTACGCCCGGGAGGACCTGGACGGCTGGCAGACCGAGCTGGGCCGGGAACTGGCCGACGGCTCCTTCGGCGAGAACCTGACCACCACCGGCCTGGACGTGAACGGCGCGCTGATCGGGGAGCGCTGGCGGATCGGCCCGGACGTCGTCCTGGAGGTGTCCTGCGCGCGCATCCCCTGCGGCACCTTCCAGGGCTGGCTGGCGAGGGAGGGCTGGATCCGGCGCTTCACCGAGGCGGCCCTGCCGGGCGCCTACCTGCGGGTGGTCGTACCGGGCGAGCTGCACGCCGGGGACGCGGTGGAGGTGGTGCACCGCCCGGACCACGACGTCACGGTGGCCCGGTCGTTCCGCGCGGTGACGACCGAACCGGAGCTGCTGCCAAGCCTGTTGGCGGTGGAGGCGTTCCCGGAGGAGATCAAGGAGCTGGTGCGCCGCCGGGTCCGGGCGTAGGGCCTGTCTTCAGGCTCGTGTCTGCGGGGCACCGCCGGTGTCGGCGGGTGCGGCTGGCGTGAGCGCACGTGGGCAGCTGGGCTGACACCTGGGGGATCGATGGAGAACGCGCCGGACCACGGCCGGACCGTACGGAACGGTTCGCTCGCGATGATCGGCCTGGGGGTCCTGCTGTTCGTCCTCAGCCTGGTCTATCTGATACCGCACGACATGGGGGTGACGTCGGCCCTGCGCAGTCGCGGCGTTCACGTCCCGGCGGTCGTCACCGAGTGCGTGGAGGTGAGCGGGCCGCAGGACAACCCGGCGGGCAACTCCGAGTGCCGGGTGCGGTTCACGACGTCCGAGGGGGCGTCCGTCGAGACCCGACTCGCCTACGTCACCGGCACCGTCAAGGCCCGTGACACCGTGACGGTGGTGTACGACCCCCGGCACACCGACACCGTCGCCCTCGCTTCGAGTATCGGCTTCTGGGACTCACTGGTCCGCAACGCGCTCGACGTGGTCGCGCTGGTCGCGTCGGTGGTCATGGTCCTGCTGGGCCTCGCGGTCCATCTCGCGTACCGATGGCTCACCCGGGCGCGCAGCCGGCCGGGGGCGACGTGACGGACCCTGCCCGGGGAGAGGGAGGGGGGCGGAGGCCGGGGTCAGCGGCCGATGCGGGCGAAGGTGAAGGCGGTGGAGCCTTCGAGGACGGGGATGACCTCGATCCTGCTCTGCCGGCCGGGTTCGAGGACGGTCCACGAGGAGCCCTGGGGGGACTTGATCCGGTAGGTGTCCGGGACGCCGTCGACGGGGATCAGCTCCCACTCCGGGGCGTCGCCCTGGTCGAGGAGGAGGGAGACCAGCGGGCCGGCGGGCTTGAGGTCTTCTACGGCGGTCGGGGCGCCCTTGGCGTAGAGGCGGTAGTGATTGTTGGGGTAGGCCTCGACGACCCAGACAGCGTCCTGGTCGTCGGTGTGGGCGAACACGGCTTTGGGGGAAAGGTCCAGGGCTTCGTGACGGGCTCGGCCGATCCTGGCGTCGCCGTTGTGGATGGTGTAGAGGCCGGACTCCAGCTGGGCCATGGCTGTCATTCCTTCGCGATGCGGGCGAGCTGCAGGTCAGTTGTATGTGCTCGGAGGGAGCCGGGGGAGGGGCCTCGGTGTGCCGTCACCTGAACGAGCGACGCCCCCTCGCCCGGGGCGGGCGAGGGGGCGTAGGGGGCGCGAACTATCAGCCTTGGTGGTCGAATTCGCCGGCTTTGGTGGCCTGGAGGAGGGCGGCGAAGGCGGTGGGGGTGGTGCGGAGGATGAGGTGGCCTTCGTCGGACTCACGGAGTTCGACCGCCCCGTTGGCTGTACGGACTTCCACGCACAACTCGCCGGAGCTACTGAAGGACGACTTCTGCCATTGATTCTGAGACATCTCAGCCTTTCAAGTTCTTGAGCGTCTGCCGGATTAGCTCCTGGGAGTCCTCATCACTGAGGGCGGCCTGCGCGATGTGGTCGAAGACCTGGCGATAGGACGCGAGCTCAGTCGGGTCATCGAGGTAGATCGGGCCGCGCGACAACTCCACCTCTAACGTGTCAAGCTCGGGGACCTCCCCGAACGAGTAGACGAGGTTCTCGAGCGGGCCTGGGTAAGTGTGAGCGGTGAAAGGAACGACGCGGATGCTCACATCCTCTCTGAGGGAGTCATCTATCAGGGAGTGAAGCTGCTTCCGCAGCACATCGGTGCCCCCGAAGCGTGTGACCAGGCTGGACTCGTGGAGATAGGCCTCATGGGTCTTTCTCGGGTGTTGAAGAATTTTCCTCCTGCGCTCCAAGCGAAACTCGGTGCGCAGGTTGATTTCATCAGCGGAGAGGGCGGGGATCCGCCGACTGAACACTCCTCGTGCGTAGTCCTCTGTCTGCAAGGGGCCCGGGATGATGGCCGACGTCCACGACCGAATGACGCCTGCAGCAAAGTCTTCGTGTTCGGCGGTTTTGAGCAGAGCGTCAGGAAGGTGATCGCGATACTGATCCCACCAGGACTTTCTGCGTGAAGTGATGAGGCCGCAAAGGGCTTTGATGAGTGGCAGGTTCTCGCACTTGCAGGCTTCGGCGATGCTCTGGATTCGGTCAGCGCTGGCACTGGTCTTTCCGTTCTCCATCTGCGTGACCTGGGGAGCGCTTACTCCGAGCATGTGGGCAAGTTGGTTGCCGCCGAGGCCGGCTTGCTCGCGCATCCTCCGCAGCTCGGCGCCGAGGCGGCGCTGACGGAATGTTGGGTTCTGGCGACCAGGCATGGAGTCCTCTCAGATCATGTGGGCCCAGTGTGCCGCGCCGCCAGTCGATGGGGCCATCTGTCCCCCTTGAGAGGGAACTTTGACGTATCGACCTAATCTTAGGTCGATACGCGCTATGGTCGATCTCACATCGATCCGATGGGTCGTCAGCTCTGGCTCCTGTCAAGCCATTTCTTTCGCATCCCGGGAGAACCCCCATGCGTCTCATCAACACCCCCACCATCGCCGTCGCGCGGCAGACCCTCCGCAACACCATGACCCGCGTCGGCTGGTCCGCCTCTCCGATCTTCGACGCGCAGCTCGCGCTCTGCGAGCTCCTCGTCAACGCGTGGCGGCACACCGACACCCCTGTGCCGCTGGTCGAGATCATCTCCGAGGGTGACTCCCTCCGGGTCTCCGTCACGGACGAGAGCCCGGTGCTGCCCTCCAGCCCGCCGCTGTCCCTGCTCGCCGAGTCCGGCCGGGGCCTCCAGCTGGTTGCCGCCCTCAGCCACTGCTGGGGCGTCGACCCGCACGAGCGGGCCAAGTCCGTCTGGTTCGAGCTGCGGAAGGACGCCGTCTGATGGTCTACCGCCCCGGCCGTCACCCGATGCTGCCGACCGACCCCCGGATCCGCTACTACGCCGAGGGTCACGTCCGCGCCCTTCTGGACGAAGTCGTGGAGCGGGGGCGCGAGTTCGGCCTCATCTTCCCCTCGATCGAGACCGACCGGACCATGGACGGCCGCGTCCTCGTCCGCTTCAACACGGCTCCGGCCTCGACCCTCCCCAACCTCCTCACCCTGCTCCTCGACGCCGAGCGCAGGACCTCGTGCGATACCTGATCGGGACGGCCTTCGCCGTCCTCCTCGCCCTCGCGATCTCCACGGTCGCCCTGGGCGTCGTCACCGCCCTCCGCGCGGCCCCGCCGCCCGACGAGGACGCCTGACCCGCCGGCCCCCGCCGCCCACGCGCCGGGGGCTCCGGCACGATGGACCCCATGCACAGCGACCACTACGCGCCGCCGACCACCCTCCTCGGCCTCCTCCAGCGCGGCCGGGGGCAGGGCGTACTGGTAGCCGCCGCGGACCGCTCCTCGGTCGCCGACCTGGTCTACGGATGTATCCGCTGGGACTGGCGCTGGGACTCGCAGGTGGATGACCGACACCTGTACCTCGCCCGCTTGATCCGGGACCTGAAACTCCCGCTCGGACCCGTGGTCGAGATGGCGACGGCCCAGGACGAGGACACCCGTAACCGGGCCACCAGCGTGCTGGAACTGCTGGTGCTCGCCGGCTCGGCGGACGCCCGGGCGGCGCTGCCGGACTTCGTTCCGGAGGAGGACGAGTCGCCCGTGTGCCGCCCGGTGCGGCGGCCGGATCCGTACCCGGAGCGGGACAGTGCGAGCCTGCTGGCCCTGCTGCGCGATCCGGCGGCGCCCGAGGGAGCCAGGATCTCCGCTCTCGTGGCCCTCTCGCTCCGCCCGCCCGAGCCCGAGCTGATCCTGCTGGTTCCCGGCCTCGGCGCCTCCGACGGAACCCGACCGCTGCCGCTGCTGGGCAAGGCCGTCGAGCGGCTGGCCGAGCAGGCCGTGCCGGCGGCCCGGGAGTGGGCGGCTTCGGAGCAGGCGTGGCTGGCCGAGATCGGCTACGCGGTGCTGGCCGCTCACGGTGGCGAGGGTGACGTGTCGACCTTGATCGCCGAACTGGAGCGGCGGTGGGTGGACCGGTCCTGGTGCGGCCCGGACGATCTCGCGCGTGGTCTCGCCCGCTTCGGGCCGGAGGCTGCCGGTGCCGTCTCCCTGCTGCGCCGCTTCTGGCTCGCGACCCCGCACTCGTACGAGCGCCCCGCCTACCTGGAGGCGCTGGCGGCGATGGGAGCCGCCGGCCTGGCCGGGGCGTACACCGAGTCGCTGTGGGACTGCGAGGCGCGAGCCCGTCTGCTGGGCGTCGAGCGGGCCCCCGACCGGCCCGACGTCCGGGACCGCCTCGCCCGTCTGCGGGACGATCCGATGGAGGAGCCGGAGGTCCGTGAGGCCGCCGGGGCGCGACTCGCCGGGTGACCTGCGCGCGCCTTCGGCCGGGCAGTGAAGATGTTCGAGGGGGCTAAAGTAGACGCGTGAACGCGTGAGTGGTGGTCCGGGCCCCGAGAGGTGCTCCGGGCCACATCCATTTCCAGGGCATCCCCTGTGACCTGCGCGTTCGCCGGCCCACCAGACCAGCACCAGAGCCTCCGGAGGCCCCGCCTTGAGCGATCAGCCGTTCGCGCATCTGCACGTCCACACCGAGTACTCGATGCTGGACGGTGCCGCCCGGCTGAAGCAGATGTTCAAGGAGGTCGAGCGCCTCGGGCAGACCCACGTGGCGATGACCGACCACGGCAACATGTACGGCGCCGCCGAGTTCCACCGGCAGGCGACCGACGCGGGCATCACCCCCGTCATCGGCATCGAGGCGTACGTCGCCCCGGAGTCCCGCTCCAACACCAAGCGCATCCTGTGGGGCCAGCCGCACCAGAAGCGGGACGACGTCTCCGCGTCCGGCGCGTACACCCACAAGACCATCTGGGCCCGCAACAAGGAGGGCCTGCACAACCTCTTCAAGCTGACCTCGCGCTCCTACGCCGAGGGCTGGCTGGTGAAGTGGCCCCGGATGGACAAGGAGCTGATCGCGGAGCTGTCCGGCGGCCTGATGGCCACCACCGGCTGCCCCTCCGGCGAGGTGCAGACCCGGCTGCGCCTCGGCCAGGTCGACGAGGCCCTGAAGTCCGCCGCCGACTACCAGGACATCTTCGGCAAGGAGAACTACTTCCTGGAGCTGATGGACCACGGCCTCGACATCGAGAAGCGGGTCCGCGACGGGCTGCTGGAGATCAGCAGGAAGCTCAACATCCCCCCGGTCGTCACCAACGACTCGCACTACACCACCGAGGCCGACGCCGGCGCGCACGACCTCCTCCTCTGCGTCCAGACCGGCAAGAACCTCTCCGACCCGGACCGCTTCCGCTTCGACGGCACCGGCTACTACATCAAGTCCGCCGCCGAGATGTACGCCCTCGACTCCTCGGACGCCTGGCAGGAGGGCTGCCGCAACAGCCAGCTCCTCGTCGCCTCCCGGGTCGACACCGAGGGCATGTTCAAGTTCAAGAACCTGATGCCCCGCTTCCCCATCCCGGAGGGCTTCGAGTCCGAGGCGGACTTCTTCAAGTCCCAGGTGTGGAAGGGCATGGACTGGCGCTTCCCGAACGGGTACGACGAGGAGCACAAGAAGCTCGCCGAGTACGAGATGGACACCATCATCCAGATGGGGTTCCCGGCGTACTTCCTCGTGGTCGCCGACTTCATCATGTGGGCCAAGAGCCAGGGCATCGCGGTGGGTCCCGGCCGTGGTTCGGCGGCCGGCTCGCTGGTCGCGTACGCGATGGGCATCACCGACCTCGACCCCATCCCGCACGGCCTGATCTTCGAGCGCTTCCTCAACCCCGAGCGCATCTCCATGCCCGATGTCGACATCGACTTCGACGAGCGCCGGCGCGGTGACGTGATCCGCTACGTGACGGAGAAGTGGGGATCCGACAAGGTCGCCATGATCGTCACGTACGGCACCATCAAGGCGAAGGCCGCCATCAAGGACTCCTCGCGCGTCCTCGGCTACCCGTACGCGATGGGTGACCGGATCACCAAGGCGATGCCGCCGGACGTCATGGGCAAGGGCATCCCGCTCTCCGGCATCACCGACTCCTCGCACCCGCGCTACAGCGAGGCCGGCGAGATCCGCGGGCTGTACGAGACCGACCCGGACGTCCGGAAGGTCATCGACACCGCGCGCGGCATCGAGGGCCTGATCCGCCAGCCCGGTGTGCACGCCGCCGGCGTCATCATGTCCGCCGAGCCGCTGACCGACCACATCCCGGTCTGGACCCGGCACACCGACGGCGTCACCATCACGCAGTTCGACTATCCGACCTGTGAGGGCCTCGGCCTTCTCAAGATGGACTTCCTCGGCCTGCGCAACCTGACGATCATGGACGACGCCGTCAAGGCGATCGAGAAGAACAAGGGCGAGAAGATCGAGCTGCTCAAGCTGCCGCTCGACGACAAGCCGACCTACGAACTCCTCGCCCGCGGCGACACGCTCGGCGTCTTCCAGCTCGACGGCGGGCCGATGCGCTCGCTGCTGCGCCTGATGAAGCCCGACAACTTCGAGGACATCTCCGCCGTTCTGGCGCTGTACCGTCCGGGCCCGATGGGCGTCAACTCCCACACCAACTACGCGCTGCGCAAGAACGGCCAGCAGGAGATCACCCCGATCCACCCGGAGCTGGAGAAGCCCCTGGAGGAGGTGCTCCGGCCGACGTACGGCCTGATCGTCTACCAGGAGCAGGTGCAGAAGGCCGCGCAGATCCTGGCCGGCTACTCGCTCGGACAGGCGGACCTGCTGCGCCGGGCCATGGGCAAGAAGAAGAAGGAGATCCTGGAGGCGGAGTTCGTCCCCTTCCAGAAGGGCTGCCGCGAGCGCGGCTACTCGGACGCGGCCATCCAGGCCGTGTGGGACGTCCTCGTCCCCTTCTCCGGCTACGCGTTCAACAAGGCGCACACCGCCGGCTACGGGCTGGTCTCGTACTGGACGGCCTACCTCAAGGCCAACTACCCGGCCGAGTACATGTCCGGCCTGCTCACCTCCGTCAAGGACGACAAGGACAAGTCCGCGGTCTACCTCAACGAGTGCCGCAAGATGGGCATCCAGGTGCTGCCGCCGGACGTCAACGAGTCGGACTCGGACTTCACCCCGCACGGTGACACCCTGGTCCGCTTCGGCCTGACCGCCATCCGCAACGTCGGCGGGCCGGTGGTCGATTCGATGATCCGGACCCGGAAGGCGAAGGGGAAGTTCTCGTCCTTCCCCGACTTCCTGGACAAGGTGGAGTCGGTGGTCTGCAACAAGCGGACCGTCGAATCGCTGATCAAGGCCGGTGCCTTCGACTCGCTCGGCCACACCCGCAAGGGCCTGAGCGCGCAGTTCGAGCCGATGATCGACAACGTCGTCGGCGTGAAGCGCAAGGAGGCCGAGGGACAGTTCGACCTCTTCGGCGGCGACGCCACCGCGGACGAGCCGAGCTTCGGCCTGGACGTCGTCTTCTCCGAGGAGGAGTGGGAGAAGTCCTTCCTGCTCACCCAGGAGCGGGAGATGCTCGGCCTGTACGTCTCCTCGCACCCGCTGCACGGCATCGAGCACGTGCTCGCCGACAAGGCGGACTGCGCGGTCGCGGACCTCGCGGAGCGGCCGGACGGGACGATCATCACCATCGGTGGCATCATCTCGGGCCTCCAGCGGAAGATGACCAAGCAGGGCAACGCCTGGGCCATCGCGACCGTCGAGGACCTCGCGGGCTCGATCGACTGCATGTTCTTCCCGGCCAGCTACCAGCTGGTCTCCTCGCAGCTCGTCGAGGACGCCGTCGTCTTCGTGCGCGGCAAGCTGGACAAGCGGGAGGACGTGCCGCGGCTGATGGGGATGGAGCTGTCCGTCCCCGACCTGTCGAACGCGCACGCCGAGGCGCCGATCGTCATCAACATCCCGAGCGGGAAGGTCACCCCGCCGCTGGTGGCCCGGCTCGGCGAGGTGCTGGGCAGCCACCGCGGCACCACCGAGGTGCGGGTGCGGCTGGAGGGCCGCAACAAGACCACGGTGCTGCGACTGGACCGGCACCGGGTGAAGTCGGACCCGGCGCTGTTCGGGGACCTGAAGCAGCTGCTCGGGCCGAGCTGTCTGGCGGGTTAGCGCGGAGGCGAAAGGCCCGGGGCACCCGTCGCGGTGGGCGCCCCGGGCCTTTCGTGTCCGGGGAGGAGCCCCTCCCGGGCGCTCTGGCTCAGGTGCCGCCGCCCAGGCCCGGCGGGACGGCCGTGTGCAGGGCGGAGACGAAGGCGGAGATGGCCGGGTGGGAGCCGGCGCCGGCGCGGAAGGCGGCGCGGGTGCGGCGGTACATCGGCAGGCGGGTGAGGACGACCCCGGGCGGGAGGCCGGCCGTGCCCAGGTGGGGGACCAGGGCGACGCCCTGGCCGGCCGCGACCAGGGCCAGCACGGTGGTGAAGTCGTCGATCTGGTGCCGGATGCGCGGCGCGAAGCCCGCCGCCTCGCAGGCCCGGACGGCCATGGTGTGGCAGAGCGTGTCGGGCGGGGACATGATCCACGGGGCGCCGCGCTGCTCGGCGACGGTGCCCGGGGTGCGGGCGGCCAGGTACATGGGCTCGGTGAAGACCGGGCGGGTCACCGCGAGGCCCGGCTCCGGGTCGGCCGGGACGAGGTCGTACTCGTGCACGAGCGCCACGTCCAGCTCGCCCGCCCGCAGGGCCGCGCCGACGGCCGCCGGGTCCACCTCGGTGACCATCGGTTCCAGCCGCGGGTGCCAGCCGGCCAGCTCGGCGAGCACCGCCGGGATGATCGCCCGGGCCGCCGACGGGTAGGTGCCGATCCGCAGTGGTCCCGCCAATCCCCGCTTGGCGTGGGCGAGTTCGGCGTCGGCCTGCTCCAGCAGGGCGAGCACCGCCTCGGCGTGCCGGACGAGGCCCAGCCCGGCCGGGGTGAGGGTGACCCGCCGCCCGGTGCGCTCCAGCAGCGGGACGCCCGCCTCCTTCTCCAGGACGGACAGCTGCTGGGACACCGCCGAAGGGCTGAAGGAGAGCGCCTCGGCGACGGCCGCGATGGTGCCGAGGTGGGCGAGTTCGCGCAGCAGGCGCAGGCGTCGGACGTCCAGCATCGGGCCAGCCTAGTCGAGCATCGGCTCAGCTTACGAGAAGCGTCGGAAATATGAACTGGACCTGGGCGATCGACGGGCCGCAGGATCGTGGACATGGAACTCAAGGGCATCCACGTCCCCCTGATCACCCCTTTCGCCGCCGACGGCTCCGTCGCCCTCGACGCGCTGGAGAAGCTGGCGCACGAGGTCCTGGACGCCGGGGCGGCCGGGCTGGTCGCGCTCGGCACCACCGGCGAGCCGGCCGCGCTGACCGCCGAGGAGCGGGACGCGGTGGTGGACGTCGCCGCGGCCACCTGCGCCGCGCGCGGGGCGCAGCTGACCGTCGGAGCCTCCGGCGGCGACACCCGGGCCGTCGGCGAGGCGCTGACCGTGCTCGGCGCGCGGGTGCCGCGGGCGGTGGCGCTGGTCACCACGCCGTCCTTCGTCCGGGCCGGCGAGGCCGGGACGGTCGCGCACTTCCGGGCGCTGGCCGCGAGCAGCCCGCTGCCGCTGATCGTCTACCACATCCCGTACCGCACCGGGCAGCAGCTCTCCACCGCCGCGCTGCGCGAACTCGCCGCGATCGAGGGCGTGGTGGGCGTCAAGTACGCGACCGGAGGGTTGGACCGGACGGCCGCCGAGCTGCTCGCCGACGCCCCCGCCGGATTCGCCTTCCTCACCGGCGAGGACGCGTTCCTCTCGCCGATGCTGGCGCTGGGCGCGGCCGGCGGCATCCTCGCCTCCGCCCACCTGGCGACCGCCCGGTTCGTCGAGCTGGCCGAGGCCTGGCAGGCCGGGGACGTGGCGCGGGCGCGGGCGCTCGGGCACCGGCTGACCGGGCTGGCGCTGTCCGCCTTCACGGCGCCGAACCCGTCGGTGACCAAGGGCGTGCTGCACGCCCAGGGCCGCATCCCGACTCCGGACGTGCGGCTGCCGCTGCTGCCGGCCGGGCGGGCGGAGGTCGACGCCGCGCTGACCCTCGCCAGTGGTCTGGACCATTAGGGTCCGTCCGGGCGGCCTCTCACACCGTGGAACACCAGGCCGCCCCACCCGCGTGACAAGGCATGATGGGCAGAGTGCGGCTGTGAACAGCACCATTCAGAGGAGTAGTCGGAGATGAAGATCGGCATTGTCGGTGCCACCGGCCAGGTCGGCGGCGTGGTCCGCGAGATCCTGGCGGAGCGCGCTGGTCGTGAAGGCGGACTGGGCCCGGTGGAGCAGCTGCGGCTGTTCGCCTCGGCCCGCTCGGCCGGACGCACGCTGCCCTGGCAGGGCACCGAGGTCACCGTCGAGGACGCGGCCACGGCCGACTACACCGGCCTGGACATCGTGATCTTCTCGGCCGGCGGCTCCACCTCCAAGGCCCTGGCCCCCAAGGTCGCCGCGGCCGGTGCCGTCGTGATCGACAACTCCTCCGCCTGGCGCCGCGACCCCGAGGTCCCGCTGGTCGTCTCCGAGGTCAACCCGGAGGCCGTCGCGGACCGCCCCAAGGGCATCATCGCCAACCCGAACTGCACCACCATGGCCGCCATGCCCGTGCTGCGCCCGCTGCACGAGGAGGCCGGCCTGGCCGCGCTCGTCGTCTCCACCTACCAGGCCGTCTCCGGCAGCGGTGTGGCCGGCGTCGCCGAGCTCCAGGACCAGGCCGCCAAGGTCGTCGAGCTGGGCGCCGCCGCGCTCGCCCACGACGGCGGCGCCGTCGAGTTCCCGGAGCCCAAGGTCTACCAGCGGCCGATCGCCTTCAACGTGGTGCCGCTGGCCGGCTCCGTCGTCGACGACGGCTCCAACGAGACCGACGAGGAGCAGAAGCTCCGCCACGAGAGCCGCAAGATCCTCGGCATCCCGGAGCTGAAGGTCGCCGGCACCTGCGTGCGCGTCCCGGTGTTCTCCGGCCACTCGCTGCAGATCAACGCCCGCTTCGAGCGCCCGATCAGCCCCGAGCGCGCCGTCGAGCTGCTCAGCGGCGCCCCCGGCGTCGAGCTGTCCGACATCCCCACCCCGCTCCAGGCCGCCGGCCGGGACCCGAGCTACGTCGGCCGCATCCGGGTGGACGAGACGGTGGACAACGGACTGTCGCTGTTCGTCTCGAACGACAACCTGCGCAAGGGCGCCGCGCTGAACGCCGTCCAGCTGGCCGAGCTGGTCGCCGCCGAGCTCAGGGGCTGAGCGCCTCCGGTCCCGCGCGGGGGCCGGACCCCCGGGCCGGACCACCGGCGTCCACAGGGTCGGAACACCGCCGCGTGACCTCGGGCGGGCCTCGTCGTTGTACGGGGCCCGCCTTCGCTTTCGTCCGCTCCGCGCCGGGGCGGCTGTTGCGGTGCCGGGACAACCGGCGAGGTTCGGCGGGCGAACCGGGGGTAAAAGGTGACCCAACGATCGGGCGACGACGGGGGCCCCTCACCTCGGCACGCCCGGACGGCGGGAGGACCGCCCATTCCCGAATCGACCCACCCGACTGATTCCGAGGGCGAGCGAAAAGAGGTGCGCGATGGACCGCTGTGTCGTCCTGGTGGACGCCGGATATCTGCTGGGCGCCGCCGCCAGCCTGCTCGCCGGGGATCCGTCCCGGTCCAAGGTCACGGTGAACCACACCGCCCTGATCACCGCACTGCGCGAGCGCGCCGAGGCCGAGACCGGGCTGCCGCTGCTGCGGATCTACTGGTTCGACGCCGCGCCCGACCGGCGCCCGATGCCCGAGCACCGGCGGCTGCGGGTACTGCCCCGGGTCACCGTACGGCTCGGCGCGCTCACCCGGGCCGAGGGGCGCTGGGTGCAGAAGGGCGTGGACGCCGCGATGCACGCCGAACTCTCCGAACTCGCCCGCAACCGGGCCTGCGCCGACGTCGTGCTGATCACCGGTGACGGGGACCTGCTGCCCGGCATGATGACCGCCAAGGAACACGGGGTGGCCGTCCACCTGTGGGCCCTGCAGGCCGCCGACGGCGACTTCAACCAGTCCGAGGACCTGGTCGGCGAGGCGGACGAGCGGCGGGTGCTGGACCGGGAGTGGATCGAGGGGTCCTTCTCGCTGCGGGAGCACTCCAGCATGTTCCCGGCCCCGGGGGCCCGGCAGGAGATCGCCAAGATCCTCGCCGCCCCGCCGGCCGCCCCGCCCGCCGTCCTGCCCACCGTGGTGCCGCCGGTGGTCCGTCCGGTGGCCGCCGCCTCGGCCGCCGCGGCCCCCGCCGCGGCCTCGGCGGGAGCGGACCCCGACGCCGACGGCCGGCCGCAGCCGGCCGCGGCCGCGCTCAAGGTCGTCCCGACGCCGAAGGACCTCGCCGGCAGGGCCTCCTCCGTCACCGCGATCACCCCGTCGGCGAACGGAACCAACGGCCCCGCGGCCACCGGCCACGCCGCGAACGGGCACGCCGCGAACGGGCACGGGGTCAACGGGCACGGAGCCGTCGCGCAGGCCGGGCCGGTGCTGCGCTGGTCCTCCGACCGCGGCTGGGTGGACCGGCCCGCCCCGGAGCCCGCCGTCACCGCCGGCGACAGCCTGCCCACCCTCGCCCAGCTCACCACCGCCGAGCAGCGCTGGGCCGACCGCGAGGAGGACATCACCTCCATCGGCGGTGACGCCCACGAAGTCGGGCAGGTCTTCGCCCGCCGCTGGAGCGACCGCGTCGGCGACACCGAGAGACTCACCATGCTCTGGCCCGACTACCCGCGCATCCCGCACCGGGTGGACGGCGAGCTGCTGCGCTACGCCGCCCGCTTCGGGCTGCTGGCGCACAAGGACGACCAGATCGACGAGCACGACCGCTACGCCATCCGGGCCGGGTTCTGGAAGGAACTGGCGGCCCGGGTGCCGGGCGGGTCGATGGTCGTCGACGACTGAGCCGGCCGGTCGGCGGCCCGGGGGTCGGCAGGGCCCCGTTGTCCGGTTCGCCCGTACGAGCGCGTAGAGTCGTCGGTCGTGAACGAGACGGCCGGGCGAGCACCCGAGGAACCCCAGCCGTGCGCCGTCGTGCGCGACCTGGTCAGGACCTACCGCAGCGGGCGCGGCGCGGCCGCCACCGAGATCCGGGCCAACGACGGGATCACCCTCACCGTCCGCAGGGGCGAGATCTTCGGGCTGCTCGGGCCCAACGGAGCCGGGAAGTCGACGCTGGTGCGCCAGCTCACCGGGCTGCTGCGCCCCGACGCGGGATCCGTCGAACTCTTCGGCCACGACATCGTGCGGCACCCCGAGCGGGCCGCCCGGCTGCTCGGCTACCTCGGGCAGGAATCCACCGCGCTGGACGAGCTGACGGTGGCGCTCGCCGCCGAGACCACCGGACGGCTGCGCGGCCTCACCCGGGCCCAGGCCCGCGGTACGGCCGCGGACGTGCTGACGGAGCTCGGGCTGGAGCCGATCGCCACCCGGCCGCTCGCCAAGCTGTCCGGCGGACAGCGGCGGCTCGCCTGCTTCGCGGCCACCCTGGTGGGGGACCGGCCGCTGCTCGTCCTGGACGAGCCCACCACCGGCATGGACCCCGTCGCCCGGCGGGCCGTGTGGAGCGCCGTGGACCGGCGGCGCGCCGAGCACGGGACGACGGTGCTGCTGGTCACCCACAACGTGATCGAGGCGGAGACGGTGCTCGACCGGGTCGCCGTGGTGGACGACGGCCGGGTGATCGCCTGCGACACGCCCGGCGGGCTCAAGGCGCTGGTGGACGGTGACGTCCGGCTCGACCTGGTCTGGCGGGACGAGGCGCCGGTCGGCGTGCCCGCCGTCGCCGCGCTGCGCGAGCGGGCCGAGTGCACCGGCCGCCGCTGGACCGTCCGCACCACCCCCGAGCAGGCCCGCGAGCTGGTCGCCGCCGTCACCACCGGCCCGGCCTTCGCCGCCCTCGACGACTTCACCCTCGCCACCCCGAGCCTTGAGGACGCGTACCTCAAGCTGGGCGGCCGCCACGGAGGACTGGCCAAGTGACGCTGCTCTCGGTGCCCCCGCGGACCGACCGGTCCACGGCCGCCCCCGCTCCGCTCGCCCCCGCGGCCAGGCTGCTGCCGGCGCTCGCGGCCGTGTACCGGGCGCAGCTCGCCCGGGCACGGGTGGCGCGCATCCCGCTGCTGTTCGTGGCCACCTTCCAGTCCGTGGGCATCCTGGTGATGATGCGGGGCGTGGTGGACGCCGGGCAGTCCTCGGAGGCGCGGTCGGTGGTCGCCGGGTCGAGCGTGCTGGTGGTGGCCTTCGTCGCGCTGAACCTGCTCGCCCAGTACTTCGGGAAGCTGCGGGCCACCGGCGGGCTCGACCACTACGCGACGCTGCCGGTGCCGGCCGCCTCGGTGGTGCTGGGGGCGGCCGCCGCGTACGCCTCCTTCACCCTGCCCGGGACGCTCGTCACGGCGGTGTTCGGGGCGGTGATGTTCGGGCTGCCGCTCGGGCAGCTGTGGGTGCTGCTGGCGGTCGTGCCGCTGGCCGGGGCCGCGCTGTCCGGGCTGGGAGCGGCCTGCGGGCTGCTGGCGCCGCGCCAGGAGATCGCGACGATGCTCGGGCAGCTCGGGATGTCGGCGGCCCTGCTGCTGGGCGTGCTGCCGGTGAACCACCTGCCGCAGCCGGTGCAGTGGCTGCGGGACCTGCTGCCGTCCACGTACGGGGTGGACGCCTTCGCGCGGACGTTCGCGCCGGATCCGGACTGGGCGCTGGTGCTCGGGGACCTGGCGGTCTGCGCGGGGGTGGGCGTGGTGTCGCTGGCCGTCGCCACCTGGGCGTACCGGCGGGCGGTCTCGCGGTAGGGCGTTGCGCGTCGGGCCGTCCCGCGGTTGCTGCCCGGTGCGGGCCGGTGCGGGCCGGTGCGGGCCGGTGCGGGCCGGTGCGGCGGTCGGTACGGCGGTCGGTACGGTGGTGGGTCGTTCGAGTGGCCGTCGTGAAACGATGGGGTCCGTGACCGTACCGAACACACCTCCGGATCCCGCCCCCGCCGACGTGCACGGCCCGCACGGCGTGCACGACGCGCGCGATGCGCAGGCGGTGCCGGACGCAGC
This sequence comes from Kitasatospora sp. NPDC041917, assembly GCF_055589745.1. Classification (NCBI taxonomy): domain Bacteria; kingdom Bacillati; phylum Actinomycetota; class Actinomycetes; order Kitasatosporales; family Streptomycetaceae; genus Kitasatospora; species Kitasatospora sp. NPDC041917. Next base: position 117,545 of record NZ_JBVJBI010000017.1, on the reverse strand, counting down.
GTCCGACCCGTTCGCGCCGCCGTACGGGGCCACCGCCCTCGGGCACGGGACGACCCCGCTGGGGCAGCGGCTGCTGCCGGAGGTCCGGGTCGGGGCGGGGATCGTGGTCGCCTGCCTGGTGGCCGGTCTGGTGGTGGCCGGGCTGTGGGCCTGGCTGGCGCCGAAGGTGCCGCTGGTGGTGGACGGGGACCGCATCCTCTACGCCGACCCCGAGGGGGAGCAGCGGGCCGGCGCCGACGCGGTGTTCGTGCTCATCTGCCTGGGGGCGGGGATCCTGACCGCGCTCGGCGCCTTCCTGATCACCCGCAGGCGCGGCGGCGGCATCGCGGTCGCGCTGGGGCTGACCGTCGGCGGGCTGCTCGGGTCGATCGGGGCCTGGCGGATCGGGCGCTGGCTCGGGCCGGGCAACGACCTGATCGGCGAGGCCCGGCGGGTCGGCAACGGCGGGCACTTCGACGCGGGCATCGACCTGGGGGCGCTGGGGGCGCTGCTGGTCTGGCCGATGACGGCGATGGTGGTGCTGCTCCTGCTCTCGGCGGCGTTCGGGAAGCGCGAGGAGGACCCGCCGCCGTACTGGGCGCCGGTGGCGCAGTCGCCGCTGGGGGTGCCTCCGGCGGGGGCGCCGGCGGGGCCGTGGGCCGGGCCGTACCCGGCACCGGGGTCGCAGCCGGGGCCGGGAACGGGGAGCGGTGCGGGGCACTGACGTACGCGTCGTCCCCGGAGCCACCGAGCCCCGGAGCCCCCGCTTTCGCGGGGGAGGGGCTCCGGGGGCGCTCGGCAGGGCCCGGAAGGTGCTCGGCGGCGCTCAGCGGGCGATGGGGGCGGTGCTGGCCCTGGTGAGGCTGACGAGGTCGCCGGGGGCCAGTTCGACTTCGAGGCCGCGGCGGCCCGCCGAGACGTAGACGGTGGGGTGGCCGAGCGCGCTGGCGTCGATGACGGTCCGCAGCGGGCGGCGCTGGCCCAGCGGGGAGATGCCGCCGAGGACGTAGCCGCTGCTGCGCTCGGCGGCGGCCGGGTCGGCCATGGCGGCGCGCTTGCCGCCGACGGCCGCCGCCAGGGCCTTGAGGTCGAGCTGGCCGGCGACCGGGACCACGCCGACGGTGAGGGTGCCGTCCACGTCGGCGACGAGGGTCTTGAAGACCCGCTCGGGGGCGATGCCGAGGACCTCGGCGGCCTCGCCGCCGTAGGAGGCGGCGGCCGGGTCGTGGTCGTAGGCGTGCACGGTGAACGGGACGGCGGCGGCTTCCAGGGCGACGGTGGCGGGCGTGCCCTGGCCGCCCTTTCTGGGCTTCTTGGCCATGTCGGGTCCTCGGGGTCCTCGGTCAGTTGGGGCTGAAGCGCTGGCGGGTGAGGTCGGCGGCGGGCAGCGAGGGCAGCCAGCTGAGGACGGCGCTCTCGCGGCGCAGCAGGTCGAGTTCGGCGCGCAGCCGCTGGGCGTTGTCCGGGCAGGCGAGCAGCTGCTGCTTGACCGGGGTCTCGAACACCGAGGCGGCGGCGACCAGGTAGGAGAGCACCTGCGGGTCGTCCGGGAGCTCCTGGTGGCCGACGGTGCTGGCCTCGCGGGCGCCGGCCAGGCGCTTCTGGTAGACCCGGAACGCCCGCTCGACCTCGGAGGCCAGCGCGCCGGAGCCCTCGCCGGGGCGCTCCTCGATCGGCTCGATCTCACCGGTGAGGTACGGGCCGGAGACGTCCGCCGAGCGCAGCCGGAACCGGGTGGTGCCGGTGACCAGCAGCTCGTAGCGGCCGTCCGGCTGGTGCTCGACCGAGGCGATGTCGGCGACGCAGCCGATGTGGAACATCGCCTCCAAGGGGTCCCCGGTGGCGGTGCCGAGGCCGTCGAGCGGGCCGGCCGGGCCGCCCTCGGGTCTGACCGGGGCGACCTCCCGGCCGTCCCTGATCGCGAGCACGCCGAACCGCCGGGGGGTGTCCTCGGACTGTTCGAGCAGGTCGGCGACGAGACGGCGGTAGCGCTCCTCGAAGACGTTCAGGGGCAGCACCAGGCCCGGGTAGAGCACGGTGTTCAGCGGGAAGAGCGGCAGCCGTTCTGTCACGGCGGACAGCGTAGTTCCCCGGGCGGGGGCCTTGTCGCACGGTCTGCGGGGTCGGCCGGTCGACGAGGCGGCCGCCGACGGGCCGATCGCCGACCGCCGGCCTCCGACGGCCGATCGGCCGACGGACCGGCCGTCGGCCGGCTCAGCCGCGCTGGAGCATCCTGGTGGCGCCGGTGACGACCGTGGAGGCGAGCAGCCACCCGATCACGACCAGCCCGGCGGAGATCCACTGGGCGAGGCCGCCGGGGTTCCAGCCGCCCTGGTTGAGGTCCACGATCGGCAGCAGCTGGTTGAGGGTGTACAGCACCGGGTTCCAGTGCGGACGCTCGTCGGCCTTGAGCGGCGCCAGCGGGTGGGTGGCGAACCAGAGGCTGCCGAGGATCCAGGCGAGCAGCAGCCACAGACCCGCCCGGCCGGGCCGGTAGCCGTAGCCGACGGTGACGTCCTGGACCGCGCCCCAGACCCGGGCGGGCAGCGGCAGGGTGCGCCGGCGCCGGCGCTGCTTGGCGTACAGCACCTCGCGGGCGTCGTCGTCGGCGCCGTCGCGGCGCAGGGCGGCGGCGAGCTGCTCGTAGGACTCCGGCTGGAAGTCCACCGAGGAGCCCTCCAGCCAGGCGATCCGCTGCTGGACGGCGAAGGGGCGGGCCGGGCGCAGGTTCTCGTACACGAAGCCGGTGAGGCGCAGGTGCTTGCCGAGCGGCCACGCCTCCGGGGCGTCGACCAGGTTGCCGACCCGGGCGCGGGAGAGCGAGACGGTGCCGGTGGGGCGGAACTTGCAGGTGAAGCGCAGCTCGGGGGTCTGGATGCGGCTCAGCGCGAGTTCGTCCGTGTCCGCCAGGTGGAACTCGCCGGAGATCAGGCAGGCGCTGTCGAAGCGCGAGTCGGAGAGGCGGACCTGGCCCCAGGCGCGGAACGGGGTGACCGGGCCGTCCGGCGGCGGGTACTCGCCGTAGCCGGAGCCGTAGTAGCCGCGGGAGCCGGACCAGCCGCGGTCGGCGGAGCCGGTCAGGTACAGGGTGTGGCCGACACTGACCCGGACGGCGTTGAAGCAGATGCGGTTCTTCTCCGGGACGGCGCGCAGCTGGGCGCCGCGCAGCGAGAGCCGGCCGCCTATCCGGGCCGTCCTTATGCTCAACTCGCCCGTGGTCTCCAGGCGTTCGGCCTCGAAGTCCTGGTTGACGGTGATCCCGTCGGCGGAGACGGCACGGGCGAAGCGGTCGCCGCCGACCACCGTCTGGTTGAGCAGCAGGTCGGTGCCGATCTTGGAGTCGGTGAGCCGGATGCCCTCGGGGACGCGGCAGCGGGCCAGGTGGAGGTCGCCGGTGGTGGAGAGCCGGGAGGCCTCCAGCCGGGGGATGAGGCAGCCCACGAAGCGCAGCGTCGAGGCCACGGCCTCGGACATCAGGATCTTCTGGTCGAAGCGGCAGCCGTGGACCTCGACGTAGCGGTCGATGTCGGCGCCGGCCAGCTTGAGCGCCCCGGTGACCAGCACGCCGCTGAGCCGCAGCGAGGCGACCCGCCCGGCGGCGGGCTCCGGGCCGGCCAGCAGCAGGTGGGCGAGCACCTCGGCGCGGACGGTGCGCTCGGGGCCCCAGACGGCGTCGCCGAAGGGGTCGTCGGCCTCCGCCTCGCCCGTACGAAGGTCCAGGATCTCGCCCTCGCGGTAGGCCTCCCAGAGCCTCCGCTCGACCCCGTTCCAGCCCTCCGGAGCACGCTCCGCCATGGTTTCCCCCGTCCCCCCGGTCGTCTCGCCCTTCGTATCACGGACTGAAATGCGGGACCAGCGGTTCCGGCCACTCCTTACACTGGGTGGCGTGATCTCTCGAATCGACCTCCGCGGCTCGCTCGACGACCCGCGTGACCTGCTGCCCCGTGCCGAGTTCGACGTCGCGGCCGCCCTGGAGAAGGTGCGGCCGATCGCCGAGGACGTACGCCATCGCGGGGTCACGGCGCTGATCGAGATCACCGAGCGCTTCGACGGCGTCCGGCTGGAGTCGACCCGGGTCCCGGCCGAGCAGCTGACCGCGGCACTGGAGACGCTGGACCCGAAGGTCCGGGCCGCGCTGGAGGAGTCGATCCGCCGGGCCCGCGCCGTGCACGCGGACCAGCGCCGCACCGGGCACACCACCCAGGTGGTGCCGGGCGGCACGGTCACCCAGCGCTGGGTGCCGGTCGAGCGGGTCGGCCTGTACGTGCCGGGCGGGCTGGCGGTCTACCCGTCCTCCGTGGTGATGAACGTGGTGCCGGCCCAGGCGGCGGGCGTCCGGGGCATCGCCGTCACCTCGCCGCCGCAGAAGGAGTTCGGCGGCCGCGTCCACCCGACCATCCTGGCGGCCTGCGCGCTGCTCGGCGTGGAGGAGGTGTACGCCGTCGGCGGCGCCCAGGCGGTCGCGATGTTCGCCCTCGGCACCGAGGAGTGCGCGCCGGTGAACATGGTCACCGGCCCGGGCAACATCTACGTGGCCGCCGCCAAGCGCTACTTCGCCGGCCGGATCGGCATCGACTCCGAGGCCGGCCCGACCGAGATCGCCGTCCTCGCCGACGACAGCGCGCTGGCGTCCGACGTCGCCGCCGACCTGATCAGCCAGGCCGAGCACGGCCCGACCTCCGGCTCGGTGCTGGTCACCGACTCCCCGGCACTGGCCGACGCGGTCGAGGCCGAGCTGGCCGTGCAGGTCGCGAGGACCAAGCACGGCGAGCGGGTGGCCGAGGCGCTGGGCGGCAGGCAGTCCGGCATCATCCTGGTCGACGACCTGGAGCAGGGCCTCGCCGTGGTCAACGCGTACGCGGCCGAGCACCTGGAGATCCAGACCCGCGACGCCCACGCCGTGGCGGCCCGGGTGGTCAACGCCGGCGCGATCTTCATCGGCCGCTGGACCCCGGTCTCGCTGGGCGACTACGCGGCCGGCTCCAACCACGTGCTGCCGACCGGCGGCTGCGCCTGCCACTCCTCCGGGCTGTCGGTGCAGACCTTCCTGCGCGGCGTCCAGGTCGTCGAGTACGACCGGGAGGCGCTGGCGGACGTCGCCGCGCACGTGGTCACCCTGGCGAACGCCGAGGACCTGCCGGGGCACGGGGACGCGATCAAGGCCCGCTTCGACTGGACGGTTCCCGGCTCGTGACTCCTGAGACTCCTGTGACCCCCGTGCCCGCCGTGACCCCCGAGTCGGCGGCGGCCCGCACGACCCGCATCGACGACCTGCCGGTCCGGGACGAGCTGCGCGGCCAGTCCCCGTACGGCGCGCCGCAGCTGGACGTGCCCGTCCAGCTGAACACCAACGAGAACCCGTACCCGCTGCCCGAGGAACTGGTCGCCCGGATCGCCGAGCGCGTCGCCGAGGCCGCCCGCGGGCTGAACCGCTACCCCGACCGGGACGCGGTCGAGCTGCGCGAGGGCCTCGCCGCGTACCTCGGGAAGACCACCGGCTTCCCCGTCCGGCGTGAGCAGGTGTGGGCGGCCAACGGCTCCAACGAGGTGCTCCAGCAGCTGCTGCAGACCTTCGGCGGCCCCGGCCGCAGCGCGCTCGGCTTCGAGCCCTCGTACTCGATGCACGCGCTGATCTCCCGGGGCACCGGCACGGCCTGGATCTCCGGGCCGCGCAACGAGGACTTCACCATCGACGTGGACGCCGCCGTCGCCGCCATCGCGGAGCACCGGCCGAACGTGGTCTTCGTCTGCTCGCCCAACAACCCGACCGGCACCGCCGTGGACGCCGACACCGTGCTGCGGCTGTACGAGGCCGCGCAGGCCGCCCGGCCCAGCCTGGTGGTGGTGGACGAGGCGTACGTCGAGTTCTCGCACCGCGCCTCGCTGCTGCCGCTGATCGAGGGCCGCCCCAACCTGGTGGTCAGCCGTACCATGTCCAAGGCCTTCGGCGCGGCCGGGCTGCGCCTGGGCTACCTGGCCGCCGACCCGGCCGTGGTGGACGCGGTGCAGCTGGTGCGCCTGCCGTACCACCTGTCGGCCGTCACCCAGGCCACCGCGCTGGCCTGCCTGGAGCACACCGACACCCTGCTGGGGTACGTCGGGCGGCTCAAGGAGGAGCGCGACCGGCTGGTCGACGCGCTGCGGGGAATGGGCCTGGAGGTCACCGACTCGGACGCCAACTTCGTCCAGTTCGGCCGCTTCGCCGACACCCACGCGGTGTGGCAGGCCATCCTCGACCAGGGCGTCCTGGTCCGCGACAACGGCGTCCCCGGGTGGCTGCGCGTCACCGCCGGCACGCCCGCCGAGAACGACGCCTTCCTGGACGCCGTCCGCACTGTGATCAAGGAGCTGTAACCCCCATGTCCCGCATCGGACGCGTCGAGCGCACCACCAAGGAGACCTCGGTCCTGGTCGAGATAGACCTCGACGGCACCGGGAGGACCGACATCTCCACGGGCGTCGGCTTCTACGACCACATGCTCGACCAGCTCGGCCGGCACGGCCTGTTCGACCTCACCGTCAAGACCGACGGCGACCTGCACATCGACACCCACCACACCATCGAGGACACGGCCCTCGCGCTCGGCGCCGCCTTCAAGCAGGCGCTCGGCGACAAGGTGGGCATCTACCGCTTCGGCAACTGCACGGTGCCGCTGGACGAGTCGCTCGCCCAGGTCACCGTGGACCTCTCCGGCCGGCCGTACCTGGTGCACACCGAGCCCGAGGGCATCGCGCCGATGATCGGCTCGTACGACACCACGATGACCCGGCACATCCTGGAGTCCTTCGTGGCCCAGGCGCAGATCGCGCTGCACGTCCACGTGCCGTACGGGCGCAACGCGCACCACATCGTGGAGTGCCAGTTCAAGGCGCTGGCCCGGGCGCTGCGCTACGCCGCCGAGCGCGACCCGCGCGCGGCCGGAATCCTCCCGTCGACCAAGGGTGCGCTGTGAGCAATACCGCGATGATCCTCATCTTCGTCGGCCTCTTCCTGGCCGGCGGAGTCATCTCCTTCTGGAAGCAGAAGCACTCGAAGAGCGTCATCCTGGTGCTCGCCTTCGGCTCCGTGATGTGCCTGGCCTCCGGCCTCCTGCGCCTGTAGACCCGCCGCCCGAGACCCGCCGCCCGCCGCACAGAGACTGGACACCTGAACATGGGCAAGAACGTCGTCGTCCTCGACTACGGCTCCGGCAACCTCCGCTCGGCGCAGCGCGCCCTGGAGCGGACCGGAGCGGACGTCACCGTCAGCTCCGACTACGACACCGCGATGGCCGCGGACGGTCTGCTCGTCCCCGGCGTGGGCGCCTTCGAGGCCTGCATGCGCGGACTGAAGTCCGTCCGCGGGGACTGGATCGTGGGCCGCCGGCTCGCCGGCGGCCGACCCGTCATGGGCATCTGCGTCGGCATGCAGATCCTCTTCGAGAAGGGGGTCGAGCACGGCGTGGAGACGGCCGGCTGCGACGAGTGGCCGGGCACCGTGGAGCCGCTGGACGCCCCCGTCGTCCCGCACATGGGCTGGAACACCGTGGACGCGCCCGCGGAGAGCCGGATGTTCGCCGGCCTCGACCCGCAGACCCGCTTCTACTTCGTGCACTCCTACGGGGTGCGGCACTGGGAACTGGAGGCCCACAGCGCGCGGATCAACCCGCCGCTGGTCACCTGGGCCACCCACGGGCAGCCGTTCGTCGCGGCCGTCGAGAACGGCCCGCTGTGGGCCACCCAGTTCCACCCCGAGAAGTCCGGCGACGCCGGCGCCGCCCTGCTGACCAACTGGGTCAACACCCTCTGACTGTCTGAGAGTTGGATCTGATGAGCCTCGAACTGCTGCCCGCCGTCGACGTCCGGGACGGTCAGGCCGTCCGCCTGGTCAAGGGCGCCTCCGGCACCGAGACCTCCTTCGGCGAGCCGCTCGCCGCCGCCCTCGCCTGGCAGAACGCCGGCGCCGAGTGGCTGCACCTGGTCGACCTGGACGCCGCCTTCGGCACCGGCTCCAACTACGAGCTGCTGCGCGACGTCACCGGCCGGCTGGACATCAAGGTCGAGCTGTCCGGCGGCATCCGCGACGACGAGTCGCTCGCCCGCGCGCTCGCCACCGGCTGCACCCGGGTCAACCTCGGCACCGCCGCCCTGGAAGCCCCGGAGTGGGTCGCCAAGGCCATCGCCGAACACGGCGACAAGATCGCCGTCGGCCTGGACGTCGTCGGCACCACCCTGCGCGGCCGCGGCTGGACCCGCGACGGCGGCCAGCTCTTCGAGGTGCTGGAGCGCCTCGACCAGGAGGGCTGCGCCCGCTACGTCGTCACCGACGTCAACCGGGACGGCACCCTGACCGGTCCCAACCTCCAGCTGCTGCGCGATGTCTGCGCCGCGACCGCCAAGCCCGTGGTCGCCTCCGGCGGCGTCTCCTCGCTCGACGACCTGCGCGCCATCGCCTCGCTCGTCCGCGAGGGTGTCGAGGGAGCCATCGTGGGCAAGGCACTCTACGAGCAGAAGTTCACCCTCGAAGAGGCCCTGGAGGCGGTTTCAGGATGACGGATGGTCGGATCGTACGCGGCGAGGTCGAACACGGCGCGGTCGGGCACGGCGCGGTCGGGCACGGCGCGGTCGTGCGCGGCCGGGTCGGCGGATTCTCCCCCTGGGAGGACGAGTTCGGTTACTCCCGGGCGGTCGCCGCGGGGGACCACGTGCACGTGGCCGGCTCCACCGCCTGGGTGGACGGCCGGATCGAGCACGAGGGCGACCCGTACCGGCAGACCCTCGCCGCGTTCGGCGTCGGGCTCAAGGCCCTGGCCGCGTACGGTCTGACCATCGACGACGTGGTCCGCACCCGGATGTACATCACCCACGTCCGCGACGCCGAGGAGGTGGGCCGCGCCCACCGCGAACTCTTCGACGCCGCACGCCCGGCGGCCACCATGGTGGTGGTCGAGGGACTCATCGACTCCCGGATGATGGTCGAGATCGAGCTCGACGCCTACCGGTCCGGGCTGGCGAAGACCCTGGAAGCACTGGAAACCCTGGAAGCCCTGGAAGGCGAACAGCCGTGACCCTCGCAGTACGTGTCATCCCCTGCCTGGACGTCGACGCCGGGCGGGTGGTCAAGGGCGTCAACTTCCAGAACCTGCGCGACGCCGGCGACCCGGTCGAGATGGCCAAGCTCTACGACGCCGAAGGCGCCGACGAGCTCACCTTCCTCGACATCACCGCCTCCTCCGGCGACCGGGAGACCACCTACGACGTGGTCCGCCGCACCGCCGAGCAGGTCTTCATCCCGCTGACGGTGGGCGGCGGCATCCGTGCCGTCGAGGACGTCGACAAACTGCTGCGGGCCGGCGCCGACAAGGTCGGCGTCAACACCGCGGCCATCGCCCGGCCCGAGCTGATCCGCGAGATCGCCAAGCGCTTCGGCCGGCAGGTCCTGGTGCTCTCGGTGGACGCCCGGCGCTGCCCGCCCGGGACGGAGACCGAGTCGGGCTACGAGGTCACCACGCACGGCGGGCGGCAGGGCACCGGCCTGGACGCCGTCGAATGGGCGGGCCGCGCCGCCGAGTTGGGCGCGGGCGAGATCCTGCTCAACTCGATGGACGCGGACGGCACCAAGGACGGCTACGACCTGGAGATGATCCGGGCCGTGCGCAAGGCCGTCTCGGTGCCGGTGATCGCCTCCGGCGGGGCGGGCAGGCTCGCCGACTTCGCGCCGGCCGTCGAGGCGGGCGCGGACGCGGTGCTGGCCGCCAGCGTGTTCCACTTCGGGGACCTGCGGATCGGCGACGTCAAGGGCGCGCTGCGCGAGGCCGGGCACCCGGTGCGCTGACGTTCGGCGCGTTCGTTTGCGTGTGCGCCTGGTGTTCGGCGTGTGCGCTGGCGCTCGGCGCGTGCGTTCCGTGCGCGTTCCGTGCGCGTTCCGTGCGTGAGGAGGGCCCGCGGTTCCCGGAACCGCGGGCCCTCGCCGCACGCTCAGGACTCCTGGGGCTCGCCCTTGATCAGCGCGAAGGGGGCGCCGTTCGGGTCCGCCAGCCAGGCCAGCCGGCCGACGTTCTCCACGTCCGAGGCCGGCATCAGCACCGAGCCGCCGGCCGCCGTCGCCCTGGCGATCACCGCGTCCACGTCCTCGGCGGCGAAGTACGGCGTCCAGGCGGAGGGCTGCTCCGGGGACATCGTCGGGGCGATGCCGCCGAAGCTGGTGTCCCGCTGGTCGCCCTCGGCGGTGGAGAGCACCCGGTAGGTCATGCCCGGCGACGGCTCGAAGTTCTCCACCCGCCAGCCGAACAGCTGCCGGTAGAAGGCGAAGGCGCCGTCCTGGTCGGAGGTGTGCAGTTCGGCCCAGACCAGGGCGCCCTCCTCCGACACGGCGTCCAGGCCCTTGGTGTTGCCGGCCTGCCAGACGGCGAACCGGGCACCCTGCGGGTCCGAGAACTGTGCCAGCCGGCCCTCCTGCATCACGTCCATCGGCTCGACCAGGACCTTGCCGCCGGCCTGCCGGACGGCATTGGCGGTGGCGTCCGCGTCGGAGCTGCGGAAGTACGTCGTCCAGGTGGACGGGTCACCCTCGTTGAGCGAGCCGATCGCGCCGACGGTCTTCCCGTTCAGCTGGACGAAGCCGTAGCCACCGGTGTCGGGGATCTCCAGGAAGGTCCAGCCGAAGACCGTGTTGTAGAACGCGGCCGTGGCGGGGATGTCCGGGCTGCCCAGGTCGATCCAGCAGGGCGAGCCGATGGGGAAGTCGGTGGTGAGCATGGCGGTGTGCCCTTCGACGGATGGGACGGCCGGGCGGCCCGGGGCGGACCCCGGCCACCTGCGAGTCTGCACCCGGGCACTGACATCCGCAGCCGGGGAAGCCGCCAGGGAAGCTGCCGGGGAGACGGCCGGGGACGGCCTGGGACGGCCTGGGAGACGGCCGGGGCCCGCTGTGAGCCGCGTCACTTCCCCGCCCGCGGTGCAGCAGCGGGCGGACGGGCGCCGTCAGGGGGGTGGAAGAGACGGCGGGAGAGAAAGTGAGGCCACGGGTGAGGCTGCGCAGGGCCAGTCCCGGGATCGACTTCGTCGAGTTCGTGGAACAGCGTGCGGGCGCGCTGTTCCGCACGGCGTACGTGCTCACCGGGGACGCGCACACCGCGGAGGACCTCGTGCAGGAGGCCCTGGAACGGGCCTGCCGACACTGGCGGCGGGTCGCGCGCGCGGAGGTGCCCGAGGCGTACGTGCGCCGGATCCTGGTGAACCTGGCCAACGACCGCTGGCGGCGCCTGCACCGCTCGGGTGAGCGCCCCGCGCCGGAGCCCGTCATCGAGCACCCCGACCCCCGCGATGCCTACCGGTCGGTGGAACTGCGCGCCGAGCTCGTCGCGGCGCTGCACACCCTGCCGATGGGGATGCGCACCGTGGTCGTCCTGTACTACCTCCACGACCTGGGGGACCGGGAGATCGCGCAGACCCTCGACATCTCCCCCGGCGCCGTGCGCTCGCAACTCGCCCGCGGGCTCGCGAAACTGCGGGCCGCGCTGCCCCGGCAGGACGTCCCGTCCGCGTCGTCGACCTCGCGTGAAGGTGCGTGATGATCCGCTTCCCGCCCCAGGACCCCGCTTCCGCCCCCGCCCCCGACCCCGGCTTCGACAAGGAACTCCTCGCCGCCATGACCGCTTTCGCCGACAACACCCCCACCCCCGTGATCGACGCCGCCGGAATCCGGCGCGCGATGCGCCGTCGCACCGCTCTCACCGGGGTCGCGGCGGTGGCGGCGGTGGCCGCCATCGCGACGGGCGCGGCCCTGCTCCTGCCCGGATCGCCGGGCGGCGGCGGCCCGGCGGGGACCGCGCCGGGCCCGGCCGTCCAGTCCGCGCCACCGGCCCCTGCCTCGCCCGCCTCCCCTGCCGCTTCTTCCGCTCCTTCCGCTCCTTCCGCTCCGGTGTCGGCGTCCGCTCCCGCGCCGTCGGCGACCGAAGGCGCCCCTTCCCCCGCCGCCCCGCCCGCGCCCGGCACCGCGACCGTGACCGTCCCCGCGGTCGCCGGCCTGTCCCGGGACGCCGCCACCCGGCTGTTGGACGCGGCCGGGCTGCGCTACGAGGTCCACGAACTCACCGACTGGAAGGTGCCCGCCGGGTCGGTCGTCAACTCCGAGCCGCAGGTCGGGCGCACCGCGGCGGCGAACAGCGTCGTCCAGCTGTTCGTCTCCAAGGGCCGCCCCGGAAGCTGACCGCCCACCCTCTGCCGAGAGGCCGCACCCACCCTCTGCCGCCGCTACTTCGGGGGCAGCGGAAGGACGTGGCGCAGGGCCTCGACGGCGTCGGAGGCGCCGTCGACGGTGAGGGCGGTCAGGGCCCCGCGGCCGTACGTGAAGAGCACCAGCTCGCCGGGTTCGCCGGTGACGCGGACGGTGGCGGCTCCGGCCGGGCCGACGGTGAGGGAACGGCCGTCCGGGTGGGTGAGTGCCAGGCGGACGGGGGAGCGGCGGCCCGCCTCCAGGCGGGCGATGAGCGGGAGGCGGCGCCAGAGGGCCTCGGCGCGCCCGGGCGGTACGGGCTGAGCGGTCCAGTCCTCGGCCGCCCGTACGACGTCCTCGGCGTGGACGAAGTACTCCACGGTGTTCGCCGCCTCGTCCGCGCCGGGCAGGGCGAACGGGGAGTAGACCGGAGGCCCGGCCCGGAACAGCCGCACCAGTTCCTCGTACGGCCGCTCGGCGTACCCGTCCTGCACCCGCCGCGTCCACCCGGCCAGCACCCCGACCCGGATGCCGGCCGCCGCGTCGGGCCGGCGCTCCCGGACCACCAGGTGGGCGGCGAGGTCCCGGGTGGTCCACCCGGCGCAGAGCGTGGGCGCGTCCGGCCCGGCGGCGGTGAGGAGTTGGGCGAGCCGGTGGCGTTCGGCGAGGGCGTGGTTCGACATGCCGTCAGCCTAGGGGAGCGTCGCGATGCCGGCGCAGAGCAGGCGGACGCTTCGCGCGAACTTCTCGTCCTGGCTGTGGCGGGGTGTGGACGGGTCCATGAGGAGGGGGAACCGTTCGCGCAGTTCGGTGTAGAGCTCGGCGGTGACGGGTGGGGGTGTCGCGGGCTGGTTCTGTTCCTGGAGGACGAAGCCGGTGACGTGACTGAGCAGGGTGTCGGCGGCGATGGCGCAGTGCTCGGCGGGCAGACCGGCGTCGAGGAGGGTGCGCAGGAGGCGTTCCATCAGGGAGAGGGCGCCGGTGCTGAGCATGCCGGGGCTCTCGGCGAGGAGTTGGGCGCCGCCGGGGTGCTGTTTGATGCTCAGGCGCAGGGCGATGGCCTGGGCCTGTGTGCGGTCCTGCCAGGTGGCGGTGGGCGGGAGGGCGGTGAGGGCTCGGGTGCCGGCGTCGTAGGCCCGGCGGCAGACCCGGTCGGCCATCAGGGCGAGCAGTTCGTCCTTGCCGCGTACGTGGTAGTAGAGGCTGCCCGCGTGGGCGTCGAGCCGGTCGGCGACCTGGCGCATGGACAGGTTCTGGTAGCCGACCTCGGCGAAGACGGCCATGCCCGCGTCGACGATGCGGTCCTTGGTGAGCTTCATGCCCCTCACCGTACAGCGTTTTCCAACACTGTTCGAAAACTGTGCTAGCTTTGCCCCATCAAGTTTTCGAACGGTGTTGGAAAACGCCGGAGCCAGGGGGAGGAGCCGGACATGGGGGCGATCGTCTTCAACGTGACCACGGCCGCACTGATGGTCATGATGGTCAACTGCGGGCTCGGCGTGGTGGGCCGCGAGACCCTGCGCGGACGCCCGCTGCCGTGGGCCGCGATCGCCCTGGCCGCGGTCGCCGTCGCGGGCGTGCTGCTCCAACTCCTCTGGTCCGGCGCGATGGACGCGCTGGACGCGGACCCCGCCAAGTCCGGCTGGTGGCGCGAGCTCACCTCGGTGTTCCTGCAGAACGGCGGCCTGTTCGGCGGCCTGTGGAACCTCGTCACCCTCGCCGCCGTCGCCGCGCTCGCCCAGTGGTACTGGGGCGGTCCGCTCACCCTCGGCTTCTTCCTCGCCGGCATCCTGCTGCCCGGCCGCATCGACACCCTGCTCGGCCTCGGCGGCGGCCCCAGCGCCGACCCGCGCAATTTCGCCGGCAGCTCCGGCGCCACCTACTTCCTCGGCGCCACCCTCGCCCTCGCCTTCCTCACCCGCACCCGCCTCCCCAAGGAGATCGCCCTGGCCGCCGGAGTCCCCGCGCTCGGCCTCGCGATGTGGCTCGCCCAGGAGAACGGCCACGGGCTGGTGTCCGTCTACGGCTTCGCCCTCGCGGCGGCCGTCTGGGCCGTCCGCCGCCGCCTGCCCCGCCCGGCCCCCGGCCGGACGGCCTGACCCCGCGACCCGGCGGCGGCAGCGACCTCGACACGGAGCGACGACGGCCCCGACCGGTTCGGTCGGGGCCGTCGTCCGCGCTGGTGGACGGACGGTGGGCAGACGTGGAGCAGGCGGGAACAGGGAGCGGTCGAGGCGGTCCGCCCTTGCCGGACTTTCCGGTCGAGGAATATCGGGGCGACCCGATGGATAGGCTCCCGGGCCATGACCCCAGCCCATCTGGCCGGCCCCCGCCTGGCGCTGCGTGAGATCGAACCCGAGGACACCGACGCCCTCCTGGCGATCTACGGCGACCCCGAGGCCACCCGGCACCTCAGCTTCGAACCCCGGACCCGCGAGCAGGTCGAAGCGATCACCACCCGCTCCATCGACTCCGCGCACGCCACCCCGCGCACCGAGTACTGCCTCGCCGTCACCCGGCGCGGCGATCACCCGTTGATCGGCTACGCGCGCCTGGCCACCGAGCCCCAGCAGGCGGCCACCATCGGCTTCGCCCTCCACCCGGCCGAGTGGGGCAAGGGACTCGGCACGGAGACCGTCCACCTGCTGTGCGACCTCGGCTTCAACGGCCTCGGCCTGCACCGTATCTGGGCCGCCCGCGCCCCGCTCAACGAGGCGTCGGCCCGGACCCTGCTCCGGGCCGGCATGACCGAGGACGGCCGGATCCGCGACCACATCTTCGTCCACGGCGCCTGGCGCGACTCCATCACCTACTCGATCCTGGAACACGAGTGGACGCCGATCGACGGCCTCGACACGGCGAGCGTCACCCGCAGTCCGGATGCGGCGCCCGGCGGCGAGGCCGTGAGGCGACGGTGAAGCCGGACGCGGCTTTGAGTGTTTACATTTCCTTCGGCTTTTTCCGAGGTCCTGCGTGTTGCCCCAGGGTTCGGGAGCCCGGAGGGGGTGAGTTCGGCGAACCGGCTGCAGGGGAGGGGGTGGGTGGGCCATCCTCGTGGCCATGACCTCCGAGCAGCCGTCGCCCGCAGCCGGCGCCCGCCCGTCCCGCGGCCTGGTCCTCACCGTTGCCGCCGTGCTGGTCGTCCTGCTCGCGGTGGTGGCCACCGCGGTGCTGTGGCCGGACGACAAGAAGCCGGCCGCCGCGCCGCCGCCGCCCACGCCGACTCCCACGGCCACCCAGACGCCGACACCCACCCCTACGCCCACGCCGCAGCCGCCGTACGCGTTCTTCCCGGTCGGCGCCTGCTTCGACCACCCGCAGCTGAGCCCGGTGATCACCAAGCCCGAGGAACGCCCCTGCGCCGGCGACCACGACGGCGAGGTGATCGCCGACCTCAAGCTCGCGGACGGCATCACCGGCGACATTCCGCTCGCGCTCGCCATGCGGGACGGCTGCAAGGAGGCCGAAGCCGCCGCCAAGGCCCGGCAGGGCGACGGGAAGACCTACTACGGCCGCCAGTTCGGCCCGGCGACCGCCAACTACCAGCAGGGCTGGCGCGACTACACCTGCACCCTGACCGCGAGCAACAAGCAGGGCGGCCCCAAGCTCACCGGGCAGTTGCACCCGTAACGGCCCCGTCGCCGGCGGCGCTCCGGCGCAGGGAGCGCCGCCCCGCGGGGGAGCCGGGGCGGGCTGACACAATGGTGCTCATGTCCACCACACCCGCCGCCCCCGGCAGCACCGCCCTCGCACCCGAGATCGCCGCGCGGCTCAAGCGCTCCGAGGACGGGCTGGTCCCGGCCATCGCCCAGCAGTACGACACCGGCGAGGTGCTGATGCTCGGCTGGATGGACGACGAGGCGCTGCACCGCACCCTCACCACGGGCCGCTGCACCTACTGGAGCCGCAGCCGCCGTGAGTACTGGGTGAAGGGCGACACCTCGGGCCACGTCCAGGCGGTCAAGTCGGTGGCCCTGGACTGCGACGGCGACACCCTGCTGGTGAAGGTCGACCAGACCGGTGCGGCCTGCCACACCGGCGACCGCACCTGCTTCGACGCCGACGTGCTCCCGCTGTCCTGACCCCACCCCGTCCACAACTCCAGAAGGTGCCGCCCGTCATGGATCTCGAAGCCTTCCGCAAGCTCGCCGTCGACACCCGGGTCATCCCGGTCACCCGCAGGCTCCTCGCGGACGGCCTCACCCCGATCGGCCTCTACCGCAGCCTCGCCGAGGAGCGCCCCGGCACCTTCCTGCTGGAGTCCGCCGAGCAGGGCCGCAGCTGGTCGCGCTACTCCTTCGTGGGGGTGCGCAGCGCCGCCGCGCTCACCGTCGGCCCGGACGGCGGGGCGCGCTGGCTCGGCAGCCCGCCGGTCGGCATCCCCACCGCCGGCGACCCGCTGGAGGTGCTGCGCGCCACCCTGCAGGCCCTGCACACCCCGCGCCGGCAGGACGACGGCCTGCCCCCGCTCACCGGCGGCCTGGTCGGCTACCTCGGCTACGACATCGTCCGCCGGCTGGAGAAGCTGCCCGACCTCAACCCGGACGACCTGGGCCTGCCCGAGCTGACCATGCTGCTCGCCACCGACCTCGCGGTGCTCGACCACGTCGACGGCACGGTGCTGCTGATCGCCAACGCCGTCAACCACAACGACCTGGCCAGCGGCGTGGACGAGGCCTGGGCGGACGCGGTGGCCCGGCTGGACGCGATGGAGGCCGAGCTGCTCAAGCCGGTCGACCCGGGCCTGGCCACCTTCACCCCGGCCGGCCCCGGCGAGGTGCACTCGCCGTTCGGCGGCGAGCCGTACCGGGCCGCGGTGGAGGAGATCAAGGAGCGGATCCGGGCCGGCGAGGCCTTCCAGGTGGTGCCCTCGCAGCGCTTCGAGGCGCCCTGCCCGGCCTCCGCGCTGGACGTCTACCGCGTGCTGCGCACCACCAACCCCAGCCCGTACATGTACCTGTTCCGCTTCCCCGGCCCGGACGGCGGGACCGAGGGCGGCTTCGACGTGGTCGGCTCCAGCCCGGAGGCGCTGGTCAAGGTCAGCGACGGCGAGGCGATGCTGCACCCGATCGCCGGCACCCGGCACCGCGGCGCCACCCCGCACGAGGACGCGGAGCTGGCCGCCGAGCTGCTCGCCGACCCCAAGGAGCGGGCCGAGCACCTGATGCTGGTGGACCTCGGCCGCAACGACCTCGGCCGGGTCTGCGAGCCGGGCAGCGTCGAGGTGGTCGACTTCATGCACATCGAGCGCTACAGCCACGTGATGCACATCGTCTCGACGGTGACCGGCAAGGTCGCCCCGGGGCGCACCGCCTTCGACGTGCTGACCGCCTGCTTCCCGGCCGGCACCCTCTCCGGCGCGCCCAAGCCCCGGGCGATGCGGATCATCGAGGAGCTGGAGCCCACCCGCCGCGGCCTGTACGGCGGCTGCGTCGGCTACCTGGACTTCGCCGGGGACTCGGACACCGCGATCGCGATCCGCACCGCCGTGCTGCGCGGCGGCACCGCGTACGTGCAGGCCGGCGCGGGCGTGGTCGCCGACTCCGACCCGCACGGCGAGGACACCGAGTGCCGGAACAAGGCGGCCGCCGTGCTGCGGGCCGTCGCCACCGCCAATACGCTGCGGAGGCCGGAACTGTCCTGAGGTGCGAGGAGGCGGCCGGGATGCCCGAGGTGCCGTACGACGAGCTGCGCTGGGCGGTCGTGCTCGGTGCCGCCGGACAGCTCGGCGAGCAGCCGGCGGGCCACGGGCGGGTGCTCTCCGGGGTGGCGGTCGACTTCCCGGGGGCACCCGGCGCTCCCGCTCCCGCACCCGCTCCGGGGTCCGGTTCCGCACCCGCTCCGGGGTCGGGTTCCGTACCCGAACCCGGCACGGTGCTCGCCCCGGACCTGGCCGTGCTCGCCCGGGACGCGGTGCGGGGCGGGCGGGGCCGGTTCGCCGCGGCCGGGGTCGAGGCGGTGCTGGAGGTGGCCCGGCCGGGCCTGGCGGAGGCGGCGAGGGCGTACGCGCGCAGCGGCGTGCCGTTGTACGTGGTGGTCGATCCGGTGGCGGCGGTCTGCACCGTGCACACCGCGCCGTCCCCCGAGGGGGTGTACCGGGAGGCGGAGCGGGTGCCGTTCGGCAACGACCTGTTCCTGCCGCTCGGCGGCCGGACGGTGGTGCTGCGGACGGACGACTTCCCCACGCCGTCCGCGACGCCGTGACCCACCCCGTTCCCGCCCCGTTCCCCGGCCCGTTCCCCACCCCGGGTACGGACCAGGGCGTCGGCCGGGGGATAGTGGACGGGTGACTGAGCAGACCCCCGCCCCCGCCAAGCCCGGCCGCCGCACCCTCGGCGTGATGCTGCTGCTGACCGTGCTGAGTGCCGTGCTGGTGCTGACCGCGGTCGGGCGGACCTGGGCCGAGGGCCGGGCCGGCACCCTGGACGTGTCCGTCAGCGGCGGAAAGATCTCCGAACTGCCCGGCGGGCTGGCCCTGGTGGGCCTCGCCGCGGCCGTCGCGGTGTTCGCGGTGCGCGGCGTCGGACGGCTGGCGGTCGGCGCGCTGACGCTGCTGGCCGGGCTGGGCGTGGCCGCCGCCTCGGTGGCCGGTGCGGGTGACACCGCCGCGCTGGACACCGAGGCCGCCCGCAAGCTGGCGCTGACCGGCTCGGCGGCCACCGAGGTCTCGCACACCGCCTGGCCCTGGGTCGCGCTGGTGGGCGGGCTGCTGCTCGTCCTGGCCGGACTGCTCACCCTGCGCTACGGCCGGGGCTGGCCCGCGATGGGCAGCCGCTACGAGGCGCCGACCCGCAAGGCCCCGGCGAAGACCGACACGCCGGGGGACCTGTGGAAGGCCCTGGACCGGGGCGAGGACCCGACCGCGGTGTGAGCTGCGCGCATGTGACGCGATAGACCCGCCACCCGCTTTGGGCCACCGGTGTGTGGCCCGGCACAATGGAACCCGTCAACCCGCCGGCGGCCCCGCAGGCCCGGCCGGGCCCCGAGAGCCAAGGAGCACCACTCAGATGGCAGCAGCAGCACACGGCCACACCCCCGCCGCCTGGACCGGCGTCGTCATCTCCTTCGTCGGCTTCGGCGTCGCGGGCGTCGCGATGATCCTGCCGTCGGTGCTGCTCGTCTGGGTCGGCCTGGCGGTCGTCCTGGCCGGCGGCGTGGTCGGCAAGGCCATGTCCATCGCGGGCATGGGCCAGCAGGCCAGCACCAACGTCTACAAGTCGGCCGAGGAGCAGGTCGCGGCCCGCGAGGCCCGCGCCGCCGTCGCCGCCTGACGACGGGTTCGTCGCACCACACGTTTGTCGTACATCGGAACGGCGGGCGCGCCACGCCCGCCGTTTCGTCGCGTCCGGGCCCGACCCGGGCAGAATCGGGGCGTGACCTCCGCCCCCACCGCTTCCGCCCCGCCGCCCGTGCTGCGCCGGCTGAGCCCGCCGCTGACCGCGCTGGCGGCGGTGGCCGTCCCCACCGCCTACGTCGCCGTGGTGGACCCGAACACCCCCGGGCACTACCCCGACTGCCCTTTCCTGACCGCCACCGGCTGGTGGTGCCCCGGCTGCGGGGGGCTGCGCTGCGTCCACGCGCTGACCCACGGGGACCTCACCGGCGCCCTGCACGACAACGCCGTCGCCGTCCTGCTGTTCGGGGTGCTGGCGGTGCTCTGGCTGCGCTGGGGCTGGGCCGCGCTGACCGGCGGGCCGCCGCCCAGGACCACCGTCGGGGCCCGGCGCTGGGTGCTGATCGCGCTGCTGGTGCTGGTGTTCACCGTGGTGCGGAACTCGTCGGTCGGCGCCGGGCTGGCACCGCCGCTGGTGTGATCGAGCCGTCGAGCCGTCGAGCCGTAGAGCCGGCCCGTCAACCGGCGTTCCCGGCCACCGGCCGGCTCCGGCCGGAAGAGCGTCCTAAACCGGTGCGAAGTCCGTCCGAAAACCGGTGTGGGGCCGGTGAAGCCGCAGCTGGGGACCGCCGTTGCGGGCGTCCGGTCCGCGAGACGTGGTTCGAACCGATGCGCCCCCCGCCCCCGGGTGCCGATACCATCGAAGTGCCGGTGGGCCGTCGCCCGCCGACTCGCGCCGACCAACTGGCAGAAAAGATGGGGGCTCCTGAGTGAGTGTGCTCGACTCGATCATCGAAGGGGTCCGCGAGGACCTCGCCGAGCGACAGGCCCGGGTCTCCCTGGACGAGCTCAAGGAGCTCGCCGCCAGGGCACCGGAGGCCAAGGACGGCGTCGCCGCCCTCAGGGGCGACGGGGTCCGGGTGATCTGCGAGGTGAAGCGCTCCAGCCCGTCCAAGGGCGCCCTGGCCTCGATCGCCGATCCGGCCGCCCTGGCGGTCGACTACGCGGCCGGCGGTGCCGCCGCGATCAGCGTGCTGACCGAGCAGCGCCGCTTCGGCGGGTCGCTGGCCGACCTGGACGCCGTCCGCGCCGCGGTGGAGACCCCGCTGCTGCGCAAGGACTTCATCGTCACCGCCTACCAGCTGTGGGAGGCCCGTGCGCACGGCGCCGACCTCGCGCTGCTGATCGTCGCGGCCCTCGACCAGCCGGCCCTGGTGTCGCTGATCGAGCGCGCCGAGTCGATCGGCCTCACCCCGCTGGTCGAGGTGCACGACGAGGAGGAGATCAAGCGCGCGGTGGACGCCGGCGCCCGGATCATCGGCGTCAACGCCCGCAACCTCAAGACGCTCGAAGTGGACCGCAACACCTTCGAGAACGTCGCCCACGCCATCCCGGACGGTATCGTCAAGATCGCCGAGTCCGGCGTGCGCGGCCCGCTGGACGTGATCAACTACGCCAACCTCGGCGCCGACGCGGTACTCGTCGGCGAAACCCTGGTGACCGGCAAGGACCCGCGTGCCGCGGTCGCCGACCTGGTCGCCGCCGGGGCCCACCCCGCCGTCCGGCACAAGGACTGACACCCATCCCATGAAGATCGCCGCCCGACTCGCCCCCGGTTGCCGCCCGCGCGGCTGCCGCGCACCCGCACGCCGGGTGCTGGGGCGTCGGGTGCGGTACGTCATCGGGTGCGAGCCCGGGCAGGTGCCGGGGCGGCGATGGCGCGTGACGTCCGGCTGAATCCGGTCCGGCCGACCTCCGGCCGGGAAGACGTCATCGTCGTCCATCTCCGTTCAAGGGAAACCACCATGTCCGAAAAGGACTACCTGCCCGGCGCCCAGGTGCCGGACGCGCGCGGCTACTTCGGCGCGTACGGCGGCCGCTTCATCCCCGAGGCGCTGGTCGCCGCGGTCGAGCAGGTCGCCGAGGAGTACGAGAAGGCCAAGGCCGACCCGGCCTTCGCCGCCGAGCTCGACGCGCTGCTCAAGGACTACACCGGGCGCCCGAGCCCGCTGACCGACGTGCACCGCTTCTCCGCCGAGGCGGGCGGCGCGCGCGTCCTGCTCAAGCGCGAGGACCTCAACCACACCGGCTCGCACAAGATCAACAATGTGCTGGGCCAGGCGCTGCTCACCAGGCGGATGGGCAAGACCCGGATCATCGCCGAGACCGGCGCCGGCCAGCACGGCGTGGCCACCGCGACCGCCTGCGCCCTGTTCGGCTTCGACTGCACCATCTACATGGGCGAGGTGGACACCGAGCGCCAGGCGCTCAACGTCGCCCGGATGCGGATGCTCGGCGCCGAGGTGGTGGCCGTCAAGTCCGGCAGCCGCACGCTCAAGGACGCCATCAACGAGGCGTTCCGGGACTGGGTCGCCAACGTCGACTCCACCCACTACCTGTTCGGCACCGTCGCCGGGCCGCACCCGTTCCCGATGATGGTCCGGGACTTCCACCGGATCATCGGCGTCGAGGCGCGGCAGCAGGTGCTCGACCGGACCGGCCGGCTGCCGGACGCGGTCGTGGCCTGCGTCGGCGGCGGCTCCAACGCGATGGGGATCTTCCACGAGTTCATCCCGGACGCCGGGGTGCGCCTGATCGGCTGCGAGGCGGCGGGCGAGGGCGCCGAGACGCCCCGGCACGCGGCCACCCTCACCAAGGGCGACCCGGGGGTGCTGCACGGCTCCCGGACGTACGTCCTCCAGGACGAGGACGGGCAGACCGTCGAGTCGCACTCGATCTCGGCGGGGCTGGACTACCCGGGGGTCGGGCCGGAGCACGCCTGGCTGAAGGACACCGGGCGGGCGGAGTACCGGCCGGTCACGGACGACGCCGCGATGCAGGCGCTGCGGCTGCTGTCCCGCACCGAGGGGATCATCCCGGCCATCGAGAGCGCCCACGCGCTCGCCGGGGCGCTGGAGCTGGGGCGCGAGCTCGGGCCGGAGGCGACCATCCTGGTCTCGCTGTCGGGGCGCGGGGACAAGGACATGCACACCGCGGCCGAGTACTTCGGCCTGTACGACGAGCAGGCCGGCGGCGCGGGCGACGGCGCCGCCGAGGGGGGTAAGTGATCATGACTTCCAAGCTGAGCGCCGGCAAGCTGAGCGGTGTCCTGGCGGCCGCCAAGGCCGAGGACCGGGCCGCGCTGATCGGGTACCTGCCGGCCGGGTTCCCGACCGTGGACGGCGGCATCCGGGCGGTCAACGCGCTCATCGAGGGCGGCTGCGACGTGGTCGAGGTCGGGCTGCCGCACTCCGACCCGGTGCTGGACGGCGCGGTCATCCAGACCGCCGACGACATCGCGCTGCGGGGCGGCGTGCGGATCAAGGACGTGCTGCGGACCGTCCAGGAGGTCGCCTCGGCGCACCCCGAGGCCGCGGTGCTCGTGATGACGTACTGGAACCCGGTCGACCGCTACGGCGTGGCGCGGTTCGCGGCGGACCTGGCGGCCGCCGGCGGCGCCGGGTGCATCCTGCCGGACCTGCCGGTGGAGGAGTCCGAGGAGTGGCGCAAGGCGGCGGACGAGCACGGGCTGGACACCGTGTTCGTGGTCGCCCCCAGCAGCAAGGACGCGCGGCTGGCGGAGGTCACGGCGGCCGGGAGCGGGTTCGTGTACGCGGCCGCGGTGATGGGCGTGACCGGGACGCGGTCGGCCGTCGGGTCGATGGCCGAGGACCTGGTCGCCCGGACCCGGGCGACGACGGACCTGCCGGTCTGCGTCGGGCTCGGGGTGTCGGACGCGGTGCAGGCGGCCGAGGTCGCCCGGTTCGCGGACGGCGTGATCGTCGGGTCGGCGTTCGTGAAGCGGATCCTGGCCGCGGGCGAGGACGAGGCGGCGGCGCTGGACGCGGTGCGGGCCCTCGCCGGAGAGCTGGCGCAGGGCGTCCGCAGGAGCTGACGCGGTAGGAACATCCGGCCGACGGCCCTCCACTCCCCGGGGAGTGGAGGGCCGTCGGCTTTTCGCGGGGCGTGGGCACGGGCGCGCGCCTCCACCCCGCGCTCCGGCCGGCCTGCGGACCCGAACGGGTGAACAAGGGGTGGGGACACGCATCAGCCGGGGTTGACGGACGTTGAGTGGAGGGAGGAGTGCACGAACGGTTGCGGTGACGAGCGGAAGGGGTGAGCCGGTGCGGGGTCTCCAACGGGCCGTTCTGCTGCGGGCGGCGGCAGCCGTGCTGGCGCTCGGCGCCGCGGTCGGGGTGCACGTGGAAGTGGGGCACGCGCTGGCCAGGCGCGGGGCCGAGCGCGCGGAGCGGGAGGCGGTGGCGTGCGCGGAGGCGGCCCGGCATCCCGATCTGTTCGAAGCGGGATGGCCGGCGGGGTGCCGCTGACGCGCAGGTGTTCGGTCCATTCGGACAGAACGTCACCCGTCCGGCTTCATTCCTGAATGCGGAGGAACCACCCTTCATTCCTTGCGGTTCATCAGGGAGTGAACGAGTTTCCCGAGGGGGGTTCCCTGATGACCGCGCAGCCCGGTGGCTCCGCGCCCGCGCCGCGGGCGGCGAGGCCGGTGCCGGCCTGGAGCGAGTGGCTCGGCACGGTCGTGCGGCTCGGCCTCGCGGTGGTCTGGGGATGGGCCGGACTGGCGAAGGTCTCCGACCCGGCGGAGGCCGCCCAGGCCGTCCGGGCCTACGAGATCCTGCCCGAGGGCCTGGTCAAGCCGATCGGCTACGGCCTGCCGTTCCTGGAGCTGGCCCTGGCCGTGCTGCTGGTGGTGGGCCTCGGCGTCCGGCTGGTGGCCGGGGTCTCCGCGGTGCTGCTGCTGGTCTTCATCGCCGGGATCGCCTCCGCCTGGGCGCGCGGCATCTCGATCGACTGCGGCTGCTTCGGCGGCGGCGGGCACGTCGACGAGTCCCGGACCGAGTACCTCCAGGAGATCCTGCGCGACACCGGGTTCCTGCTGCTGGCCGGGTGGCTGCTGTGGCGGCCCCGCACCCGGCTGTCGGTGGACGCCTGGCTGGCGAACTGACCCCCCGCACCCCCGCACCGGCGAGCTGACCCCCACACCCCTGCACCCGACGAAGGCCCCCGACCGTGGATGTCAAGGCAATGAGCGAGAAGAACCGAGAAGGCAAGCGCACCGCCCGCGAGCGGATGCTGGAACAGCGGGCGGCCGAGGAGGTCTCCTCCCGGCGCAAGAAGAAGCTGATCGTGGGCGGTTCCGTGCTCGCGGTGATCGCCGCCGCGGTGATCGTCGGCGTCGTGGTGCAGAACCAGCGCTCCAAGCCGGAGACGCCGACCGCCGTCCCGGCCGGGACGATCGGCGACAAGAACCTGGTCGTCCCGGTCGGCGCGGGCAACGCGCCCTCCGTCCTCACGGTCTACGAGGACCCGCGCTGCCCCGCCTGCGGCACCTTCGAGCGCGAGTTCTCGTCCACCATCGACCAGCTGGAGGACGCCGGGAAGATCTACACGAACTACCACATCGTGTCGTTCATCGACCGGGCCGTGGGGGGCAAGGGCTCCAAGACCGCCGCCAACGCCCTGGGCTGCGCCCAGGACGCCGGGCACTTCCGGGACTTCCACGACGTGCTGTACCGCAACCAGCCGGACGAGACCAACGACGCCTTCGGCGACAAGGCCGTGCTGCTCAGCCTGGCCAAGCAGGTCAACGGCCTGGACACGCCCGAGTTCCAGTCCTGCGTCAACGACAACAAGTTCGGCGGGTGGGTGTCCGCGGTGCAGCAGGACTTCGACAAGTCCAGCTTCAAGTCCACCCCGACGGTGCTGCTCAACGGCCAGCCGATCTACCCGAAGAACGGCAGCGAGGAGATCACCCCGGCCAACCTGGTGGCCTGGGTGGACGCCGCGAACCAGGGCAAGCAGCCGGGTACGGCGGGTTCGCACGGGCAGACCCCGGCGCCGACCAGCACCGCCTCGGAGGCCAACAACCCGTCGCCGACGGCCGGCTGAGCCCGCTCCGCCACGCCGCCCCCTCCCCGTCCGGAGGGGGCGGCGCCGCCCGTTGTTCGGTTTCTGTGACCACAAGGCGCCCCGAACGGGCCGTCGGACCCTGTAGCGTCGGAACTGCCATGGATATCGCCTACATTCCCAGCCCGTCGCGGGGCGTCCTGTACCTGGGACCGATCCCGCTGCGCGCCTACGCCTTCTGCATCATCCTCGGTGTCGTCGTTGCCGTCTGGCTCGGCAGCAAGCGCTGGGTCGCCCGGGGCGGTGCCAAGCACACCGTCGGCGACATCGCCGTGTGGGCCGTGCCGTTCGGCCTGGTCGGCGGCCGCCTCTACCACGTGATCACCGACGGTGGCCGGCTGTACTTCGCCGAGGGGAAGAACCCCTGGGACGCCCTCAAGATCTGGGAGGGCGGCCTCGGCATCTGGGGCGCCGTCGCGCTGGGCGCGGTCGGCGCCTGGATCGGTGCCCGCCGCCGGGGCGTGCCGCTGCCCGCGTACGCCGACGCCATCGCACCGGGCATCGCGCTCGCGCAGGCGCTGGGCCGCTGGGGCAACTACTTCAACCAGGAGCTGTACGGCCGGTCGACCACCCTGCCGTGGGGCCTGGAGATCGACAAGACGCTGGCCAACGGCGAGGTCGTGAAGGGCGTCTACCACCCGACCTTCCTGTACGAGTCGCTGTGGTGCGTCGGCGTCGCGGTGCTGGTGATCTGGGCGGACCGCCGGTTCACGCTGGGCCACGGCCGGGCGTTCGCGCTGTACGTGGCCGCGTACACGGTGGGCCGGTTCTGGACCGAGTGGCTGCGGATCGACGAGGCGCACGTCTACTTCGGCCTGCGGCTGAACGACTGGGTGTCCATCGGGGTGTTCGTCGCCGCGGTGGCGTACTTCGTGATCGTGGGCAGGACGCGGCCCGGGCGGGAGGACCCGGCGAGCATCGATCCGGCCGCGCACCTGGCGGTGGAGGAGGCCGGGTCCGGCGAGAAGAGCGACACGAGCGGGAAGAGCGGGAAGAAGGCCGAGGAGAAGGCCGACGGGAAGGCCCCGGAGAAGGCCGACGGGAAGCCGGTGCTGCGCGAGCCGGCCGGGCCCGCGGCCGGCGGAGCGGCCGCCGAGACGGTCGGCGAGGACGTCAAGAACCCCATCTGACCTGGGGCTTCCCCCGGCCGAGGCCACCCTTCGCGAGGTTTGCGAAGGGTGGCCTCAGTGGTGTTCGGACAGCCTTACTTTGCTGGAAATGCCCAGGTCAGGCGGGCTACGTTCAGGGCTGACGAACCACGACGGAGGGGAACGACGATGAGCACGATCACCATGGAGGCCGACGCCGGACACCAGCCCCGGATACCCGCGGCCGACCACCACCGGGACGTCAACGGGGGCTGGCTGCGGCCGGCCGTGTTCGGCGCGGTGGACGGGCTGGTGTCCAACTTCGCGCTGATGACCGGCGTGGTCGGCGGTGCGGCGTCCAACGGGACGGTGATCCTGACCGGGCTGGCGGGCCTGGCGGCCGGCGCCTGCTCGATGGCGGCGGGGGAGTACACCTCGGTGGCCTCGCAGCGGGAGCTGGTGCAGGCCGAGATCGAGGTCGAGCGGCTGGAGCTGAGCCGCAACCCGCACGGGGAGCTGGCCGAGCTGGCCCAGCTGTACGTGTCGCGCGGGGTGGACCCGGAGCTGGCGCACGAGGTGGCCCGGCAGCTGTCCGCCGACCCGGAGCTGGCCCTGGAGGTGCACGCCCGCGAGGAGCTGGGCGTCGACCCGACCGACCTGCCCTCGCCGCTGGTGGCGGCCGGTTCGTCGTTCCTGTGCTTCGCGCTCGGCGCGCTGCTGCCGCTGCTGCCGTACCTGCTGGGGGCGACCGCGCTGCTGCCCGCGATGCTGCTGGCCGGGGCCGGGCTGTTCCTGTGCGGCGCGGTGGTGGCCCGGGTGACGGCGCGCAGCTGGTGGTTCAGCGGGCTGCGGCAGCTGGTGCTGGGCGGTGCGGCGGCCGGGGTGACCTACCTGCTCGGGTGGCTGATCGGCGGCCATGTGGGCTGACCGGAGTCGTGCATGACTATGCTGAGCAGTGCGTGACGTTTCACACATGGGCGCCCGGCGACGCCTGGCACTGTCTCACCATTCGGGCCCCCGAGCCGCGGATTCGCATCCGCGGACGGGCTCCCGGGATGGAATCGCAGGCGTTCATGATCGGCTTCTGTGGCGATCCGGTTTCGCCCCTGTTTCGGGCGGTGGACGGTTGGGCACAATCGTCGGGACGTGCACTGTGGCGCGTCCTCCCACACACCCCCTGACCTGCGGGTCGTCCCGCCATGTGGACGGGATATTCCGCTTCTCGGGATCATGGGCATCATGTAACTTGCACGACACCGCACCATCGCATCAGGGCCAACGTCGTCCCTACTTGCACCAACTTGCCGAAAGACGACGACGGGAGAGCCGATGCTGTCTGCATCCATGCACTCCGCCAACGAGCCCCAGGCCGGCGCCGCCCGCCAGCCGTACGCGCTCGTGCCGGATGCGCGACCTGCTGCTCAGGGCCTGTACGACCCGCGGAACGAGCACGACGCCTGTGGCGTCGGTTTCGTCGCCACGCTGACCGGCATCGCCGACCACACCATCGTCGAGCAGGCGCTGAACGTCCTGCGCAACCTGGAGCACCGCGGCGCCACCGGCGCCGACCCCGACTCCGGCGACGGCGCGGGCATCCTGACCCAGATCCCCGACGCCTTCCTGCGCGGGAAGGTCTCCTTCGAGCTCCCGGCGGCCGGCTCCTACGCCGTCGGCATCGCCTTCCTGCCGCAGGACGACGAGAAGGACGCCGCGGCCGTCGCCCGGATCGAGGGCATCGCCGCCGAGGAGGGCCTGACCGTCCTCGGCTGGCGCGACGTCCCGGTCGCCCCCGACCTGCTCGGCGCCGCCGCCCGCAGTGTGATGCCGCGCTTCCGGCAGGTCTTCCTGGCCGGCGCCGACCGGGCCGGCATCGAGCTGGACCGGATCGCCTTCGTGGTCCGCAAGCGGGCCGAGCGCGAGGCCGGGGTGTACTTCCCGTCGCTGTCCGCGCGCACCATCGTCTACAAGGGCATGCTGACCACCGGCCAGCTGGAGCCCTTCTTCCCCGACCTGTCGGACCGCAGCTACGCGTCCGCGATCGGCCTGGTGCACTCGCGGTTCTCCACCAACACCTTCCCGAGCTGGCCGCTCGCCCACCCGTACCGCTTCGTCGCCCACAACGGCGAGATCAACACGGTCAAGGGCAACCGCAACTGGATGCACGCCCGGGAGTCGCAGCTCGCCACCGACCTCATCCCCGCCAACAGCAACGGGCAGGGCCTGGAGCGGATCTTCCCGATCTGCACCCCGGACCACTCCGACTCGGCCTCCTTCGACGAGGTCCTGGAGCTGCTCCACCTCGGCGGCCGCTCGCTGCCGCACTCGGTGCTGATGATGATCCCGGAGGCGTGGGAGAACCACGCCACCATGAGCCCCGCCCGCCGCGCCTTCTACCAGTACCACTCCAACCTGATGGAGCCCTGGGACGGCCCGGCCTGCGTCACCTTCACCGACGGCAACCAGATCGGCGCCGTGCTCGACCGCAACGGGCTGCGCCCGGCCCGGTACTGGATCACCGAGGACGGCCTGGTCGTCCTCTCCTCCGAGGTCGGCGTGCTCGACATCGACCAGGAGAAGGTCACCAGGAAGGGCCGCCTCCAGCCCGGCCGGATGTTCCTGGTGGACACCGCCGAGGGCCGGATCGTCCCGGACGAGGAGGTCAAGTCCGCCCTCGCCGCCGAGCACCCCTACCAGGAGTGGGTGGACGGCGGACAGATCCAGCTCGCCAAGCTGCCCGAGCGCGAGCACATCGCCCACACCCACGCCTCCGTCACCCGCCGCCAGCAGACCTTCGGCTACACCGAGGAGGAGCTGCGGGTCGTCCTCGCGCCGATGGCGCGCACCGGCGCCGAGGCGCTCGGCTCGATGGGCACCGACTCGCCGATCGCCGCACTGAGCGAGAAGCCCCGCCTGCTGTTCGACTACTTCGTGCAGCTCTTCGCGCAGGTCACCAACCCGCCGCTGGACGCCATCCGCGAGGAGCTCGTCACCTCGCTGCTGTCCAACCTCGGCCCCGAGGGCAACCTGCTGGCCGCCGAGGCCGCCGCCTGCCGCTCGGTCGGCATCACCTTCCCGGTGATCGACAACGACGAGCTGGCCAAGCTCGTCCACATCAACGCCGACGGCGACCAGCCCGGCCTCAAGGCCGTCACGCTCTCCGGCCTCTACAAGGTCGCCACCGGCGGCCAGGGCCTGGCCTCCCGGCTCGCCGAGATCGCCGCCGAGGCCGACGCGGCGATCGCCGACGGCGCCCGGATCATCGTGCTCTCCGACCGGCACTCCGACGCCGAGCACGCGCCGATCCCCTCGCTGCTGCTCACCTCGGCCGTCCACCACCACCTGATCCGCACCAAGCAGCGCACCCGGGTGTCGCTGCTGGTCGAGGCGGGCGACGTCCGCGAGGTGCACCACGTCGCCCTGCTGATCGGCTACGGCGCCGGGGCGGTCAACCCGTACCTGGCGATGGAGACGGTCGAGGACCTGGTCGCCCAGGGCGTGTTCATCGCGGGCGTCGAGCCCGAGAAGGCCATCCGGAACCTGATCAAGGCACTCGGCAAGGGCGTGCTCAAGGTCATGTCCAAGATGGGCATCTCGACCGTGGCCTCCTACCGCGGCGCCCAGGTCTTCGAGGCCATCGGCCTCTCCCACGACCTGGTCGACGGCTACTTCGCCGGCACCACCACCAAGCTCGGCGGCATCGGCCTGGAGGAGATCGCCCGCGAGACGGCCGCCCGGCACGCCAAGGCGTACCCGGCCTCCGGCATCCCGGCCGCGCACCGCGCCCTGGAGATCGGCGGCGAGTACCAGTGGCGCCGCGAGGGCGAGCCGCACCTGTTCGACCCGGACACCGTCTTCCGGCTCCAGCACGCCACCCGCAACCGCCGCTACGACATCTTCAAGCAGTACACGGACCGGGTGAACGAGCAGTCCGAGCGGCTCATGACGCTGCGCGGCCTGTTCCAGCTGGACGGCCTCGGCCGGGAGCCGATCCCGGTCGAGGAGGTCGAGCCGGTCTCCGAGATCGTCAGGCGCTTCTCCACCGGCGCCATGTCGTACGGCTCGATCTCGCGCGAGGCGCACGAGACCCTGGCCATCGCGATGAACCGCCTCGGCGGCAAGTCCAACACCGGCGAGGGCGGCGAGGACCCGGACCGGCTGTACGACCCGGAGCGCCGCTCGGCGATCAAGCAGGTCGCCTCCGGCCGGTTCGGCGTCACCTCCGAGTACCTGGTCAACGCCGACGACATCCAGATCAAGATGGCCCAGGGCGCCAAGCCCGGCGAGGGCGGCCAGCTGCCCGGCCACAAGGTGTACCCCTGGGTCGCCAGGACCCGGCACTCCACCCCGGGCGTCGGCCTGATCTCGCCGCCGCCGCACCACGACATCTACTCGATCGAGGACCTGGCGCAGCTGATCCACGACCTCAAGAACGCCAACCCGGCGGCCCGCATCCACGTGAAGCTGGTCTCCGAGGTCGGCGTCGGGACGGTCGCGGCGGGCGTCTCCAAGGCGCACGCGGACGTCGTGCTGGTGTCCGGGCACGACGGCGGGACGGGCGCCTCGCCGCTCACCTCCCTGAAGCACGCCGGCGGGCCCTGGGAGCTCGGACTCGCCGAGACCCAGCAGACGCTGCTGCTCAACGGGCTGCGCGAGCGCATCGTCGTCCAGACCGACGGCCAGCTGAAGACCGGCCGCGACGTGGTGATCGCCGCGCTGCTCGGCGCCGAGGAGTTCGGCTTCGCGACCGCCCCGCTGGTGGTCTCCGGCTGCATCATGATGCGCGTCTGCCACCTGGACACCTGCCCGGTCGGCGTCGCCACCCAGAACCCGGTGCTGCGCGAGCGGTTCTCCGGCAAGCCCGAATTCGTGGTCAACTTCTTCGAGTTCATCGCCGAGGAGGTCCGGGAGATCCTGGCCTCGCTGGGCCTGCGCTCGATCGAGGAGGCCATCGGCCACGCCGAGCACATCGACGCCCGGGCCGCGATCGACCACTGGAAGGCCGCCGGGCTGGACCTCGCCCCGCTGTTCCACGTGCCCGCACTGCCCGAAGGGGCCGCCCGGCACCGCACCACCACCCAGGACCACGCGCTCGACAAGGCCCTGGACAACCAGCTGATCACGCTCGCCGAGGACGCGCTGGAGCGCGGCGACGCCGTCCGCATCCAGCTGCCGATCCGCAACGTCAACCGCACCGTCGGCACCATGCTCGGCCACGAGGTGACCAAGCGGTACCGCGGCGAGGGCCTGCCGGAGGGGACCATCGACGTCACCTTCACCGGCTCCGCCGGGCAGTCCTTCGGCGCGTTCCTGCCGCGCGGCGTGACCCTGCGCCTGGAGGGCGACGCCAACGACTACGTCGGCAAGGGCCTCTCGGGCGGCGTCGTCGTCGTCCGCCCGGCCCGCGAGGCGGCGGCCATCGGCAACGACGCCCAGAACCACGTCATCGCCGGCAACACCATCGGCTACGGCGCCACCTCGGGCCGCGTCCACCTGCGCGGCAAGGCCGGCGAGCGCTTCGCCGTCCGCAACTCCGGGGCCACCCTGGTGGTCGAGGGCGTGGGCGACCACGGCCTGGAGTACATGACCGGCGGCCGGGTCGTCGTCCTCGGCGAGACCGGACGCAACCTCGCGGCGGGCATGTCCGGCGGCATCGCGTACGTCCTGGACCTGCGCCCCGCCAACGTCAACGACGGCATGGTGGGCATCGAGGCCCCCACCGCCGCCGACCGCGACTGGCTGCGCGACACCGTGCAGCAGCACTACGAGGAGACCGGCTCCACCGTCGCCGCCGAACTCCTGGCGGACTGGGGCAGCGGGGTCTCCCGCTTCTCCAAGATCATGCCGACCGACTACAAGGCAGTGCTCGCCGCCAAGGACGCCGCTGAGCGCGATGGCCTCTCCGAGGCCGAGACCACCGCGAAGATGATGGAGGCGGCTAATGGCTGACCCCAAGGGCTTCCTGACCACGCCCAAGCAGCTGGCCGAGCGCCGCCCGGTCGACGTCCGCCTCAAGGACTGGAACGAGGTCTACGTCGAGCGCAGCCTCCTGCCGATCATCACCGAGCAGGCCGGCCGCTGCATGGACTGCGGCATCCCGTTCTGCCACAACGGCTGCCCGCTCGGGAACCTCATCCCCGAGTGGAACGACCTGGCCTACCGGGACGACTTCGTCGGCGCGATCGAGCGGCTGCACGCCACCAACAACTTCCCGGAGTTCACCGGCCGGCTCTGCCCGGCTCCGTGCGAGTCCGCGTGCGTCCTCGGCATCAACCAGGACGCGGTGACCATCAAGAACGTCGAGGTCACCATCATCGACAAGGCCTGGGACCGGGGCGGGGTCACCCCGCAGGTGCCCGAGCGCCTCTCCGGCAAGACCGTCGCCGTGGTGGGCTCCGGCCCGGCCGGCCTCGCCGCCGCCCAGCAGCTCACCCGGGCCGGGCACACCGTCGTAGTGTACGAGCGGGCCGACCGGATCGGCGGACTGCTGCGCTACGGCATCCCCGAGTTCAAGATGGAGAAGCGCCACATCAACCGCCGCATCGAGCAGATGCGGGCGGAGGGCACCCGGTTCCGCACCGGCGTGCACGTCGGCGAGGACATCACCGGCCAGCAGCTGCGCGAGCGCTTCGACGCCGTGGTCGTCGCGGCCGGCGCCACCACCGCCCGCGACCTGCCGGTGCCCGGACGCGAGCTCAAGGGCATCCACCAGGCCATGGAGTACCTGCCGCTGGCCAACAAGGTGCAGGAGGGCGACTTCGTCGAGGCGCCGATCAGCGCCAAGGGCAAGCACGTGGTCGTGATCGGCGGCGGCGACACCGGCGCGGACTGCGTCGGCACCGCGCACCGGCAGGGGGCGGCCTCCGTCACCCAGCTGGAGATCATGCCGCGGCCCGGCGAGGAGCGGCCCGGGCACCAGCCGTGGCCGACCATGCCGATGACCTACAAGGTCACCTCCGCGCACGAGGAGGGCGGCGAGCGGATCTACTCCGTCAACACCACCCGCTTCACCGGCGACGAGGACGGCAACGTCCAGGAACTGCACCTCGTCGAGGTGGAGTTCAAGGACGGCCGGTTCGAGCCGGTGCCCGGCACCGAGCGGGCCGTCCCGGCACAGCTGGTCACCCTGGCCATGGGCTTCACCGGGACGGACGTGCGGAACGGGCTGGTCGAGCAGCTGGGAGCGGACCTCGACGCGCGCGGTAACATTGCCCGCGATGGCCGGTTCGCCACCAATGTCGATGGCGTGTACGTCTGCGGAGACGCCGGCCGTGGCCAGTCGCTGATCGTCTGGGCCATCGCGGAAGGCCGTTCGGCCGCCGCCGCGGTGGACAGGTACCTGGGCGGCAAGACCCCGCTTCCCGCCCCGATCCGGCCCACGGACCGCCCCCTGGTGGTCTGACGGACGGACGGTCCGACCGGCCTCCACCGAACGCCCGGCGCCGCATCGCCGGGAGCTCAACCCGCTGCCCCCGCCAGCGTCGCCGGGCCAACGCGGTCTCCTGGCGCCTGCCCTCTTCCCCGACCAGTTGGAGGGCGGGCGCCGTCGCGTTCCCCGACGGCCGTCCGGCGCCGGGAGCAGCAGCTCGGGGCCCGGAACTCCGGGCCGGGGACGACCCGGACACCGCCCGGGCTGCGGCGACACCCGGACAAACGTCCGGAGCCGTGATCCGTCCGGCGGGATCCCGCACAGTGGGCTGTTGTTCGTCGGTGCCAAGTGGCAGACTGCGGCCGACGGCCGGGGGGCTGGGCGAGTGCGGAGGACGACTTCGATGGGCACGACTCAGGCAGGCGGGGGCGCCACCGTACGGCGTCTGCTGCTCGGCACCCAGCTGCGCAAGCTCCGCGAGGCCAGAGGCGTCAGTCGGGAGGAGGCCGGGTACTCGATCCGCGCCTCCGAGTCCAAGATCAGCCGGATGGAGCTCGGCCGGGTCGGCTTCAAGGAACGCGACGTGGCCGACCTGCTGACCCTGTACGGGGTCGAGGCCGATCAGGAGCGGGCCACCGTCCTCGGACTGCTGCGCGAGGCCAACGTCAGCTCCTGGTGGCACGAGTACGGGGACGTGCTGCCCGGCTGGTTCCAGAACTACCTGGGGCTGGAGGAGGCCGCGGCCGAGATCCGCAGCTACGAGGTCCAGTTCGTCCACGGGCTGCTCCAGACCGCCGACTACGCCCGGGCCGTGGTCACCGCCGGCGGCCACGTCCACGGGCCGGAGGAGATCGAGCGCCGGGTCGACGTACGGCTCAAGCGGCAGGCGGTGCTGACCGCCGAGCGGGCGCCGCAGCTGGTCGCCGTACTGGACGAGGCCGCGCTGCGCCGGCCCTGGGGTGGGCCGGAGCTGATGCGCGGCCAGCTGGACCGGCTGCTGGAGCTCGGCGAGCTGCCCAACGTCCGGCTCCAGGTGCTGCCGCTGGGCAACGCCGGGCTGAGCGCGGAGAGCGGCGCCTTCACCGTCCTGGGCTTCGCCGAGGCCGAGCTGGCCGACGTGGTGTACCTGGAGCAGTTCACCACCGCGCTCTACCTCGACAAGCCCGCCGAGGTGGCCGAGTACCGGCACGCCATGGACGACCTGGTCGCGGACAGCCTGAGCCCGGAACCGACCCGGAACCTGCTGTACGCGATGCGCCAGGAGTTGTAAGACGTCAGTACGATGACTTCCCATCAGGTCGGTGCATGAGAGGGAACAGATGTCGTACTTCTCCGAGTTGGCGCTGCAGTACATCGACGGCGAGTGGTGCAGCGGCAGCGGCTCCTGGGACATCGTCGACGTCGACCCCTACACCGGCGACAAGCTCGCCACCATCACCGTCGCCACCGGCGCCGAGGTCGACCGGGCCTACCGCGCCGCCGAGCGCGCCCAGAAGGCATGGGCCGCCGCCAACCCGTACCAGCGGCGGCTGGTCTTCGAGCGCGCGCTGCGGCTGCTGGAGGAGCGCGAGCCGGAGATCGTCCCGGCGATCATGGCGGAACTCGGCGGCACCGCGCTGAAGGCGGGCTTCGAGCTGTCGCTCGTCAAGGACGTGCTGCGGGAGTGCCTGCACCTGTCGGTGGCCTCCGAGGGCCGGCTGCTGGCCTCGCCCGCCCCGGGCCGGGAGAACCGGCTCTACCGGCTGCCGGTCGGCGTCGTCGGCGTGATCAGCCCCTTCAACTTCCCGCTCTTCCTGGCGCTCAAGGCCGTCGCCCCGGCCCTCGCGCTCGGCAACGGCGTCGTCCTCAAGCCGCACCAGGAGACCCCGGTCGTCGGCGGCGGACTGATCGCGAAGCTCTTCGAGGACGCGGGGCTGCCGCCCGGCCTGCTGAACGTGGTGATCACCGACATCGCCGAGATCGGCGACAGCTTCCTGGAGCACCCGGTGCCCAAGGTGATCTCCTTCACCGGCTCCGACAAGATCGGCCGGCACGTCGCCACCGTCGCCGCCGCGCACTTCAAGCGGACGGTCCTGGAGCTCGGCGGCAACAGCGCGCTGATCGTGCTCGACGACGCCGACGTGGACCACGCCGTGGACGCCGCGGTGTTCAGCCGCTTCGTCCACCAGGGGCAGGTCTGCATGGCCGCCAACCGGGTGCTGGTGGACCGCCGCGTCGAGGCCGAGTTCACCGAGAAGTTCGTCGCCAAGGTCGCCTCGCTCACCGTCGGCGACCCGAGGGACCCGGCCACCCACATCGGCCCGCTGATCAACCCCGTCCAGGCCGGCGCCCTCGACGCCCAGGTCGACCAGGCGCTCGCGGCCGGCGCCACCGCGCTGCTGCGCGGCACCACGGTCGGCAGCCTGATGGCGCCGACCGTGCTCACCGGCCTCGCCGAGGACGCGCCGATCCTGCGGAACGAACTCTTCGGCCCGGTCGTGCTGCTGGTGCCCTTCGACGGCGAGGACGAGGCCGTGCGGCTCGCCAACAACACGCCGTTCGGACTCAGCGGCGCGGTGCACACCGCGAACGTCGAGCGCGGCGTGAAGCTCGCCCAGCGGATCGAGACCGGCATGATCCACGTCAACGGCGGCACCATCGCCGACGAGCCGGGCGTGCCCTTCGGCGGCGAGAAGAACTCCGGCGTCGGCCGCCTCAACGGCGAGTCCACGGTGGACGCCTTCACCACGCTGAAGTGGATCTCCGTCCAGCACGAGCGCGCGGTCTTCCCGTTCTGACCGAGCGGGCGGACACGCGGGCCTCCCGGCGGCAGCCGCCGGGAGGCCCGTGGTCTCAGGCGGGGTAGCGGAGCAGGGCGTCGGTGGCGAGCTCGAAGCCGAAGGGGGCCGGGAGCGGGACGCGGTCACCGAACGTGCCGTTCCACCGCTGGTGGTAGCCGCTGCCGGAGGGCTCGGAGTAGAGCGTCAGGTCGCCCTCGCGCGGATCGATCACCAGGTACAGCGGGATGGCCATCAGCGGGTAGTCGCGGACCTTGCCGACCAGGTCGTTCTCCGGGTTCGACGGGGAGACGATCTCCACGGCGATGGCCGCCTGCTCGGCGGGGACCTGGTTGCCGCCCTCCTCCAGTGCCGAGAGGGGGATGTAGGTCAGGTCGGGGTTGCGCAACTTGCCGACGTTCGGGGAGGCGAGGTCGGTGTTCTCGCTCGGCATCAGGTCGGCGGGTTCGTGGGCCTCGAACTGCCTGCGGATGAGCAGCAGGTTGCGCTGGTGGATCACCGAGGGGCCGGCCAGCATGATGATCTCGTCACCGGAGATCTCGATCTTCCACCCGGTGGGAGGCGTCAGACTCTGCGCGTAGGCCAGCAGCCGGGCGTGGCGGTCTGGGATCTGGAACTCGCTCATGGCGCCATTCTTCCCCCGGGCAGGCCGAAAGGCCGTCGCCGGCGGGGCGACGGCCTTTCGGCGGGGGCGTCGGTCAGAAGACCGGCTGGCCGGCACGGACGAGGCGCCAGGAGTCGGTGAAGAACTCGGCGGGGTCGATGGTGCCCTTGGCCTTCACCCAGGCGATCATGGTGTTGCGGATCTCGTCGGAGTTCGACCAGACCATCTTGGCCTTGGCGACGTGCGGGAAGTTGCCGCCGCCGTTGGCCCGGTAGTTGTTGACGGCGAGGACGAACTCGGCGGCCGGGTCGATCGGCTTGCCCTGGAAGGACAGGTTGACGATCCGCGAGCCCTTCGGCTGGGCGATGTCGATGTCGTAGCTCAGGCCGTAGACCGAGTCGTAGTTGTAGTCCGGGGTGGCCTCGGCGCCGGTCAGGGCCTCCTTGTCGACCGGGGCGCCCGGGGCGAGCTGGTTGTAGTACTTGACCGAGTACTCCAGGTAGTCCTTGAGCTGGGCGCCCGTCAGGACGCGGGCCTCCAGGGTGTTCTCGTAGATGTAGAGGCCCGCGGCGTCGCGCAGCTTGACCTGGCCGGACGGGATCAGCGCGGTGCGGTTGAACGGGGCGGCCTGGGCCAGCACCGGGAGCTTGGCGTACTGCCCGCCCGCCAGCGCGGCCTTGACGGCGTCGGCCTGGACCTTGCCGATCAGGTCGATGATCGGGGTGGCCTTGAAACGGGCGTCGGCGATCGACAGCTCGATCTTGCTGGTGCCGATGTTCTGGTTGACGTACGCGACGACCTTCTTGTGCTGCCCGGCGATCGCGTCGGTGATCTCCGGGTTCTCCGGCACGGTGTTGGAGTTCAGCAGTCGCGCGGAGACCGAGGAGACCTTCCAGGCGCCGGCCGCGAACTCGACCTCGAAGTCGAAGCAGGTCAGCCGCTGGCCGTAGCAGAGCGGCTCGGAGAGCACGACCGTCCGGCCGGTCTTCTTGTTGACGACCAGGCGCTGCGCGATCTCCTTGTGGGCGTGGCCCACCAGCACCGCGTCGATGTCGGGGACGGTCTCCGCCAGGGCCACCGAGGCGTTCTCGGCCCAGGGCAGCTGGTCGCCCCAGGTGGTCGCCTCGTCGCAGCCGGAGTGCGAGGAGACCACGATGACGTCCGCGCCGGCCGCCTTCATCTTCGGCACCCAGGCGGCGGCGGTCTCGACGATGCCCGGGAAGACCATCTTGCCGCTGACGTTGGCCTTGTCCCAGATCGCGATGCCCGGGTTGGTGAGGCCGAGGATGCCGACCTTCACCGGGCGGCCGCCGCCCAGCCGCAGCTCCTTGATCACGTACGGCTTGAAGGCCGGCTTCTCGTTCTTCGCGTTCAGCGCGTTGGCGCCGAGCAGCGGGAACTCCAGCTGGTCCTGGTAGGCCTTCAGGAGCGGGATGCCGTAGTTGAACTCGTGGTTGCCGAGCGCGGCGGCGTCGTACTCCATGAGGTTCATGGCGACGGCCATCGGGTGGTCCGGCACGGTGTCGGCCTCGGTGTCGATCGACTCGATCCGGGCGTAGTAGTAGGACAGCTGGGTGCCCTGGATGGTGTCGCCCGAGTCGATCAGCAGGCAGCGGTTCCAGCCCTTCTCCTCGCGCACCTGGTTGGCCAGCGTGGAGATCTTGGCGAGGCCGACCGCGTTGTGGGCCTTGTCGCTGTACTCGGCGTCGGTGAAGTAGTCCCAGTTGAGCACCCGGCCGTGCAGATCGGTGGTGCCCATGACGGTGAAGGCCTGCTTGTTCGGCTGGCGCTGCTGGCCCTTGGCGGCCGCCGTGTCCGGCTGGGCGGCCGCGGCGGAGGGGGCGGCGGCCAGGGTGGCGCCACCGGCCAGGGCGGCGCCGGCGGCGGTGGCGGCGGACCGGGTGACGAAGTCACGGCGGTTCAGGGGCATGGACGACTCTCCCGAGTGGGGAACGACGGCGGATGGACCGTCAACTGGCATTCGTTGGCAAGTGCGCGTGTACGCGTCGACGCGCGTAGAAGGACGCGCGTAGAAGTGTGCCGTGCGGCCCGGGGTGGTGGATAGCCCCCGGACCTGTCCAAGAGGTGAGATCTTGGCGACTCGTTCGTGACGGGAACGGGGGAGGTCCGGGGTGGTAGGGCCGGCGGATGGCGGATGGCGGATGGCGGGCGGCAGGCGGCGGGTCAGGACGGCGGACGGCGGGTCAGGACGGCGGGGTCAGGACAATTCGCCCATGAGCCGGTCGACCTCGTGGCCCAGTCGGAGCGCCGGGTCCGGATCGTCCGGCCCCGCCCACGGCTGCCAGGTCCGCGCCCGCAGGTAACCGGCCACCGCGACCGGCAGCCGGTGCCGGACGATCCGCTCCGCCACCGGGCCCCGGCCGGCCGCCCGCAGCGCCGCCAGCAGGCCGTCCACCCCGGCGGAGGGCGGCAGCGGCACGCTGTCCAGGTAGGCGGCCAGCGCCACCAGCTCCGGATCGGGCACGGGCGCCCCCTCCAGTACCTGCGCCCCCTCCAGGACGTGTGCCACGTCCAGGACGTGTGCCCCGGAGGCCTCGGTCTCGCCGAGGGCCGTCCCTGCTCTCGCCCCCGTCCCCGTCCCCGTTCCGGTGTCGATCCCCGTGCCCGCCCCGGTCCCCGGTCCGATCCCGGCCCCCTCGCGGGGCCTCGGGGCGGGCGTCAGCAGCGCGCCCACCCCGTACAGCCCGACCACGACCCCCGGCCACCAGACCCCGCCCAGTCCGGCGAAGTGCAGCCCCAGACCGACCGCGCCGCCGGCACAGCCGACCAGGTTCCGGGCCGACTCCAGGTAGCGCAGCACCCGGGGGCCGAACCCGTCACTGGTAGCCACGGATCTCCTCGAACACCCCGTCCAGCGAGCCCGTACCGTCGAACAGCTTGCCGCCGCTCAGGTCCGCGATCCCCTGGAGCTGGCCCACCGCCGCCTCCCCGAACTTGATCGGGAACACCGGGATCGACTTCTCCCCGGCCGGCAGCGCGTCGTGGAAGCGCTTGAAGTCGCCGTCCGTCGCACCGGCGTTGCTCTCCCCGTCCGTCATCAGCACGATCGAGGTGAACCGGTCGTCGCCGGCCGCCGCCTGCTGACGCTCGATCACCCGGTACGCCTCCTCCAGCGAGGAGTACACCGCCGTCCCGCCCGAGGCGGCCAGCGACTGCACGTCCGCGTCGATCGACGCCAGCTCCGTCTCCGGGCCCGGCCGGCTGCCGGTGGCCGGCACCACGTGGGTCTTGGTCCACTTCACCGCGGAGGCGAAGGAGAGCAGCGTGATCTCCTCGCGGTCCCGGAAACGGCGCGTCCCGCGGGTGTCGTCCGCCCCGGTCAGCCGGCCCAGCGCGCTCTTCAGCGCGGCGATCCGCGGGCCCTCCATCGAGCCCGAGGTGTCCAGCACGTACACCGTCCTGGACGGGCGGCGCAGCTCGTTCTGGTACGAGGCCAGCAGGCCGTCCGCGACCGCCCGGGTGCCCGGGAACGGCAGCTCCCGGCGGCGGTCCGCGGGCAGCCCGGCGGCCGGGGCCGCGCCCGCCGTCACCGGTCGGCGCAGCGTCGTCTCGGAGATCCGTTTCTGCACGTCCTCCTTGAGCAGGTACGCGGACAGCCGCTGGAAGGAGTCGCGCTGCTCCTGCGCGGCGGAGGACATCAGCGAGAGCGGGTAGTCCGCCGACACCACGCCGTCCGCCGGCCGCACCACCGTCAGCTGCTGCTGCGGCGGCAGCGTCCTGTTCAGCGACAGCAGCACCGACTCGTAGTTCACCAGCGCGCTCACCGTGCCCGACTCGGCCCGGGCGTACGCCTGTGCCAGCCAGCCGGAGGAGCCCGAGGTCAGCTTCTGGCCCTTGAAGAACTCCTTCAGCTGCGGACCCGCCTTCTGCACGTCCGCGTCGGTCAGCGCCGCGCCCG
This sequence comes from Kitasatospora sp. NPDC041917, assembly GCF_055589745.1. Taxonomy (NCBI): domain Bacteria; kingdom Bacillati; phylum Actinomycetota; class Actinomycetes; order Kitasatosporales; family Streptomycetaceae; genus Kitasatospora; species Kitasatospora sp. NPDC041917. The sequence continues at coordinate 76,355 of NZ_JBVJBI010000017.1, read as the reverse complement.
CGCCGGAGAAGGCCGAGGCCACCGCGACGAGGGTGGAGAAGCCCGAGTTGGAGCGGGACGGGTCGGCCATCCCGTACGGTAGCTTTCCGGCCGCCGCCGCCGCGCCGACCTGCGCCCAGGTGACCTTGGAACCGTCGCCCCAGCCGAGTTCGCCGAGCGCCGAGGAACGCACCCCGATCGCCACCGGCGACACCATCACCGGGGTCTCGGAGACCACCTTGGACTTGCCGGCCGGATCGAGCCGCAGGTACTGGTTCGACGGGAACCACACGGCGTCGTACTTGCCGTCGGCCCGGCCCGAGGAGACGGCGTCGGCGCCGTCCAGGGTGCCCGTCCAGGAGAACTGCACGGTCACCCCGGTGGCCTTCCGGGCATCCTCCAGGACCGGTGCCAGGTCCTGGAGTTCACTGCCCGCCAGGACGCGCAGCACGCCGGGGCGGGCGGTCTCGGCGGGCGGATCGGTGGGCTTCGGGGCGGCGTTGTCGCCGCCACCGGAGGAGGTGCAGGCGGTGGCCGCGGCCAGCACGGCGGCCAGCGCGGCCGTGAGCCAGCCGCGGCGCTTCATCGGGATGGTCACTTGGTCCCCTTCGCCGCGGTGGTCAGCTTGAGCAGGTTGTCCAGCGAGGGCAGGGTCGCCTGCTTGACCTTGGCCGCGGTCAGATCGGGTGCGAAAGTCGGCTTCTTCTCCCGCATCAGGTTCGCGAAGGCCTCCGGTTCGGCCTGCGGCCGGAGCCCGAACCCGGCCTCCAGACCGCGGAGCACCTCGTCGTTCTGGAGGGCGTCGGCGAGCTTGCGGCCGTTGTCGGTGTGGGCCACGACGGTGTGGTCCGAGTAGACCGTGGTGTCCGGGTACAGCACCACCATGTCCCCGGTGGGCTTGCCCTGCAGCGACAGGGCGGCGGCCTGCGACTCGTACGCGAAGATCAGCGGGCTGCCGATCCCCGCGCCGAAGTCCCGGAACGGCTCGTCGCTGCTGCTCTTCTGGATGCCCTGCAGCGCGTTCGCCTTGTACAGGACGTCCTTGACGGTGGCGACGCCGGCGTCGTCCGACACCACCTGGTGGTTGTTGGCGATGTAGGAGAGCAGCGCGAGGTACATCGCGCCCGAGGACGAGCTCTCCGGGTCGGTGGTGGTCACGAAGAGCTGACCGGACAGCTCGGGATGGGCGCCCGCGCCGGTCAGCTCCTCCCATCTGCGGTTGCCCTTCAGCGCGTTGACGTACTCGTCCATCCGGAACGTCCAGACGCCGGTGACGGCGTCCAGGTCGGCCAGCTTGTTCTCCTTCAGGACCCTGGCCACCGGCTCGTGCGCCACGATCACCAGCGGCGAGTAGAACGGGACCATCGGGGAGTCCTGCAGCTTCCAGATGCGCTGGATCTCCCGTGCCGGTGCCGAGCTCGCCGGGAAGGCGAAGTCCAGCCCCGGCGTCCTGCCCGCCTGGTCGCTCATCGTCCAGGAGCCGGTGGAGTCCGTCCGGACCACCAGGCCCTGCTTCGCCAACTCGGCCTTGACATCGTCGTTCTCGAAGAAGGCGCGCTTCTCCGAGCCGATCAGGCCGGTGACGGTGACCGTCCTGGCGGTGTCCTTCTTCGGGTCGTCGGGGATCAGCGCGAAGGCGACCCCGCCCAGCAGGGCCAGGGCCGCAACCACCCCCAGTGCGCGTCGCATGCCGAACGCCTCCCCCTCGTCCGCTCCTTCGTCCGGGTGGTGACCCGGGGCGCCCCGGCATCCACCCGGGGGTGACGAGCGTCCCGCCGGGCGGGGAGCGGCGGCGGAAGCGGCGGTGAACCAGAGGTGAACACCCCTTCACGGAATCGCATCGGCAGGCGGCGCGGGCGGCGCGGGAGGCGTACGGGCGGCGCGCGGCAGCGACGTGGAGCGGGGCGCTCGCACAGCGGTCCGAGGATGTGTCAGATTGTTCAACTCGCCTTACCGCAAAGGTCATCCCGCAGTCCGGACCCGCGTCGTGGTTACGCGCCGGTAATGCCTAGTCTCAGCACTATGCGCCGAGCAAAAATCGTCTGTACCCTCGGGCCCGCCACCGACTCGTACGACCAGATCAAGTCCCTGGTCGACGCCGGGATGGACATCGCCCGACTGAACCTCAGTCACGGCTCGCACACCGAGCACGAGGAACGCTACCGCCGCGTCCGCAAGGCCGCCGACGAGACCGGCCGCAGCGTCGGCATCCTCGTCGACCTTCAAGGCCCGAAGATCCGGCTCGACACCTTCGCCCACGGACCCGTACTTCTCGAACGCGGCGACGAGTTCACCATCTCCACCGACAACGGCGTCGTGGGGGACAAGGACCGCTGCGGAACCACCTACTCCGGGCTCGCCGGGGACGTCAGCCGCGGCGAGCGCATCCTGGTCGACGACGGCCGGGTCACCCTGGAGGTCGTCGCCGTCGACGGGCCGCACGTGCGCTGCCTGGTCATCGAAGGCGGCCTGGTCTCCGACCACAAGGGCCTCAACCTCCCCGGCGTCGCCGTCTCCGTCCCCGCACTCAGCGACAAGGACGTCGCCGACCTGCGGTGGGCGCTGCGCACCGGGGCCGACCTCATCGCGCTCTCCTTCGTCCGCAGCGGGCGGGACGTCGAGGACGTCCACCGGATCATGGCGGAGGAGGGACGCCGGGTCCCGGTCATCGCCAAGATCGAGAAGCCGCAGGCGGTGGAGAACCTGGAGTCCGTCGTCGACGCCTTCGACGGGATCATGGTGGCCCGCGGCGACCTGGGCGTGGAGATGCCCCTCGAACAGGTCCCGCTGGTCCAGAAGCGCGCCATCAAGCTCGCCCGCCGCAACGCCAAGCCGGTCATCGTCGCGACCCAGATGCTCGACTCGATGATCAACACCTCCCGGCCGACCCGCGCCGAGGCCTCCGACGTCGCCAACGCCGTCCTGGACGGGACGGACGCGGTGATGCTCTCCGGGGAGACCTCGGTCGGCAAGTATCCGGTCGAGACCGTCAAGACCATGGCCCGGATCGTCGAGGCCGCCGAGAACGACATCCTGGCCGCGGGCCTCCCGCCGCTCACCACCGGCAGCAAGCCGCGGACCCAGGGCGGCGCCGTCGCCCGCGCGGCCGCCGAGATCGGCGACTTCCTGCACGCCAAGTACCTGATCGCCTTCACCCAGTCCGGCGACACCGCCCGCCGGCTCACCCGCTACCGCTCGCCCATCCCGGTGCTCGCCTTCACCTACGAACCGGCCGTACGCAGCCAACTCGCCCTCACCTGGGGCGTGGAGACCTTCCTCGGCCCGTTCGCCCCGACCACCGACCAGATGGTCGAACAGGTCGACGCGGCACTCCTGTCGCTCGGCCGCTGCCAGAAGGGCGACATCGTCGTCATCACGGCGGGTTCGCCTCCCGGCCTGGCCGGCTCCACCAACCTCGTCCGCGTCCACCACGTGGGGACGCTGGACGCCTGAGCGACTGCCCGGCGGCGCGGCCCTCCCGGGGCCGCGCCGCTGTCAGTGCTTGGGGCCGATGTGGGCGTCCATGAGGGCGACGGAGTCCTTGCGGGCGACGGAGATGTTGACCTGGCCGGTGGGGCGGGGGATCGAGGCCTTCCACTGGACGCCGACGGCGTCGAGGGTGGCGGTGAAGAGGCCGATGATGTCGGTCGACGTGTTGGTGAAGAAGTACCGGGGGTACTCGTAGCGCTTTGTGACGCCACCGACCGTGCGGGTCGTCCAGTTGGTGATGCGGCAGCCGTCGGAGTGGATCAGGCCCCGCAGGAACTCCCACGGGTGGGCGTCCACGATCGCCTGCTGCCACGTTTCCAGGGTTATGGTGCGTTCGTGCTTCTTGCCGGGGCCGTGCTGGGGGAAGAGGCAGGTGAGGTGGTTCGAATAGATCTTGACGTCGTGGCACCCGGTGCGCCGCACCCGGCAGGGCTTGTTGTTGGGGAGGACCTGGCGCATGGCCTGTTCGACGGAATCCATGATGGCCGGCCAGGTGTCGTCGCAGGTTATCTGGAGGCTCTGAGTCCTGCGGTATTCGTTGGGCAGCAGGATGTGGCCGTCGCCGAGGTACAAGCCCAGTAGGCAGGAGTAGGCGGGGCGGTCCAGTTCGTCGCCGTAGCAGTGGATGCACGTCGAGCGCTTACGGCCGGGAAGCTCGTCTCGTATGGCGAGGTCTCGATGCTTCCACCAGGAGACCGTGCCCTGCGGAACGTGGAGTCGGCGGGCCACCTCGGCGTTGCTGAGGCCTCGGCGGAGGAGGTGGACGGCTTGTTCGCGCACAGAGAGAGTGGTCATGTGCGCCAGAGTGGGGTGTGACAGGCCGGATGGCGGATGCTTTGGAAGCAGTCCACTGGATAGAGTGAAATCCCCGAGGCCTGGGAATATAAGGAAAATCTGGTGCCGAGTGTGGGATTCGAACCCACACGCCCTTTCAGGCAATCGCTTTTGAGGCGATCGTGTCTGCCCTTCCACCAACCCGGCTGGTTCGCGCCCGTGAAGGATACCCTGTGAGCGCTGTCGGGCGCAGCTAGGTACCCTCGTGCATGCAGTACCCCGCCGGAACTAGGAGCCCCGTGAGCACCGCCGACGAGCAGGCGCAGCCGCTTGAGACCGATACGCCCCAGATCACCCGGATTGTGATCGCCGAGGACGAGGCGCTGATCCGCCTCGACCTCAAGGAGATGCTCGAGGAGGAGGGGTACACCGTCGTCGGTGAGGCCGGTGACGGGGAGACGGCGGTGCGGCTGGTGGAGGAGCTGAAGCCGGACCTGGCGATCTTCGACGTGAAGATGCCGGTGCTGGACGGGCTCTCCGCGGCCGAGCAGATCCACGACAAGCACCTGGCGCCGGTCCTGATGCTGACGGCGTTCTCGCAGCGGGAGCTGGTGGACCGGGCGCGGGACGCCGGGGCGATGGCGTACATCGTCAAGCCGTTCTCGAAGTCGGACCTGGTGCCGGCGATCGAGATGGCGGTCTCCCGGTACGCCGAGATGCGGGCGCTGGAGAAGGAGATCGGGGACCTCAGCCAGCGGCTGGAGACCCGGAAGCTGGTGGACCGGGCGAAGGGCGTGCTGCAGACCAAGTTCGGGCTGAACGAGCCGGCCGCCTTCCGGTGGATCCAGAAGACCTCGATGGACCGCCGGATGACGATGGCCGCGGTGGCCGAGGCGGTCATCGAGGAGGGCGAGGCCCAGGACCGCAAGAAGGCGGACGAGGCCAAGGGCGAGTAACAGGTACGGAAAGGGCCCGGCAGACCGTTTCTGCCGGGCCCTTCGACGTGTGTACGGGCTCAGTCCTCGCCGAGGTAGGCCTTGCGGACGGACTCGTCGTGCAGGAGGTCGGGCCCGGTCCCGGATAGGACGATGCGGCCGGTCTCCATGACGTACCCCCGGTCGGAGAGCGAGAGCGCCGCCTGGGCGTTCTGCTCGACCAGGAGGATGGTCGTGCCGGAGGACTTCAGCTCCACGATGGTGGACATGATCTTCTGCATCATCAGCGGCGAGAGCCCCATCGAGGGTTCGTCCAGCATCAGCAGCTTGGGCCGGGACATCAGCGCCCGTCCCATCGCGAGCATCTGCTGTTCGCCGCCGGAGAGCGTGCCGGCGGCCTGGCGCCGGCGTTCGCCGAGGATCGGGAACAGGCCGTAGGCCCGTTCGACGTCGGCGGTGATGCCGGCGGCGTCGGTGCGCAGGAAGGCGCCGAGGAGGAGGTTCTCCTCGATGGTCATCCGGGGGAAGATGTGCCGTCCCTCGGGGGAGTGGGCGAGGCCGAGGGCGACGATCTTGTGCGCGGGGACGGTCGAGAGGTCCTGGCCGTCGAAGGTGATCCGTCCGGCGGTGGGCTTGAGCAGGCCGGACAGGGTGCGCAGGGTGGTGGTCTTGCCCGCGCCGTTGGTGCCGATGAGGGTGGTGACCTCGCCCTGTTCGACGGTGAAGCCGATGCCCTTGACGGCCTCGATCTTGCCGTAGGCGACGCGGAGGTCCTCGACCTCGAGGAGTGCGGTCACTGGTCGGTCTCCGTAACGTTCTCCGGAACAGCCGGGGTGGTGCCTTCGAGCGGGGCGCCCAGGTAGGCGGTGATGACGCGTTCGTCGTTCTGGACGGTCTCGCGGTCGCCCTCGACGATCTTCTGGCCCTGGACGAGTACCGCGGTGCGGTCGCAGAGGTTGAAGATGAAGCGCATGTCGTGCTCGATGACGAGGACGGAGACGCCCTTGTCGCGGATCGCGAAGACGAGTTCCTCGGCGGCCCGGGTCTCCTGGGGGTTCATGCCGGCGGTGGGTTCGTCGAGCAGCAGCAGGCCGGGTTCGGAGGCGAGGGCGCGGGCGATCTCCAGCTTGCGCTGCTCGCCGTAGGGGAGGTTGCGGGCGAGGTGGTCGGCCTTCTCGGCGAGGCCGGTGAACTGCAGGAGTTCCATGGCCTTCTCGCGGCTCTCGGCCTCGGCACGGTGGTAGCCGGGGCCGCGCAGGATGGCGGAGAAGATGCCTTCCCTGGTGCGGGTGTGCCGGCCGACCAGGACGTTCTCCAGGACGGTCATGTTGGCGAACAGCCGGATGTTCTGGAAGGTGCGGGCGATGCCGGCCTGGGTGACCAGGTGGGGCTTGGGCGGCAGCAGGGTGTCGCGGAAGCGGACGGCGCCCTCGGTGGGGACGTACAGGCCGGTGAGGCAGTTGAAGAAGGTGGTCTTGCCGGCGCCGTTGGGGCCGATGAGACCGATGATCTCGCCTTCGCCGACGGTCAGGGAGACGTCGTTGACGGCGGTGAGGCCGCCGAAGCGCATGGTGACGCCGGTGACTTCGAGCAGGGGTGCGGCGGTGGTGGTCATCGGGTCGGTCACGCCCCTGCCTTGGTGAGTGCGGTCGGCTCGCCGGTGGCCTGGGCCGGGAGGGCGGCCTCGTGGAACTCCAGCTGCCGGCGCCGGTTGGGGATGAGGCCTTCGGGACGCACCCGCATCAGGACGATGAGGGCGGCGCCGAAGGCGAGGAGCTGGTAGTCGGCGAGGAATTCGAGCTTCTTGGGGATGAGGAAGAGCAGGGTGGCGCCGGCCAGCGGGCCGCTGATGGTGCCCATGCCGCCGAGGATGACCGCGGCGAGCAGGAAGGCGGAGTTCGGCGGGAGGGCTTCGGCGAAGGTGTACTGGTCGGGGGTGACGGTGTAGCTGACGTGGGCCTGGACGGTGCCGGCCAGGCCGGCCAGCAGGGCGCCGAGGGCGAAGGCGAGCAGCTTGAGCCGGAAGCCGTTGATGCCCATGGCCTCGGCGGCGGTCTCGTCCTCGCGGATGGCGACCCAGGCGCGGCCGATGCGGGAGTCGCCGACCCGGGCGAAGACCAGCACGACGACGGCGGTGACGAGCAGCATCAGCAGGTAGTAGTTGGAGAAGCGGCCGAGTTCGACGCCGAGGACGGTGTGTGGCTTGCCGAGGTCGAAGCCGAGGATCTCCAGGTCGGGGATGCGCGGGATGCCGTTGGAGCCGTTGGTGACCTTGGGGCCGGTGGTGCCGTTGAGGTTGAGCATGGTGATGCGGAAGATCTCGCCGAACCCGAGGGTGACGATGGCGAGGTAGTCGCCGCGCAGCCGCAGGGTGGGGGCGCCGATCAGGACGCCGAAGATCATCGAGACGACGGCGCCGGTGAGCATCGCGGCCCAGAACGGGAACTGGACGTGGATGGGCGAGGCGGGGGAGCCGGAGACCAGGGCGGCGGCGTAGGCGCCGACGCCGAGGAAGGCGACGTACCCGAGGTCGAGCAGGCCGGCCAGGCCGACGACGATGTTGAGGCCGAGGGCGACGGTGGCGAAGATCAGGATGTTGGTGGCGACCGAGGTGTACTGGTCGCTGGTCTGGGTGAACGGGAAGCCGGCGGCGGCGGCGAAGGCGGCGCCGGTGGTGACCGGGCGGTGCTTGACGGTCAGCGCGCGCAGCCGGGCGAGCAGGCCGGACTTGGCCAGGGCGGGGACGGCGAGGGCGACGAACAGCAGGTAGCCGGTGAAGAGTTCGCCGTACTCGGTGTCGATGCCGAAGGTGATCGCGAACAGTCCGGTGCCGAAGGCGAGGACGATCAGCAGCACCTCGACCCAGGAGGGGAGCGCCCGCGCTGCGGCCAGCGGGCGGTCGATCCGGCCCAGCCGCAGTGCGCTGTTGGCGAGGTGGCCGAGCTGGAGCAGCAGGACGGCGCCGGCGGCGATGGCGAGGCCGCCGGCGAGGGCGGTCAGGACCGGGGCGACCGGCTTGTCCGTGGGGACGGCGTGGGCGCCGAACCAGGCGGCGGGGGCGACCGGGACGAGCAGGAAGAGACGCTTGTCGAGGATCCGCAGCGGGACGGCGGTGCGGCGGTCGAGCGGCAGGGCGAGGGCGCCGAGGACGGAGATCAGGCCGCCCGCGGCGAGCACCCAGCCGCCGGGTTCGAGGTTGGCGAGGCCGCCGAGTTCGGCGGAGACGGCGGCGACCGCGTAGACGGCGACGGCGAGGGCGCCGGTGGCGGCGAACAGGACGGCGTTGTTGCTGCGGGTGGGGGCGGCCCAGCGCAGTCCGGGGACGCCCTGGGCGGCGAGCAGCAGGACGAGGGTGAGCAGCCCGGCGGCGAGGGCGAGCCACTGGAGGCCGGCCGGGGAGCCGTAGTACGTGAGGTCGCCGGGGAAGTCGGAGGTCCAGGTCCAGGACATGGCGGCGGAGGCGGCGGTGGCGAGGGCGCCGAGTGCGGTGACGGCGGCGGCGGCGCGGGCCGGCAGCGGGATGACCGGGGTGGTTTCGGTGCGGGTGGTGGTCATGGTGGTCACGCCCTGTCCGCGACGCGCTCGCCGAGTAGGCCCTGGGGCCGGATCAGGAGCACGAGGATGAGGAGTACGAACGCCCAGACGTCCTTCCAGGCGCCGCCTCCGAAGAGGTGCATGCCGGGCAGGTGCTGGATGTACCCGGTGGCGAGGGCTTCGGCGAGGCCGAGGGCGAGGCCGCCGAGCATGGCGCCGTAGATGTTGCCGATGCCGCCGAGGACGGCGGCGGTGAAGGCCTTGAGGCCGAGGATGAAGCCCATCCGGAAGTCGACCTGGCCGCTGCGCAGCCCGTAGGCGACGGCGGCGACGGCGGCGAACGCGGCGCCGATGGCGAAGGCCATGACGATGATGCGGTCGGTGTCGATGCCCATCAGCTTGGCGGTGTCCGGGTCCTGGCTGGTGGCCTGCATGGCGCGTCCGGAGCGGGTGCGGGTGACGAACCAGCCGAGGGCGAGCATGCACAGCGGGGCGGCGATGATCAGGAAGAGGTCGCTGCGCTGGATGGTGACGGAGCCGAGGCTGAACGGGTCGCCGGGGAGCTTGGGGAAGACCCGGGCCTTCTTGGCGTCCGGGTAGAAGGAGAAGACGAGTTGCTGGAGGAAGATGGACAGCCCGATCGCGGTGATCAGCGGGGCCAGTCGGGGGGCGTTGCGCAGGGGGCGGTAGGCGAAGCGTTCGGCGGCGACGGCGGTGAGGGTGGAGACCAGGATGCCGGCGATCAGCATGAGCGGCAGGGCCAGCCACAGGGTGGTGCCGCCGGGGAGGGCGAGGTAGGCGGTCAGGGCGCCGAAGCCGCCGACCATGACGATCTCGCCGTGGGCGAAGTTGATGAGCTGGACGATGCCGTAGACCATCGTGTAGCCGATCGCGACGAGTCCGTAGAGGGCGCCGAGGATCAGGCCGTTGGCCAGCTGCTGCGGTAGGTCGTGCACCGCTGGGCCTCCGTAGTGCGTTCGGGGGTGTCCGCGTGGGTGGTGGATGTGGGTGCGCGCGGGGGCACTCGTGGCGCCCCCGCGCGCGGTGGTGGTGAAGTGGCGCTGGTGGTGCTGGTGGTGACTGGGCGTCAGCCCTTGAAGGTGCCGGACTTCTCCACGGCCCACTTGCCGTCCTTGACGGTGTAGACGGTGAGCTGCTTGTTGGTGGTGTCGCCGAACTCGTCGAAGGAGACCTTGCCGGTCACGCCGTCGAAGCTGACCTTCTGGACGGCGTCGCGGACGGCCTTGCGGTCGGGGACCTTGCCGTTGTTGTCCTTCACGGCCTGCTTGACGCCCTGGATGATGGCCCAGGCGCTGTCGTAGGAGTAGCCGCCGTAGGTCTCGTAGGCGTCCTTGTAGCCGGCGGTCTTGTAGTCGGCGATGAACTTCTTGGCGGTGTCGAGGGATTCGACGGGCAGGCCGACGGCGGTGGCGTAGTCGCCCTGGCTCTTGGGGTTGAGCTTGATGAAGTCGCCGCTCTGGATGCCGTCGCCGCCCATCAGCGGGATGTTGACGCCGGCCTCCTTGAGCTGGAGGGAGAGCGGGCCGGCCGCGGGGTACTCGCCGCCGTAGTAGACGGCCTCGGCGCCGGAGCTCCTGACCTTGGTGACGATGGCGGCGAAGTCGCGGTCGTCGGGGTTGACGTGCTCCTCGCCGACGAGCTGGCCGCCGAGCTTGGTGAACTCGCCCTTGAAGGTGCCGGCCAGGCCCGCGCCGTAGGTCTTCTGGTCGTCGATCAGGAAGACCTTGGTCTTCTTGGCGTCGTTGTAGAGGAACTGGGCGGCGAAGGGGCCCTGGACGGCGTCGGTGGTGGCGGTGCGGAAGTAGGACGTGAACGGGCGCTTCTTCTCGCCGCTGGCCCACTTCTCGCCCTGGCTGAGGGCGACGCCGGTGTTGGCGGGGGAGACCTCGGCCAGGCCGGCGTCGTCGAAGATCTGCTGCATCGACTGGGCCACGCTGGAGTTGAGCGGGCCGACGACGCCGAGGACCTTGGAGTCGCCGACGAGCTGGGTGGCGTTCTGCTGGCCGGGGGCGGGCTTGCCGGTGTCGTCCAGGGCCTTGATCTCGAACTTGACGCCGGGGACCTCGTTGGTCTCGTTGGCCTTCTTGATCGCGAGGTCGACGGAGTTGCGGATGCCGAGGCCGAGGGCGGAGAGGTCGCCGGTGAGCGGGGCGTCGACGCCGATGACGACGGTGGTGGAGCCGGAGTTGGAGGTGCCGCCGTCGGCCTTCTTCTCTCCGCGGGAGCCGCAGGCGCTGAGGCTGAGGGCGCCGATCACGGCAATGCTCACGACAACTGCTGAACGATGACGCACGAGGGTCCCCTTCGGTTCAGGAGGCGCCCGCGCCTGAATGGCGGGAGCCGGAGTGCGCGGAGGGCCTGGCCCAATCGAATGGCGCGGTGACTGGCCGTGACTCTAGATGCCGTTGGGCGGCTCGGGCAGTGCTGGGAGCAGGCTGTGATTCTCTTGTTATGAGCACACGGAGCATTTGTCTCACGATGTGGTCGTTCTGGCTCGATCGACCCCGCGATGCCAGGCGTTTACGCGCTGGTAGGGCGATGTAAGGCCCAGAAATGAGGGTTGCAGCTGGCAGCACCGATAATCGGACACCTGTGTCCGATGCCCTGCTTTCGGCCTTGAGCGTCCGGATTTCGGACAAGGAGGGTGCGACCGGATGATCCCGGGGCGCCCGCGGGCCTCGGAACCGGCAATTGATCGGATTTCCTACTTGTTACGCAGCGTTACAGGGGCGGGTTTGCACCGACCGCGCCCGGACATGTGAAGGCCCCCTTGTCCAGACCAACGCCTGCCCAGGGTGGCGGAAGGTCAAACAAGGGGGCGGAAAAGGGACTTGATGTTGTCCGGAGTGAACTCGCGGTTCCGGTGGGGACGTTGTCGGGCGGGAGGGCGCGGTCGGAGCCGCCGTCAGAGGTCGCGCAGCATGCAGGTCAGCCGGCAGCTGGTGATCCGCCGGCCGGTGTCGTCGGTGATCGCGATCTCGTAGGTGGCCGCGGTGCGGCCCTTGAACACGGCCGTCGCCACCCCGGTCACCAGCCCGGAGGTGGCCGAGCGGTGGTGGGTCGCGTTGAGGTCCACACCGACCGCGTACCGGCCGGGACCGGCGTGCAGCATCGCCCCGATCGAGCCCAGCGTCTCGGCCAGCGCCGCCGACGCGCCGCCGTGCAGCAGCCCGTACGGCTGCTGGTTGCCCTCCACCGGCATGGTGCCGACCACGCGGTCGCCGGAGGCCTCGACGATCCGGATGCCGAGCTTCTCGCCGAGGTGGCCGCCCGAGAAGGTCTCCGGGTTCACGCCGAGCTTGGCGAAGTGGTCCAGCACGTCCTGCGGGACGTTCAGGACGGGGGCGGTGTCGGGAGTGGTGTCGGGGGCGCTGCCGGGGACGTCGAGGGGGGCGGTGCCGGGGGCCGCATCGGTCATGGGGGAACTCCTGCCGCTGGGATCTGCTGGGGGGATGTGCCGCCTGTGATCGTACGACCGTCCTACTCATAGGTAGCAGCCGCGGCCGAACCGGCGCGGCGTCCTTTTTGTCGGTGCCGGGCCATAGGATCGGTGGCCGGTAGTGGAATCGGCAGGAACGGACGTTGACGTGGCTACGCAGAGTACGGACAAGGGCGCGACGGGTGGCGGCGGGGCCGGCCCGCGGCCCCGGCTGATGCTGCTCGACGGGCACTCGATGGCCTACCGGGCCTTCTACGCCCTGCCCGTGGAGAACTTCAACACCTCCACCGGCCAGCCCACCAACGCGGTCTACGGCTTCGCCTCGATGCTCGCCAACACCGTCCGGGACGAGCAGCCCACCCACCTCGCCGTCGCCTTCGACCTCTCCCGGCAGACCTTCCGCTCCGTCGAGTTCCCCGACTACAAGGCCAACCGCGCCAAGACGCCGGACGAGTTCCGCAGCCAGGTCGGCCTGATCGGCGAACTGCTCGACGCCATGCACGTCCCCCGGCTGACGGCCGAGGGCTTCGAGGCCGACGACATCATCGCCACCCTGGCCACCGCCGCCGAGGCGGCCGGCTACGACGTCGACATCGTCACCGGCGACCGCGACTCGCTCCAGCTGGTCACCGACCACGTCACCGTGCTCTACCCGACCAAGGGCGTCTCCGAGCTCACCCGCTACACCCCGGAGAAGGTCGCCGAGAAGTACGGCGTCACCCCGCGCCAGTACCCGGACCTCGCCGCGCTGCGCGGCGACCCGTCCGACAACCTCCCCGGCATCCCCGGCGTCGGCGAGAAGACCGCCGCCAAGTGGGTCAACCAGTTCGGCTCCTTCGACGAACTCGTCGCCCGCGCCGACGAGGTCAAGGGCAAGATCGGCGAGAAGCTGCGCGACCACCTCGACTCGGTCAAGCGCAACCGGGTGCTCACCGAGCTGGTCCGCGACGTCGAACTCCCGCTCGGCGTCACCGACCTGGACCGCAAGCCCTTCGACAAGGACGCCGTCGGCACCCTGATGGAGTCGCTGGAGTTCCGCAACGCCAACTTCCGCGACCGCGTCTTCGGCATCGACCCGACCACCGGCTCGGACACCGCCGAAGCCGAGCTCGCCCCCGGCGTCGAGGTGGACGGCGAACTCCTCACCGACCCCGGCACCCTGGCCGCCTGGCTCGCCGAGCACGCCTCCGACGGCAAGACCACCGTCGCGCTCGCCGCCGTCTACCAGTGGGCGCTCGGCGCCGGCGAGGTCACCGAAGTGGCGCTCGCCGCCGGGGAGACGGCCGCCTGGTTCGACCCGGCGCTGCTCGCCGAGGAGGACGAGCGGGCCTTCGCCGCCTGGCTCGCCGACGCCGGCGCCCCCAAGGCCCTGCACATCGCCAAGCAGGTCATGCGCGCCTTCGCCGAGCGCGGCTGGACCATCGAGGGCGTCGTCGCCGACACCGCGCTCGCCGCCTACCTGGAGAAGCCCGGCCGCCGCACCTTCACCCTGGAGGTGCTCGCCGAGGAGTACCTGGCGCGCTCGCTCACCCCGGCCCCCGCCACCGAGAGCGGCCAACTCTCCTTCGATGCACCGGAGGAGGACGAGACGGCCGCCGCCCGGTCGCTGATGCTCCAGGCCCGCGCCGTACTCGACCTCGCCGCGCTCTTCGACACCCGCCTCGGCGAGGTCGGCGCCGCCGAGCTGATGCACGACATGGAACTGCCCATCGCCGCCCTGCTGGCCCGGATGGAGCGCTACGGCATCGCCGCCGACCGCGAGTGGCTCACCGGCCTGGAGGCCCAGTTCGCCGCCGAGATCCAGCGCGTGGTGGAGGAGGCGCACGCCGCCGCCGGGCACGAGTTCAACCTCGGCTCGCCCAAGCAGCTCCAGGAGATCCTCTTCGGCGAGCTCGCACTCCCCAAGACCAAGAAGATCAAGACCGGCTACACCACCGACGCCGACGCGCTCACCTGGCTGGCCACCCAGACCGACAACGAACTGCCGGTCGTCCTGCTGCGCCACCGCGACCAGGCCAAGCTGCGCACCACCGTCGAGGGCCTGCTCAAGACCGTCTCGCCCAAGGGCCGGATCCACACCACCTTCAACCAGATGGTCGCCGCCACCGGCCGACTCTCCTCGCAGGACCCGAACCTGCAGAACATCCCGGTCCGCACCGAGGAGGGCCGGGCGATCCGCCGCGCCTTCGTCGTCGGCGAGGGCTACGAGTCGCTGCTCACCGCCGACTACTCCCAGATCGAACTGCGGATCATGGCCCACCTGTCCGAGGACGAGGCGCTGCTGGAGGCCTTCGCCTCCGGCGAGGACCTCCACACCACCGTCGCCTCCCAGGTCTTCGAGGTGCCGCGCGCCGCGGTGGACGCCGAGATGCGCCGCAAGATCAAGGCCATGTCCTACGGCCTGGCGTACGGACTCTCCGCGTACGGGCTCTCGCAGCAGCTCGGCATCAAGCCCGCCGAGGCCCAGGGCCTGATGGACACCTACTTCGAGCGCTTCGGCGGCGTGCGGGACTACCTGCGCCGGGTCGTCGACGAGGCCCGGGCGACGGGCTACACCGAGACCCTGCTCGGCCGCCGCCGCTACCTGCCGGACCTCAACAGCGACAACCGCCAGCGCCGCGAGATGGCCGAGCGGATGGCCCTCAACGCCCCGATCCAGGGCTCGGCCGCCGACATCGTCAAGATCGCCATGCTCCGGGTGGACGAAGCGCTGCGTACGGCCGGCCTCACCTCCCGGATGCTGCTCCAGGTGCACGACGAAATCGTGCTGGAGCTGGCCCCGGGCGAGCGCGAGCAGGTCGAGGCCGTCGTCCGCGAGCAGATGGCGGGCGCCTACCCGCTGCGTGCCCCGCTGGACGTCTCGGTCGGCGTCGGCCCCAACTGGGAGGCCGCCGCGCACTGACGGCACCGCTGCCGCACGGGCCCGGGCACGCGAGTGTCCGGGCCCGCCGCTACGATCCTGCCGGTCCGGCGCGCAGTGGGCGCAGTGGGCGCAGTGGGCGCGGTGGGCGCGACGGCGACCGCCGAGGAATCGGACCCGCAGGGCAAGTGCTTCCACGACTCGGCCGGCCGGATCATCACCTGCGGGCCCGTCCAGACCGGTATCCCGATCCTGCGCCCGGGGCAGACGATGGACACCCCCACCCCGGGCCGGCCGAACCACACCCACTGACGCGAAGCAGCCGACCGCTCGGCTGTTCCGACACGTCACTGATCGAACCGGGCCGTTCTTCAGCCCGCCGAGACCTGGAGCTTGTAGTCCACGGAGACGGCAAAGGATCCCGACGAGCCTCTGATGCTCAGTGTGTGGTTGCCCAGGGCCAGCGGTTCCACTTGCACCCAGAGTCCGCAGGCCTGGGTACGGAACCGCCCCCCGTCCCGGGTGAGCGGATTGCCGGCCACCGCACTGATCTGCACGGCTGTGGCCTCGTACCGATCGGGTTCCAGCGCTTGGCCGTCGAGGACGGCGCTCCCCTGTGCCGTGGCCATGAAGGCGTTGCAGTCGTCCGTTTCGCCGAAGAGGTTCACCAGGGGGAAAGCCACCGGCCGTGCCGCGGGCACTGTGCACGAACGCGTCACGGCCCCGCCGAAGGTGCCGGCCAGGAACCAGACGCCGCCCTTCTGTCCCCGGGCGCACAGGTGGCCGTCCGGATCCGAGACCGGGTTCGAGTCGCTGCTGCTCGAAGCCGCCCAGCTCCACCAGCGACCTTGGAGCTCGGCGGCGTTCAGCTTGGCCCGCGCGCCACTCCCGTGCGCCGCGAGCGGGACAGGCGTGCTGGAGCACGCGCTGACCAGAGCCAGTGCTCCGATCAGCAAGGTTGTGGATCTTCTGAGATGCATGGGCGAAGAGTAGGGGGCCGTGACTCCTCCTGGCGCCGGGCAGGCACTCGGCGCTTCCGGTACCACCGCACTGCGTACGGGGCAGAGGCGTGGCAGCCGTCATCGACAAAGTGGCCTGGATCCACACCGAGGGCCGGGAGGGGAACCGGGCAGGGTGCTCGGCAGGTCGGCCGTGACCAGCTCGGCAGCGCGCGCGGGGTCGCCGTCCGCGCGGGCGAGCAGCGCCTCGATGTCGTAGCTCGACGACCCGAAGGCGGCGTCGAGGCCGAGGGAGCGGCCCCAGCCGAAGCGTTCCATGGAGACGGCGGCGCCCAGGTCGGGGCGGAGCCGGTCGAGCGTGCAGACCAGCTCCCAGGCGAAGGCGTCCAGGCGGGCCCGCCGAGCCGGGTTGCAGGCGTTCACGGCATCGGTGACCCAGTCCTCGCCGGGCTCGTACTCCGGGAGGGCCGGCAGCGGTTCGAGGACGTCCGCGATCGGCGCCGCGCTGAACGTGAGGAGGTGCGCGTCCTCGGGGTTGCCGAGCAGTTCGGCCAGGAGCGGGACGGCGCGGGGGTCGTGCCGACTGGCCAGTCCGCGGATCGCCTCCGTACGGGCGTCGGCGTGCTCGTCGGCCGTCCGCTCCCAGAGCGCGGCCCGGATCGCGGGGCTGTCCACCTCGGACTGGACGCCGAGGGTGAACGTCGCCCAGTTGCGGACCTCCGGGTCCGGGTCCTGGCTCAGCCCGATGAGGGTGCGGATGTCCGGCCCGTCCGGTAGGCCGGTGAGGACCTCCGCGAACGAGCGGGCCACCCCCTCGCGGACCTCGGCGTCGGGATGCCCGGCGAGGGTGACGAGGACGGGGACGGCGCGCGGGTCGTGCGTCTGCTCGATCGCGCGCGCCAGGGACCGCAGTACGTCGGCCTCGGTCTCCCGCTGCGCGAGGGCGACCAGCGCGGTGGCCGTCCCGACGCGGACCGCCTCGTGGTGATAGCAGGCGTCGCGCAGCAGGTCGCAGCCCGCCCCGCGCTCGATCGGATCGGCCGAACCGATCAGCTCCAGGCCGAGCGGCAGCGCCGCCCTGTCGGCGGCCGCCTGCCACAGCAGCGATACGTACTCGGCCCAGCCGTCATGGTCGTCCGGGTCGTCCGAAGCGGCGATGGCGCGCGCCGCCACCAGTGCCCGCGTGACCAACTCCGCCACGGTGTCCGTTTCCATGCGGGCATTCTGGTGCACCCACCGCGAGTGCGCGCGGGAATTGTCGGCCCGACCGCGCCCCCGGTCCACGCGCGCGTCGACAACCCCGGACGAGATCGGACCCGACCGAGAGCCCGACTTGCCCACAGGTCAAGGGGATCGAGCGCAACTTCTTCGCTGCGCCCGGCGCGGTGGCAGCCAGGATCCGGTGCCGGCGCTCGCCCGAGGGCTGGTTCACGAGCCCGTCGACGATCGGGGTGGAACCGGCCGAGGCGAGGTACGCCGAGTTGGCGTCCATGGTGCAGCCGGCGAAGAACATCGGCAGGTCGAGCCACTCGTCCAGGGGCGCATGGTTGAAGCGGCAGGACGTCGAAGCTCGCCGGTCTTCCGCGCGGCGGGGCGGTGGGGGTGCGCAGGAAGTCGGTGGGGCCGACTTCCTGCGCAGCAAGGGGTGTTGGTCAGGTGCGGGTGGCTTGGGTGCGGCAGTGGGTGAGGGCGTAGGTGAGGCGGGTGTCGGGGTTGGGGGTGGTGGTGAGGAGTTCGCCGGCGGTGACGAGGGTGGTCCAGTAGCGGGTGGGGTTGCCGGTGCGGGGGAGGGGTCGGGCGGCGGTGAGGGAGAGGTAGGCGGCGGTGAGGTTGCCGGTGGTGAACCAGCGGGTGAGTCCGTGGTGGTGGCCGGGGCGGATGCCGCCCATGGCGTCGATGGCGGTGAGGAAGTGGTCGACGACGGTGAGTTCGGTGTCGGTGAGGGAGGCGGGGACGTCGAAGACGCCGAGGGCTTCGAGGAGTTCGCCGGTGTCGGTCTCGGTGCCGGGGCGGGGGTTGGCGAGGAGGGCGTCGTGGCAGTCGGCCAGGCGGCGGGTGGTTTCGGCGAGGGGGATGGTGAGGGCGAGGCAGACGGCGCGGGCGGAGGGGAGGGGCTTGTGGGTGCGGCGGGCGAGGAGGGCGTAGGTGTCGGCGGGGGTGCGGCCGCGGGAGAGGGCGTGGCCGGCGAGGGTGGTGAGGTGCATGGGGGGGTCGGTCTTTCAGGCGGTGACGAGCGAGATGGTGGGGCCGGGGGCGGGCGCGACGAGGGCCCAGGCGTACTTGCCGATGCCGCCGGGGCGGTTGGCGCTGCCCCAGCGTTCGGCGAGTTCGTTGACGAGGAGCAGGCCACGCCCGTGTTCGTCGTTGGGGGTCGGGGTTCGGGGGGTGGGGTGGTCGGTGCCGGCGTCGTGGACTTCCAGGCGCAGGCGGGAGCCGGTGACGGTGAAGCGGACCTCGATGTGGCAGTCGTCGGGGGCGTCGGAGTGCTGGACGGCGTTGGCGAACAGTTCGCCGAGCAACAGTTCGGCGGTATCGGCGTAGCGGTCGCCGGCGGGGAGGGCGGAGAGGTACGCGCGGAGGAGGTAGCGGGCCAGGGGCGTGGACTCGGTACGGGAGTCGAGGCGCGCGACGAACATGCGGGGGCGACGGTGGGTTTTGAGCATGGGGGAGTACCTCGAAGGGACGGAGAGGGGGCATGCGAATGGAGTGCGGATCTGCCTCTGGCCGGGGCCTTGATCAGCCTCCCGGGACCGGGACGCCCTGGAAGGGGAGAGGGCGGCCGTCATGTCGGCGTCGGCAGTCGTGGCGGGCCACCGCAGTGGTGAGGGACTGGGCGCGGTCAGGGCCGATGCCGCGGATGCGGACGGGGCGCTGTATCAGGAGTGAGGCCCCGGCGACGTGCAGGTCCGCCGTGAATGGAGCCGACAGCCTCCCTATGGGCGAAGCCAGGAGCCTTTGGGTACCAGCAGGAGCGGACGGTGTGGGATGGTGGCGAAGCTGGGCCCGACCGCCCGTGTTCTGACAGACGACCCAGCCCGGTCAAGTCCATGTGGAGGAGGCTGTCAATGACGCCCTGCACACGGCCGTACTGGTCATGGTCGGGTAGCGCGGAAGGGACACGCTGGGTGCGGGTGGGCGGCGCGGCATCTGTCACGCTCGAATCGTCGGGCAGCCTGACGGGACGTCATACCGCGTTTGCGGGACATTTGGGATGTCTGACTGATAGACCTTGAAACGTCCCTAATGTGGAAGGCCAGTCGGTGAACAGCCCACTCCGTGACGCAATGGCCCGTGCCAACATGACCTCGTCCAAGCTCGCGCGTGTGTGCGGTGTCGACCCCAAGACCGTCGACCGGTGGCTCGCGAACCCCTCGCGCGAGCCGCATGCCCGACACCGCTCAGCGGCCAGCCGGGCCCTCGGTGAGGAGGAAACCGTGCTCTGGCCGTCCGTACAGCAGCTGGTGAAGTCGGGGCCGGATCGGGAGCTGGTGCAGATGTATCCGTACCGGTCGGCGGCGCCGGCCATGCTGTGGCGTCAGCTGATGAAGGGGGCAACCCGGGAACTGACGTTCGCTGGGTACACCAACTACTTCCTGTGGCTTGAGCACGCGAACTTCGGCAGTTTGCTTCGGCAGAAGGCGGCGGCTGGAGTTCGCATCCGCTTCATCCTTGGCGAGCCCGGACACCCGGTCACCTGTCGGCGTGAGCTGGAGGAGGACGTCCCACTGAGTCTGTCGACCCGGATTGAGGTCACCCTGTCTGAACTGGCAAAGCTGCGGGACACGTCGATTGACGCGCGATATGAGACCGCACACGTCTCACTCAGCGTCTTCCGCTTCGACGACGACATGATCGTCACACCACTGCTGCCCGGTAGGATCGGCCACGACGCTCCGATGATGCATTTCAGGCGAGCCCAGGACGATGGTGTGTTCGATCGCTTCGCTGGTCACGTCGAAGACTTGTGGGCGAACGGGCGTGATGTATGGGCGATCCCGGCAACGGAGGTGGCGGATCATGTCCAGGCGTGACTACCAGGACGACCCGAACGCCCCCGAGGCGAACTCGTTGGTCCCGGCCGCGTCCGTGGTCGTGGTCGACGATACGGGCCGCGTTCTGCTCCAGCGACGTACCGACAACGGGATGTGGGCCCTGCCCGGCGGCAGGATGGACATCGGGGAGTCGCTCGCCGGGTGCGGTGTCCGCGAGACCCGCGAGGAGACCGGCATCGAGGTCGAGATCACCGGGATCGTCGGCACCTACACCGACCCCGGCCACGTCTTCGCCTACGACGACGGCGAGGTCCGCCAGGAGTTCTCCATCTGCCTCCTCGGACGCCCGCTCGGCGGGGAGCTGCGGGTGTCCGACGAGTCCCACGAGGTGGCGTGGTTCACCCCGGCCGAAACGGACGGGCTGCCGATGCTGCCGAGCATCCGCAAGCGGCTGGCCGACTGGCGCTCCGGGATGATCCCCGTGGTGCGCTAGCCACCGCTCGCTGTTCGGCTACGCAAACCCTGGTGGTCTTCCACGACACCGGCGCATGTGGGGCGAGCATGTCGTCGAACTGCAACTCCAGACCGCTGATCCCGGAGGTCACGGTCGAGGGCGATCGGGCCGGGCTGATCCGTGGGCGGCAGACCGTCGGCGAGCTGCTGGCGCTGGGAGTGGGGCTGCCGGAAGACTTCTTCTCCCGGGACCGATGAGTTCAGGCGGTGGCGGCGGTCAAACCTGGGAAAGCAACGACAGCCGACCAGGGAGACCTGAAATGTCCAGCACCGCCACCGCCGCCACCACGACCACCGCCACCGCCGCGAGGTCCAGCAAGGCCGTGGTCCGGGTGGTCTGGACGCTGCGGATCCTGCTCGCGCTCTTCTTCGCCCTGGCCAGCGCGCTGCCCAAGCTGCTCGCGCTCCCCGCCGCCACGACCATTTTCGACGCCATCGGTGCAGGCCACTGGTTCATGTACCTGACCGGACTGGTGGAGCTGGCCGGAGCGGTCGGCCTGCTGGTCCGCCGGCTGGCCGGGCCGGCCGCGACGGCGCTGATCGTCTTCCTGTCGTTCGCGTTCGTTACCCAGCTCACCGCGATGCACGGCGAGAACGCCGGGACCCCGTTCCTCTTCATGGTGCCGCTGGCCGTCATCGCCTGGAACCGGCGCGCGGAGACGGGCGCGCTGCTCGGCCGCTCGCGCTGACCTGGTGCTTGGAGGGGTCCGTCAGCAGAGGGCCGGCGTCGCGGCGCCCTGGGCTTGAGCCGGGTCATACGGGAGACGGAGGGGCCGTGTCCTCGATTGGTATGGCTGCCTACGAAGGAGGCGACGGCGGCCTGGAGGTCGCCCTGCACTTCAAGTCCAGCTACAGCAGCAACGGCGGACAGTGCATCGAGGCATCCGACAGGATGGCCCGGCATCGTCCCCGTCTGTGACTCCAAGGCCCCGAGGTCCTGCCCTGGCCTTCCGCGCCGATGTATGGCGGTCGTTCGTTGCAGCCGTTCGAGACGGCGAGTTCGGCGACGTCTGGCGCACCGTGCGAGCTGCCCGAGACCCCACTACCCAGATGGGTAGTGGGGTCTTCCGTCGCTATTTCCGGGTGTTGGTGCGGCGGGTGGGTTCGGCTGTGGTCGGGTCTTCGGGCCAGGGGTGGCGGGGGTAACGACCCCTGAGATCAGCGCGGACGGCGCGGTAGCCCTCGCGCCAGAAGCTCTCCAAATCACCGGTGACGGCGGCGGGGCGGCCGGCGGGGGAGAGCAGGTGGATGGTCAGCGGAACGCGTCCTCCGGCCAGGATGGGAGTCTTGGTCCAGCCGAAGAGTTCTTGCAACTTGACCGCTAGCACCGGGCGTTCGGTGGTGTAGTCGACTCGTATCTTCGATCCTGACGGCACGGTGATGCGTTCGGGGGCGAGGTCGTCCAGTCGGCCTGCCTCGCCGGTGGCCCAGGGGAGGAGCCTCTGGAGGGCGGCCGTCGTATCAATCCGGGCGAGGTCGGAGCGGCGGCGGGCGCGGGAGAGTTCGGGCTCCAGCCACTCGTCGGCGCGCTCAAGCAGAGCCTCGTCGCTGACGTCGGGCCAGGGGGTGCCGAGGGCGGTGTGGAGGAAGGCGAGGCGTTCGCGAAGGCCAGAGGGGAACGTCAGCAGGGTGCTGATGCCCTCGCGGGTGAGGCCTTCGAGGAGGGCTGACCGGACGAGCGCCCGGTCGGGGCGGTCGAGGGGCTTCTCGGCGAGCTCGATCGCGCCCAGGGACTCCACCCGGCGGGAGACGACCTCGCCGCGCCGGGTGTCCCAGTGGACTTCGGCCCGGTTGGTGAGCAGCGCCGCACCCGCGACCAGAGCAGTGTCCTCGTCCAGCGCCGCGGCGTGCAGTACCCGGGCCGAGTGCGACCCCGCCGGGCGGTCGGCGACCGCGACGGCGAGCCAGGGCACGGCGCCGAGCGTGGTGCCGGGGGCGAGTTCGGCGGCCGTCCCGGAGGCCATCAGGTACGGGCTGCGCTCGCCGGGGGCGGGCTTGTCGACCCGGGCGCGGGCGATGCGTTCGGGGAAGGCGAGGGCGACGACGAGGCCGGCGGCGGCGCCGTCGGAGAGCTGGGTGGCGGGTTCGGAGCCGGCGCCGCGCAGGAGGCGGCGGACCTCGTCGCGCCAGCGGCCCGCGTAGGGGTCCCGGGAGGAGCGGACAGTCCGCCAGACCGCGCCGAGGTCGTCGCCGAGCGCGCGCGGCGGTTCCTCGGAGAGCAGCGCGACCACCTCGGCGGCCCGCCGCGCACCGACTGCCGCCGCGCCGTCGACCAGGGCGCGGCCGAGCCGGGGGTGCAGCCCGGTGCGGGCGAGCCGGACGCCGCGGGCCGTG
This sequence comes from Kitasatospora sp. NPDC041917, assembly GCF_055589745.1. Lineage (NCBI taxonomy): Bacteria > Bacillati > Actinomycetota > Actinomycetes > Kitasatosporales > Streptomycetaceae > Kitasatospora > Kitasatospora sp. NPDC041917. The sequence continues at coordinate 53,526 of NZ_JBVJBI010000017.1, read as the reverse complement.
GCCCGCCCGTCCGCGTCCACGGCGCCGAGGGCTTGGAGGGTCTGTCGGGCGGCGGCCATCGCCCCGGCGGGCGGGGCGTCGGGCAGGGCGAGGCCGGTGGCGTCCGGGTCGCCCCAGCAGGCGGCCTGGAGAGCGAAGGGGGTGAGGTCGGCGAGCGCGATCTCGGGGGTGGGGAAGCGGGCGGCGAGGGCGTCCTCGGCCTCGTTCCAGCAGCGGTAGACGGTGCCGGGGGCTTCGCGTCCGGCGCGGCCGGCGCGTTGGCGGGCGGCGGCGAGGGAGGCCCGGACGGTGACCAGCCCGGCCAGTCCGCGGGCGTGGTCGGTGCGGGGTTCGCGGGCCAGTCCGGCGTCGACCACGACCCGTACGCCCGGCACGGTGAGGCTGGACTCGGCGACGGCGGTGGTGAGGACGACCCGCCGTGAAGGGGACGGGGTGAGGGCGGCGTCCTGGACGGCCTGCGGGGCGCGGCCGTGCAGTTGCAGCACCTCGGCCGTGACGCCGCCCAGTTGCCCGGCGACCCGGGCGATCTCGCCGACGCCGGGCAGGAAGCAGAGCACGTCGCCGTCGCGCTCGTTCAGGGCCCGCCGGACGGTCGAGGCGACGTGGTCGAGCAGGGCCTGGTCCACCCGGGTGCCGTGGGCGGGCCGGACGGCGCGGGGCGGCGGCGCCCAGACCGCCTCGACCGGGTGGGACGTCCCGTGCGCCTCCACCACGGGCGCGCCGCCGAGCAGTTCGGCCCAGGCCTCGGTGTCGGAGGTGGCCGAGGCGCAGACCAGCCGCAGTTCGGGCCGCAGTGCCGCCCGGACGTCGAGCAGGAAGGCGAGCGCGGTGTCGGCGTCCAGGTGCCGTTCGTGGCATTCGTCGAGCACCACCACGTCCACGCCGGGCAGTTCCTGGTCGCGCTGGAGCCGTTGCAGCAGCACGCCGGTGGTGACCACCTCGACCACGGTGTCCGGGCCCGCCGTGCGCTCGCCGCGCACGGTGTGGCCGATCCGGCCGCCGACCGGTTCGCCGAGCAGCCAGGCCATCCGCCGGGCGGCCGCCCGTACCGCGAGCCGGCGGGGCTCGGCGACCAGCACCCGGCGCACCGGACCGCCCGGATCGAGCAGTCCGGCCAGGGCGAGCGGCACCAGGGTGGTCTTGCCGGTGCCGGGCGGTGCGGCGAGGACGGCGGTGCCGTGTTCGTCCAACGCGCGGTGCAGGGCGGGCAGGGCGGTGCGGACGGGCAGTTCGCGCCAGGCCGGGTTCATGGAGGGGCTCAGCCCCGCTCGGTGACGAAGATCGCCGTGCCGGGGATCAGCCGCCCGCGCAGCGGGGACCAGCCGCCCCACTCCTGTTCCAGTCCGGCCGGCCACTCGGGCTCGACCAGGTCCACCAGCCGGAAGCCGGCGGTGACGAGTTCGCGGACCCGGTCGCCGAGGGTGCGGTGGTGTTCGACGTAGGTGGCGCGGCCCTGTTCGTCCTGCTCGACGTAGGGGGTGCGGTCGAAGTAGGAGGACACCGCGGTGAGGCCCTCGACGCCGGGCTCGTCCGGGAAGGCCCAGCGGATCGGGTGGGTCACCGAGAACACCCAGCGCCCGCCGGGCCGCAGCACCCGGTGGACCTCGCGCATCAGCGCGGTGGTGTCGGCGCTGAACGGGACGGCGCCGTAGGCGGAGCAGGCGAGGTCGAAGGAGGCGTCGGCGAAGGGCAGGACGGCGGCGTCGGCCTGGACGACGGCGACGGGGTCGGTGCCGCGGCCGAGGTCGATCCGGCGGGAGTGCTGGAGCTGGCGGTAGGAGATGTCCAGGGCGACCGGCCGGGCGCCCCGGGCGGCGAGCCAGCGGGAGCACTGGGCGGCGCCGGCGCCGATCTCCAGGACGTCCCGGCCGGCCACCTCGCCGAGCAGGCGGGCGTCGGCCTCGTCCAGGCCTTCGGGGCACCAGGTGAAGCGGTCGTCGCCGAGGAACTCGCCGTGTTCGTCCTGGTACTCGTCGGCGTTGCGGTCCCACCAGTGCCGGCTGGCGCGGCTGCTCTCCCCGGTGCCGGCCTCGCGGCGGATCGCGTCGTCGCCGTCCTCCTCCTCGGCCCGCGCGGGGGAGGTGTCAAGATCGTGCAGGTCCGACTGGGGGGTGGTGGCCACGGTGACAATGCCCATCGCGTAGGGTATGGAATGCGGAAGCGCCGCTGCCGCGAACCGGCCCGTCAGGGTCCGGATCCTGGCGGTGGCATCCGGGGACGTGGCCCCTTCGGGTGTCGCCGCAAGGCGCGCATTCGGAGGATATGGCCTGATCCGTACCGGGCTCCACCGTCTTGCCGTCCTTCGGCATTGACCGTGCCTGGCCGTCCCCGTATGCTACAAGTTGCGCTGCGGGCCTGCGCGCCTCGGACGGAGCAGGTCGCGCTCGCATCTGTCGAAGACCCCACGGTCGCAAGACGGACGCCGGTTCTCGTTGTACGGGAATCCCGGTGTGCCGTGTTCTTGGCTGTCCGGCTTTCGGTGGGAGCGATACGGGCCCTCCGCGTGGCATTACCTACGACTTTCATGTCCGTACCGGAGCCCTTTTCCTAATGACGAGCCCCACCGACTCCTCCCTCAGCACCACCCCGCAGGTCGCGGTCAACGACATCGGCGACGCGGAGGCCTTCCTCGCCGCCATCGACGAGACCATCAAGTACTTCAACGATGGCGACATCGTCGAGGGCGTCATCGTGAAGGTCGACCGTGACGAGGTTCTCCTCGACATCGGTTACAAGACCGAGGGCGTCATCCCGTCCCGCGAGCTCTCGATCAAGCACGACGTTGACCCGCACGAGGTCGTCGCCGTCGGTGACAACATCGAGGCCCTGGTTCTCCAGAAGGAGGACAAGGAGGGTCGTCTCATCCTGTCCAAGAAGCGCGCTCAGTACGAGCGTGCCTGGGGCACGATCGAGAAGATCAAGGAAGAGGACGGCATCGTCACCGGTACCGTCATCGAGGTCGTCAAGGGTGGTCTCATCCTCGACATCGGCCTCCGGGGCTTCCTCCCCGCCTCGCTGGTCGAGATGCGTCGCGTCCGCGACCTCCAGCCCTACGTGGGCAAGGAGCTCGAGGCCAAGATCATCGAGCTGGACAAGAACCGCAACAACGTGGTCCTGTCCCGCCGTGCCTGGCTGGAGCAGACCCAGAGCGAGGTCCGCCAGACCTTCCTCACCACCCTGCAGAAGGGCCAGGTGCGCTCCGGCGTCGTCTCCTCGATCGTCAACTTCGGTGCCTTCGTGGACCTGGGTGGCGTCGACGGCCTCGTGCACGTCTCCGAGCTGTCCTGGAAGCACATCGACCACCCGTCCGAGGTTGTCGAGGTCGGCCAGGAGGTCACCGTCGAGGTTCTCGACGTCGACATGGACCGCGAGCGCGTCTCCCTGTCGCTGAAGGCGACCCAGGAGGACCCGTGGCAGCAGTTCGCCCGGACCCACCAGATCGGTCAGGTCGTCCCGGGTAAGGTCACCAAGCTGGTTCCGTTCGGTGCGTTCGTCCGCGTGGACGAGGGCATCGAGGGTCTGGTCCACATCTCCGAGCTGGCCGAGCGCCACGTCGAGATCCCGGAGCAGGTCGTCCAGGTCGGCGACGAGATCTTCGTCAAGGTCATCGACATCGACCTCGAGCGTCGTCGCATCAGCCTGTCGCTGAAGCAGGCCAACGAGGCCCTGGGTGCCAACCCGGCCGAGGTCGAGTTCGACCCGACCCTGTACGGCATGGCCGCCTCGTACGACGACCAGGGCAACTACATCTACCCGGAGGGCTTCGACCCCGAGGCGAACGACTGGCTGCCCGGCTTCGAGAAGCAGCGCGAGGAGTGGGAGCGCCAGTACGCCGAGGCGCAGTCCCGCTTCGAGCAGCACCAGGCCCAGGTCATCAAGAGCCGCGAGGCCGACGCCCAGGCCGCGGAGGAGGGTGGCGACGCCGTCGCCGCTGCCGCCGGTGGTTCCTACTCGTCCAGCAGCGACGAGGGCTCGGGCGCCCTGGCCTCCGACGAGGCCCTGGCCGCTCTGCGCGAGAAGCTGGCCGGTGGCCAGAGCTGAGGCTCTCGCTTCCCGCTAGCCGATAGCTAGACGGTGGGCCCCACCCGGATTTCCGGGTGGGGCCCATTTCGTTTTTCGCCATGACTTATCACGCTTTGACTTATGTGTGGTTTATGTGAAGGAAAGTGTGAGATGAGGCTCATTGCCCATCTATAGGCCGGAGTTCGGGTTGCACCTAGATTGAGGGGAGCTGCCCGAAAGGCTCCTTCATGCGAAACCCCTTTTTCGCCACCCCCGCCCCCACCTCCGCCTCTGCCTCCGCCCCCACCGCCGTGGTCGGCGGCCGGCTCGCGGCCCTCGGCCGGTTCTGCTTCCGCCACCGTCGCTGGGTGCTCGGCCTGTGGGCCGTCGTCCTGGTGGTCGGGGTCCTGATCGGGGGACGCGTCTTCGAGGGCTCGGTGGCCGGGGCCTCCTCCGCCAGCGCCGAGGCCGACCGGGGCAGTGCGGTGGTCGCCGCGGCCGACCCGGCCAAGGGCACCGTGACCGCCGTGGTGGACGGCAGGCCGGTGGACGATCCGGCGGTGAAGGCCGCCGTCGAGAAGGCCACCGCCGAGATCGCCGCCCTGCCGGGGGTCTCCTCCGCGCTCGACGCGTACGGCTCCGGCCCGGCGCCGGCCGCGCTGCGCTCCGCCGACGGGACGGCGAGCCTGGTCACCGTGCGGATGGCCGACACCGCGAGCACCGCCCAGACCGACGCCGTCACCGAGCGGCTCGGCGCGCTGAACGGGGCGGGCGGCGCCCATGTCACGGTCGGCGGGGACCTGGTGCTCCAGCAGGAGGTCAAGCAGCAGACCGAGAAGGACACCCGGTTCGGCGAGATCGTGACGCTGCCGCTCACGCTGATCGTCATGGTGCTGGTCTTCGGCGGGCTGGCGGCGGCCTCGCTGCCGGTGATCGGGGCGGTCGCCTCGGTGGGCGGCGCGCTGCTGGCCATGTTCGGTTTCAGCCGGATCATGGACATCGACACCAGCGTGCTGCCGATCGCCACGGTGCTGGGGCTCGGGCTCTCGATCGACTACGCGCTGCTCATGGTGAATCGTTTCCGCGAGGAACGCGGCCACGGCGCGGACATCGCCGCCGCCGTCGAACGGACCGCGGCGACCGCCGGACGCACCGTGGCCTTCTCCGGGCTGACCGTCGCCGTCGCGCTCTCCGGACTGTTCGTCTTCACCAGCCCGGTGCTCGGCGCGGTGGCGGCCGCCGGGGTGAGCGTGGTGGTGATCGCCGTCGCCGCCGCGCTGACCCTGATCCCCGCACTGCTCGGCTTCGCCGGCGCGCGGATCAGGACACCCGCCGCGCCCGTGGCGGACGAGGGGTTCTTCAGCCGGACCGTGCGCCGGGTGCGCAAGCGGGCGGTGGCGGTCACCCTCGCCTCGGTGGCGCTGCTGATGGCGGCCGGCGCGCCGTTCCTCCACGCCGACATGCGCAACTCCGGCGCCGCGGTGCTGCCCGCCTCCTCGGCCGGGCGGCAGGTCGCCGAGACGATCGACCAGCGCTTCCCGCAGGCCTCGGCCGCACCGATCACCGTGGTGGTCGAGGGCGGGGCGTCGGTGGCGCAGGCGTACGCGGACGACGTGGTCGCCAAGCTGCCCGGGGTGAGCGGGGTGCGGGCGGTGTCGCCGGTGGGCGACGCGGTCTCCACGATCGACGTGCTGGTGCACGGGGACCCGCAGGGCGGGCAGGCCAAGCAGGTGGTGGAGGAGCTGCGGGCCGACCGCGGCGGGCTGACCACCTACGTCACCGGCGGCGCGGCCTCGGTGGTGGACTTCCAGGACGAGCTGCTCTCGCGCGGACCGTGGGCGCTCGGGCTGGTCGCGGTCGGCACCCTGGTGCTGCTCTTCCTGATGACCGGCTCGGTGGTGATGCCGGTTAAGGCGCTGCTGATGAACCTGCTCTCGCTGGGCGCCTCGCTCGGCGCGCTCACCCTGGTGTTCCAGGACGGCTGGTTCAGCGGGCTGCTCGGGTTCAGCCCGACCGGCGGGCTGGAGACCTTCATCCCGGTGCTGGTCTTCGCCTTCGCCTTCGGGCTGTCGATGGACTACGAGGTGTTCCTGCTCTCCCGGATCAGGGAGCTGACCCTGCGCGGGCACGACTGCGTCCGGGCGGTGGAGCTGGGCGTGCAGCGCAGCGGTCGGATCATCACCTCGGCGGCGCTGCTGATGGTGATCGTCTTCGCCGGGTTCGCGCTCGGGGACATGCTGATGGTCAAGCAGATGGGCATCGCGCTGGCCGTCGCCGTCGCGGTGGACGCCACCCTGGTGCGCTGCCTGCTGGTGCCCGCCGCGATGAGCCTGTTCGGCGAGTTCAACTGGTGGGCGCCCGGCCCGCTGCGGCGACTGCACCGGCGGTTCGGGCTGAGCGAGCACGTCGACCTGCCGGAGATCGAGCCGGCGGTGCTCCCGGTGCCGCGCGCCGGGACCGGGTCGGAGAGTGCCGGGTCGGACGGCGTCGGGGTCGAGGCCGTCGGGTCGGACGGCGTCGGGTCCGAGAGTGCCGGATCCGAGGTTGTCGGGTCCGGGGGCGGTGTGCCCAAGGGCCTGGTGGGTTCAGCCCAGCCGGCGTAGCAGGTCGACCGCCGAGCGGAGCCGGTCCTGTTCGGCGGGGTCGAGGCGGGACTCGATCGCGGTGGCGATCAGGTGTTCGCGGCGCGCGCGCTGGTCGAGCAGCGCGTCGCGGCCGGCCTCGGTGGCGGCGACCAGCAGTTTGCGGCCGTCGGTGGGGTGGGGCTGCTGGGTGACCAGCCCGGCCTCGGTCATCAGTGCGACGGTGCGGGCCATCGACTGGTGGCGGACCCGCTGGAGCGCGGCGAGTTCGGCGACGGTGCAGGAGAGCTCGTCGCGGACCAGCAGGCCGAGGACGGCGGCCTGGTTCTGCGGCAGTTCGTCGTCGGTGCGCAGGGAGCGGACCAGGGTGCCGAGGGCGGCGCGCAGGTCGGCGGCGAGTTCCAGGGTGTCCGGGTGCGGGGCTTCGCTGGGCATGGGAGAAGTCTATCGGCAATTCATGCAGCAAGGCTGTACAGCATTGCTGTATGGTTTTTGCCATGCGAATCACCAAGTTCGGACACGCCTGCGTACGCGTCGAGCACGGCGGCACCACCGTCGTCGTCGATCCGGGATCGTTCACCGACCCCGCCGCACTGGCCGGGGCGGACGCCGTCCTGATCACCCACGAGCACATGGACCACTTCGAGGAGTCCCGGCTGCGCGCCGCGCTGGAGGCCGACCCGGCCCTGCGGGTGTGGACCAACCGGGCCGTCGCCGCCCAGCTGGACGGCGTGGCGCAGCGGATCGAGGCGGTCGGCGAGGGCGACGCCTTCGAGATCGGCGGGCTGGGCGTCTCGGTGCACGGCGAGTGGCACGCGGAGATCCACCCGGACATCCCGCGGGTGCAGAACATCGGCTTCCTCTTCGACGGTCGGCTGTTCCACCCCGGTGACGCGTTCACCGTGCCGCCGCACGCCGTGGACACCCTGCTGCTGCCGCTCGCGGCGCCCTGGAGCAAGGCCTCCGAGGTGATCGACTACGTCCGGGAGGCCGGGCCGCGCCAGGCGGTGCCGGTGCACGAGGCGGTGCTCAGCCCGATCGGGTTCGCGGTACAGACCCGGCTGGTCGGGCCGCAGGGGCCGGGCACGGGCGCGGAGCTGACGGTGCTGGGGGAGGGCGAGAGCCTGGAGCTGGGCTGACGGCCTTGCCCGCCGGTGGCCCGCGTCGACGGTGTTCCTCGTCGGTGGCCCGTGCCGACGGTGCTCCTCGTCCGTGGCCCGTACTGACGGGCCCGGTGCCGCGCCGGTAGCCTGACGCCATGCTGAAGATCGGACTGACGGGTGGCATCGGCGCGGGCAAGAGCGAGGTGTCCCGGCTGTTCGCCGCGCGCGACGCGGTGATCGTGGACTCGGACGTGATCGCCCGCGAGGTGGTCGCCCCCGGAACGGACGGTCTGGCGGCCGTGGTCGCCGAGTTCGGACCGCAGGTGCTGCGGGAGGACGGCGCGCTGGACCGTCCGGCGCTCGGGGCGGTCGTGTTCGCCGACCCGGAGCGGCTGAAGGCGCTGAACGCGATCGTCCACCCGCTGGTGCGGGCCCGCTCCGCCGAGCTGGAGGCGGCGGCCGCGCCGGACGCGGTCGTGGTGCACGACGTGCCGCTGCTGGCCGAGAACGGCCTGGCGCCGCTGTACGACCTGGTCGTGGTGGTGGACGCGGCCGACGAGGTGCGGCTGGACCGGCTGGTGCGGTTGCGCGGGATGGCCGAGGAGGAGGCCCGGGCCCGGATGGCCGCGCAGGCCTCGCGGGAGGACCGGCTGGCGATCGCGGACCTGGTGATCGACAACAGCGGCGGCCTGGCGGAGCTGGAGGCGCGGGTGGACGAGGTCTGGGCGGAGCTGGCGCGGCGCGCGACGGTCTGACGCCGGACCGGGCAGGCCCGGCCCGGGCGGCACCTCTCCGATCGGGCGGCACTTCTCCGTTCGGGCAGGGCCTCTCCGTTCAGGCGGCGCCGAGCGGCAGCCGGGCCCGGACGGCGAAGCCGCCCTCGGGCGTCGGCCCGGCGTGCAGGGTGCCGCCGAGGTCGCCGGCCCGGGTGTGCATGCCGTGCAGGCCGTGGCCGCCGGAGGGCAGTTCCGGGTGATCGGCCCGCCCGCCGGCGGCTTCGGCGTCCCCGTCGGCGGCGGGGGAGTTGACCACCGTCAGGCGCAGCCCGTCCGGTGCGACCTCGACGGTGACGGCCACCTCGGCGGCCGGGGCGTGCTTGTGCGCGTTGGTCAGCGCCTCCTGGACGATCCGGTAGGCCGCGTACTGCACGGCGGGCACCGGGTCGGGCAGCCCCTCGTCCGGTCCGCTGACGGTCAGCCCGACCGCCAGTCCGGCCAGCCGGGACTCCTCGACCAGGGCGGGCAGCCCGCGCAGCGAGGGCGCCTGTTCGGCGGAGGTGGTCAGCACGCCCAGCAGGTCACGCAGTTCGGTGAGCGCCTGGAGGCCGAGGGCGCGGATCAGGCCGAGGGTCTCCCGGACGGCGGCCGGGTCCTCGGCCCGGGCGACCTGCCCGGCGCCCGCGTGCAGGGTGATCAGCGAGACCCGGTTGGACACCACGTCGTGCATCTCCCGGGCGAGCCGGGCGCGTTCGGCGGCCACCGCGCGCTCCTCGGCGTGCCGGCGGGCCTCCTCCAGCAGCCGGTTGCGCTCGCCGAGCAGCCGGTTGCGTTCGGCCAGCACGGCGACGGTGCGGGCGCGCTGGTGGGAGGTCAGCCCGAGGGCGAGCGGCACGGCGCCGAAGACCAGCGGGTCCTCGATCAGGTTGGCGAGCTCGGACGGGGCGTCGACGTCCCCGAGGTCGAACGGGACGAGCAGCCGCAGTCCGGCCAGCGCCGCCAGGACGTACACCGGCGCGGTCCGGCCGCGCCGCGCGGCCAGCCCGTAGAGGGCGACGGCCAGCGGGAGTTGGCCGCTCAGCAGGGTGACCGCGGCGACCGCGGCCGGGTGCCGGCGCCGCAGGGCCAGGGCGAGCGCGCCGAGCGCCATCAGGCCCGCGTTGGTCCCCGGCGAGGCGGTCGGGCCGACGTCCGGGTCGTTGGCGGCGAGCGGGACGAGGACCAGCAGCACCAGGGCGGTCGGCGCGAGGGCGCGGACCGGGCGGGGCAGGTGCAGCGGCGGGCCGGGCAGCGGTGCGGCGAGGTCGGCGGCCGCCTGGTCGGTGGGCTGCTGCATGAGGGGCATGCTGCCACAGCGGCGCGGCACCGGGACGGCCGTCGGACCGAGTGGCTGGGAAGGGACTGGTTAAAGGCCCTGGCAGGAGGAGAGCATGGCGGGATGGATGATCGTTTCTCGCCCGGGCCGCACCCCGCCGGGCCGCCGGTGGTCGAACGGCTCGCGCAGTACGGCCGCGCCGAGCAGGAGGAGATCCTCGGCCCCGGGGAGGACCCGTACGGCGTCGCCCACACCGGGCTGACCTTCCTGCCCAAGGAGATCCACTTCGGTGTCCGGGCCGCCGACGGCCGACTGGTCGCCCACACCGGGCTGTTGCCGCTGCCGCTCACCGTGGGCGGCACCGACCTGACCGCCATGGGCGTCGGCGGGGTCTGCGTCGCGCCCGACCGGCGCCACAGCGGCCTCGCGCGGGCCGTGGTCGGGGCCGCCCTCGACCACGCGCGCACGTTCGGCCACCGGTACGCGCTGCTGTTCTGCCGACCGCCGCTGGCCGCGTTCTACCGGGGGCTCGGGTTCCGGGAGGTGGCGGAGGGGGTGACGGTGGAGCAGCCGGAGGGACGGCTGGCGGAGATGCCGCTGCGCACCATGTGGGCGCCGCTGGCGCCGGGGGCCGGGTGGCCGGAGGGGCCGGTGCGGCTGCGGTCGCTGCCGATGTGAGGCGGGCTCGGGGCGCCCCGGCCGGTGCGCCGCCGGTGCGCCGCCGGGCCGGGCGCTCGTCGCCGCCCCCGTGGGGTCCGGCCGGGTGGTCGACACCGCCGCGGCGTCGGGTCAGGCGCTCGTCACCGCCGCCGTGGAGTCCGCGTGCGCCACGGCGGCGCGGGCCAGGGCGCGGACCATGGGGTGTGCCCGGGTGCCGTCGCCGGACAGCTCGGGCTGGAACAGCGAGGCCAGGAAGAACGGGTGTCCGGGCAGCTCCAGGACCCGCACCTCGCCCGAGGCGTCCGCGCCGCTGAACCGCAGGCCGTGCGCGGTCAGCCGGTCCAGGTAGGCGGAGTTGAGGCCGTACGCGCAGTGGTAGCGCTCCTGGGTGCGGGTGGCGCCGAGGACCTGCTCGGCGAGGCTCCCGGGGGTGATCGCGACGGCCCCCTCGTGGCCGACCAGTGAGCAGGCCAGCGGGGCGATCACCTGCTGCTCCGCCTCCGGGTGCTCCTCGCCGTGGACGGCCCCGGCCAGGCCGCAGACGTTCCGGGCGTACTCCAGCACCGCGTGCTGGAACCCGGCGCAGGTGCCCAGGAAGGGGATGCCGCGTTCGCGGGCGGCCCGGACGGCGGCCAGCGCGCCGGCCTCGCTGCGGTAGGGGCTGCCGGGCAGCAGCCAGACCGCGTCGAAGCCGTCCAGGGCGCCGGGTGCGGCGGCGTCCCCGGTCGGGATCCAGTAGGCGTCCAGGACGAGGTGGTCGTGCTCGGCGAGGGCGGCCAGCAGGCCCGGGATCCGGGCGTGCGAGCGGACGGCGGGGGAGCGGTCGCCGACCAGGGCGATCCGCGGGGTCAGGTAGGTCATGCGGCTATCCTGACCCCGCACCCGAGATCAGCGCCAACGATGATTCCTTAAGTATCGATCAGATCGGTTGATGACCGCCGTGGACCCGCAGCAGCTGCGCACCTTCGTCACCGTCGCCCGCCTCGCCTCCTTCTCGGAGGCGGCGCGGGAGCTCGGCTACACCCAGTCCGCGGTCTCCCAGCAGATCGCCGCGCTGGAGGCGGACCTCGGCACGACACTGCTGTCCCGTCGGCCGGTCGGCCCGACCGCGGCCGGGCGGCGGCTGCTGGAGCACGCCGCACCGCTGCTGGTCCGGCTGGAGGCGGCGCGCGCCGACGTCGCGCGCCTGGCCGGCGCCCCGAGCGCCCGGCTGGTGCTCGGGGCCACCCCGCTGGCGGTCGGGGCGACCCTGGGGCGTGCGCTCGGCGAGGTGCGCCGGGCCCATCCGCTGACGGAGCCGGTGGTCCGGGTCCTCGCCCAGGACGTGCTGCCCGCCCAGGTCGCCACCGGCGAGGTCGACCTCGCCCTGATCGACGGGCTGGCCGCGCCCAGCGACCCGCTGCCGCTGCCCGACGTCGGCCCGCTGCGCACCGTCGCGGTGGCCGAGCGGCCGGTCGCCGTCGCGCTGCCCCTCGGCCACCCGCTGGCCGGCCGCGGCGGCCTCGCGCTCGCCGACCTCTCCGCCGCCCGCTGGCTGGACGCCCCCGACCTCACCCCGACGGCGGCCCGGCTGCGCGCGGCCACGGGCGTCGACGGCTTCCGGCCCGCCACCCGCTACCAGGGCACCGACCTGCACGGACTGCTCGCGCTGGTCGCGGCCGGGCACGGGCTCACCCTGCTGCCCGAACCGGTGCTCGCGGCGGCACCCGGGGTCGGGTACGCGCCGATCGCCGCGCCCCGGCTGGTGCACCGCACCGAACTCGTCCACGGCAGCCTGCCGGAGGGGCCGGCGGCCCTGCTGGCGCGGCTGCTGGCGCGGTCCCGGGCCTGAGCGGCCCGTCGGAGGCGCCGAATTCGGTTGCGCGGGCCGCCGGTGCCGATGACATCATCACGCGATGAATACCAGTACGACGATCATCAGACGAGTGCGGGCCGACGAGTGGCAGCAGCTCAGGGACACCCGCCTGGACGCGCTGCTGGACCCGGTCGCGGCCGTGGCCTTCCTGGAGACCCACGAGCAGGCCGTCGCCAAGCCGGACGAGTTCTGGCAGGACCGCACGACCCGGGCGGCGACGGACCCGCACGTGGCGCAGTTCGTCGCGCAGGCCGAGGACGGGACCTGGCTCGGCTCCATGACCGGAGTGGTCGAGCGGTCCGGCGGGGACGGGGCCCTGGAGGGCGACGTCGTCGAGGTCGACCAGGTGCACGTGGTCGGCGTCTACGTCCGGCCGCGGGCGCGCGGCACCGGGCTGGCGCTCGACCTGATCCGGACCGTCCAGGAGTGGGCGTGGTCGCTCACCGAGCCCCGGGTGGAGCGGGTGCGGCTGTTCGTCCACGAGGACAACCCCCGGGCCGAGGCGATGTACCGCAAGGCCGGCTTCGAGCCGTCCGGGGTGGCGCTGCCGGTGCCCGGCGGCGGGACCGGCCGGGAGGTCGAACTGGCGGTCCTGCGGGGCTGACCGGCCGCCCGGCCCGCGGGCCGGGCCCCGGGAGCGGACCCGAAGGAGCCGCCCGGTCCGTCCGGTCCCCTGTTCCGGACGGGCCGGGCGGCCGTCTGCGGGGCGCCGCGGGCGCCGCCGGCGCCGGCCGTCCGCGGCCTGTCAGGGCCCGTCGGGCGTCAGTGCCCGTCGCAGCCCGGGAGGGCCTCGCACATCGGCGCGGTCATGCCGGTGCCGACGTACTTGTCCTCGGGGGCCTTCCAGGCGTCCTTGGGCTGGGCGCCGGCCTTGGTGGTGGCCCAGACCGCCAGTTCGCTGACCGCACCGCCGTCGCTGACCACGTACTCGTGCAGGGTGACGGTGCTGCCGTCGGCCTGCGGGACGGTCAGGACGGCGGCGAAGTAGGGCGCGTCCGGGGCGCTGTCGACCTTCACGGTGGCGCCGGGCGCGGTCTTGGCGCAGGACTTGAGCGCCTCCGTCAGACGCCCCTCGGCCAGGTTGGTGCTCTGCTTGGCGCCGCTGCTGCGGGTCGGGTCGCCGTGGAACAGCAGGGTCTGCTCGGCCGTCCAGCGGTCCCCGCCGAAGCCGACCGAGGCCCGGGCGGAGGCGGTGCCGGTGAACAGCGGCTCGTCGTCCTTCGCGACCGCGGCGCGGCACAGCTCCATGCCCTTGAACTGGACCTGGCCGGAGAGCTGCTTGGCGTTGGCCGCCAGCGGCGTGTAGTGGTAACTCTCGTCCATCGGGATGCTCTTGGTGTCCATCCAGGCCTTGTCCGGGATGCCCTTGTCGGACCCGCTGGGCTTGTTGGGGTTGACGCTGGGCCCGGTGGTGGCGGCGGGGAGGGCGGGGTTGGCGTCCTGGCTGCCGTTGTCCGGCCCGCAGGCGCTGAGGGCGCCCAGGCAGACGAGGGCTGCGGCGGTGGCGGTGACGACTCTGGTGGTGCGCAACTGACGGTTCCTCGGATGTCCGGTGGCGTGGGCGGGGGTCGGGCGCGCACCGGCCGTGGGCCGCTGGTGCGCGGCGCCGTCCGTCCGTCCCCGCCGCCCGGTCGACCCGTGGTCGCGGGCTTGCGGCATGGCAGCTCCTCCCCTGTGCATGCGGCCGCCTGGCCCCTCGCCCCGCTGTCCGTCCCGTGACTGATGGCCGGTCAGGGTCGATGGTGTGTCGACGGCGGTCGAAACCTATGCCACCGGACCGCCGGTCGCAAAGCCGGGTTCCGGCCGGAGGCCCGGATTCCCTTTGGGACTGGTGGGGCTCATGGGGTGAATGTGACCGGGCTCGAAGGGGTGCGGTGGGCGGGGCGAGGAGGGTTCCAGGGGCGCGCGACCGCCTCCGTGCGCGGGCCGGGGCGGCGCATCCGGGCTGGTGGGGGCGGGTGCGCGGTGCCGTGCGACGGATCCGCGGGCGACCCCGGTCAGGCGACCCGGCCGCCGATCCCGGAGCGGCCCGCCGGGACGCCGTCGAGGGTGACCACGGTCTGCCGTCCGACGGCCTCGCCGAGCGCGCCGGTGATCGCCGCGGTGGCCGCCGCGACCAGACGGGCGGGCGCGTCGGGCACCTGCGGCAGGTGGTAGGCCGCCTCCCGCAGGCTCAGCAGGACCACCGGTGCGACCTCCTCGGTCGGCAGTCCGCCGATGCCCCGGCGGCGCTGGGGGACCCCGATCAGCTCGACCGCGACCAGCGGGCGGACCCGTTCGCCGAAGACGGAGGTGACGGCCTCGGTGAGGCCGGCGATGAGGGCCCGCTCGACCTCGGGGTCGAGGGACTCCTCGCGGATGTGCAGGCTCAGGTGCGGCATGGTGGAGCTCCGTTCGGCTCGGTTCGTACCATGGGCTGACGGGTTCGCTTTGCATGTAAAACAGCTTTGATGTCAAAGGTAACTGAGGAGGGGTGTGCGATGTCAACGGCCGAAGGGGAATCGCGGAACACGCCGTCGTCGACCGGGGCGGGGCTCGACGACGCGGTGCGGTCGATGCTGCTGCTGATGCCCCGGCTGGTCGGGCGGGCCAAGCGGATCCCCGTCCCCGAGCCGCTGCGCGGCCTCGCACTGGCGCCCCGCCACCTGTCGCTGCTGGCCTGCCTGCTGCTGGACGGACCGATGGGCGTGAACGACCTCGCCGCCCGGCTGGAGGTCGCCCCCACCACGGTCAGCCTGATGGTCGGCGACCTCGGCCGGCAGGGCATCCTCGAACGGCGCGAGGACGAGGCCGACCGCCGGCGCCGCATCGTCGCGATCGCCCCCGCCCGGCTGCCCGCCATCGAGGCCTGGCTCGCCCCGGGGGCCGTCGCCTGGCGCACGGCCCTCGGGCCGCTCGACGCGGCGCAGCGGCGCCTGGTGGTGGACACGCTGCTGGCGTACGAGGCGGCGGTGGGGCGGGAGCGGGACTGACGGCGGCCGGTGCGCCGGGCGGGAGGCCGGTCAGCGGCCGGGGGCCCGGCGGAAGAGCGCGGTGAGGAGGAAGGGGACGCCGAACAGCGTCGAACCGGGGCCCTGGGCGGCCATCGGGCGGATCTCCAGCGGGGTGAACTCGCGGAACAGCGAGCGGAGTTCGTCCGGCGAGTGCGCCAGGCCGCCCTCCAGGGCGCCGAGCCGGTAGAGCTCCTCGTCGGTCCGCTCGGAGCCCGTCGCGCCGGCCGCGAAGGCGGTGACGGCGAAGTGCCCGCCCGGTGCCAGCACCCGGTCGAGCAGGGCCAGGTAGCTGACCCGGCGGTGCGGCGGGAGGTGGTGCAGGCAGCCGGAGTCGTAGACCAGGTCGTAGTGGGCGTGGGGGAGCCGGGCCTCGAAGATGCTCGCCCGGTGGAACCGCAGGCCGGTGCCCGCGCCGGCCTCGCGGGCGCGCTCCTCGGCCCAGGTCACGGCGGTGGCGGAGAGGTCGACGGCGTCCACCTCGAAGCCGAGCGAGGCCAGGTGGACGGCGTTGCGGCCGGCGCCGCAGCCGAGGTCGAGCGCCCGGCCGGGGGCGAGCAGGCCGCGGTCCAGGTAGGAGGCCAGGTTCTCGTCCGGTTTCGGCGTGAAGAACGGGCGCTCGGCGGACCGGTCCGCGTAGAACCGGTCCCAGAACGGTTCGGCCGGCGGGAAAAGGCCGTCGAGGAGGGCGAGGACGTCTTCGGTGGTGCGGATCGTACGGTTCATTCCGCCGAGCGTAGGCCGTCCGGCGGGCGGGCGCCCCGGGCGCGAAAGCCGCTGTGCGGTGGGCTGTTGGGGCCGCCGGGGCACGGTGCGACAGAGGTGTTCCGGGCCCGGGCGGCCGCGTGGCGCCACCCCCGCCCCGGGCCGGGAAAGGGCGTTTTCGCGGGGTGGGGAGAGGCGCCTGGGGGGCGTGCCGGAATTCCGCCGGGAAAAGTGCCGTACGGGATTCGAGGGCCACATGCGAACCGGACAAGTCAACATTTACTTCCCCGGATTTCCTCTGCATAGTGGCGGGTCGAATCGAGAGGGGGCTCTTCCTTGTCGCAGATCCACGACAACGCCGCACAGCAGGTGGAGCTGGAGCGGGTGCAGGTGTCCGTCATCGGCGAGCTGTTCGACGAGCGGCTCGCCGGGGCGCGGGAGCAGCTGGGGCGGGTGCTCGCGTCGGCGGCGGACGGCGCGGGCGAGGTGTACGAGCGGGAGGTGGCGGCCGGGCGGCTGGCGGGCGAGGTGCGCCGGCTGCAGGGCGCCGAGGGCGGGCTGGTCTTCGGCCGGATCGACCTGGCGGACGGGACGGTGCTGCGGATCGGGCGGCTGGGGCTGCAACGGGACGAGGACGAGCTGCCGTTGCTGGTGGACTGGCGGGCGGAGGCGGCACGGGCCTTCTACGAGGCGACGCCGGTCCACCCCCTGGGGCTGCGGCGGCGCCGCCATCTGAGCCTGACGGGCCGCACGGTGGTCGGGGTGAGCGACGAACTGCTGGACGGTTCGGAGCCGGCCGCCGGGGACGTCGTGGGGGACGGCCCGTTGGCGGCGGCGCTGCGGGAGCGGCGGACCGGACGGATGGGGACGGCGGTCGCCACGCTCCAGACCGAGCAGGACGCGATCGTCCGCTCGCCGCACCGCGGGGTGACGGTGGTGCAGGGCGGCCCGGGCACCGGAAAGACGGTGGTGGCGCTGCACCGCGCCGCGTACGTGCTGTACGCGTTCCCGAAGGCGGCCGAGCGCGGTGTGCTGGTGCTGGGTCCGAACGCGCGGTTCCTCGACTACATCTCCCAGGTGCTGCCCTCGCTCGGGGAGAACGACGTCGTCCTGGCGACGTGCGAGGAGCTGGCCGGCGTCGCGCCGGGCGCCGTGGACGGGTTCGGGGCGGCGCGCCTCAAGGGCTGCGTCGAACTGGCCGACGCGCTGGCCGGGTCGGTCCGCTCGCGGCAGGCCCCGGGCGGGGACTTCACCGTCCGGGTCGGGCGGGAGTGGGTCCGCCTGGAGGAGGCGGAGGTCGCCGGGGCGCGGGCGGCGGCGCAGGCGAGCGGCCTCGCCCACAACCGGGCGCGCCGGCTGTTCCTGGAGCTGCTGGTGGACTCCCTGACCGGCGCGCTGGCCCGCGGCACGGTCGAGGCGCTGGAGCGCATCGACGCCGAGGTCGCGCTGCTCACCGGCATCGACCTCGACCGGATGGCGGCCCGGGACCTGCGCAGGCTCGGCGTCGACGACGAACCCGCCACGGGGGCCGACGAGTTCGACGCCGACGCCGTCCGGGCCGCGCTCCTGGACGACGCGTACGTGGACCGGGCCGTCGAGGAGCTCTGGCCGCGGCTCGTGCCGGGCGAGGTCGTCGACGCCCTGCTGGCCGACGCCGACGCACTGGCCGCGCGCCTGCCGCACCTCGGCGACGACGAGCGGGCGTCGCTGCTGCGCACGCCCGGCGCGCCGTGGGCCGACGCCGACGTGCCGCTCCTCGACGAGGCGGCGAGCCTGGTCGACGGGCCGCCCGAGCAGGCCTTCGGGCACGTCGTCGTCGACGAGGCGCAGGAGCTGACGGCGATGCAGTGGCGGATGATTCTGCGCCGGTGCCCGGGCCGGTCGATGACACTGGTCGGCGACTTCGCGCAGGCGGGCCCGGCGGCGACCGCACGGGACTGGCACGAGGCACTCGCCCCGCACGTCGGCCGCCGCTTCGACCTGCGGACGCTGACCGTCAGCTACCGGACCACGCGGGAGATCCTGGCCACCACCGGGGAGTTGCTCGGCCGGATCGCCCCGGGGCAGCCGCCGGTCCGGTCGATCCGGCACGGTGAGGAGCCCCGGTCCGTCGCGGTGGCGCCGGAGCGGCTCGCCGGTGAGCTGGTGCGCGAGCTGCGGGCGCAGGCCGCCGCGCATCCGGGCGAGCTGCTCGGCGTGGTCTGCGCGGACGGCCGGACGGCGGAACTGGCGGCCGCCGGGGTCGAGCGGTACGCCCGGCTGGTCCCGGCGTCGGAGGCGCGCGGCCTGGAGTTCGACGAGGCCGTCGTGGTCGACCCGGACGGGATCGTCGCCGCCCGGCCCGCGGGCGAACGGGACCTGTACGTCGCCCTGACCCGCGCCACCAAGCGGCTGTGCACGGTGACCCTTCGGGAGGCCGGGGCGTAGCGGGGTGCCTCCCGCACGGGAAGTCGGCCCGGCCGGCTTCCCGTGCGGCCGGGGTCGGGGCCGGGATCCGGGGTCCTGGTGGTGGGTGACCCGTCGACGCGAGGACACAAGGTGTCCTAAAGTGAATGACGTGTCTTCCCGGGGCTCCGCGGCGACGCCGGGCGGGTCGCCGCTGCCCGCGGCCCGCCGGTGCGGGCCGCACCCCGCGCCCCGGCGGACCGCTCCGACCGACGAGCGAAGGAGAACCACGGCGATGGCCGACACGTTCGAGACGGGCAAGACCGACCTGGTGGACCTGGCCCACCAGCGGATGCGGACCGCGATCCCCGACAACGACTGGACGGTGCGCCAGAAGCTGGCCCTGACCTGCCGCATCCTGTTCGACGCCGGCCACGACTCCGGGCTGGCCGGCCAGATCACCGCCCGGGCCGAACGCCCGGGCACCTACTACACCCAGCGCCTGGGCCTGGGCTTCGACGAGATCACCGAGGACAACCTCCTCCTCGTCGACGAGGACCTGCACGTCCTGGAGGGCGACGGGATGGCCAACCCGGCCAACCGGTTCCACAGCTGGGTCTACCGGGCCCGCCCGGACGTCAACTGCATCATCCACACCCACCCGCTGCACGTCTCCGCGCTCTCGATGCTGGAGACCCCGCTGGTCGTCTCGCACATGGACCTGTGCCCGCTCTACGACGACTGCGCCTTCCTGGAGAAGTGGCCCGGCATCCCGGTCGGCAACGAGGAGGGCGAGATCATCTCCGCCGCCCTCGGCGACAAGCGCGCCCTCCTGCTCGCCCACCACGGCCAGCTGGTCGCCACCGGAACCGTCGAGGAGGCGTGCACCCTGGCCCTGCTCTTCGAGCGGGCCGCCGAGCTGCAGCTCCTCGCCGGGGCCGCCGGGAAGATCCAGGAGATCCCCGAACCGCTCGCCAAGGAGGCGCACGACTGGATCTCCACCCCCAAGCGCGGCCAGGCGAACTTCGCCTACTACGCCCGCCGCGCCCTGCGGGCCGGCCACGGCGACGCGCTCGTCACCCGGAAGGACTCCTGAGATGCCCGCGACCACCCTGGAAGGGATCATCGCCTACCCGGTGACCCCGTTCTCCGCGGCCGACGGCGGCCCGGACCTCGACCGGCTCACCGAGCTGATCGACCGGCTGGTCCGCTCCGGCTGCCACGCCGTCGCCCCGCTCGGCTCCACCGGCGAGAGCGCCTACCTCGACGACCAGGAGTGGTACACCGCCGCCGAGGCGTCGGTGGCGGCCGTCGCCGGCCGGGTGCCCACCGTCGTCGGCATCGCCGACCTCACCACCCGCAGCGCCGTCCGCCGCGCCCGGTTCGCCGAACGGGCCGGTGCCGACGTGGTGATGGTGCTGCCGCTCTCCTACTGGCGGCTGGACGAACGCGAGATCACCCGGCACTACACCGAGATCGCCGACGCGATCGGCATCCCCCTGATGATCTACAACAACCCCGCCACCGCCGGGGTCGACCTCCGCCCGGAACTCATGCACCGGCTGGTCGACCAGGTGGAGAACATCACCATGGTCAAGGAGAGCAGCGGCGACATCCAGCGGATGCACCGGCTCACCCAGCTCTCCGACGGCGCCCTGCCGTTCTACAACGGCTCCAACCCGCTGGCCCTGGAGGCGTTCGCGGCCGGCGCGGCCGGCTGGTGCACGGCCGCACCCTGCCTCATCCCCGAGCTCACCCTCGACCTGTACCGGGCGGTGCGCGCCGGTGACCCGGAAACGGCCCGCCGGGTGTTCTACCGGCAGCTGCCGGTGCTGCAGTTCCTGCTCGGCGGGGGTCTGCCGACCACGGTGAAGGCGGGCCTGGCCCTGTGCGGCCTGGACGTCGGCGAGCCCCGGCACCCCTTGCTGCCGCTGGACGGGGCGCGGACGGCGCAGCTGTCCGCGCTGCTGTCCGCGGCGGGAGTCGCCCTGGCGGACGGCGCCGGGCCGAAGGCCTGACAGCGGCGTGGGGCCGCCCTGAAGTCGGGCTCGGGACGGCTTCAGGGCGGCCCCGGGCCCGCCGGGTCCGTCAGGGCAGCGCGGGAACCCGGTCCGCGGGGCCGTCCGGGTCGTCGTGGATGACCACGAGGATCTCGGCCGGCTCCGGCCCGGTGCTCCGGCAGCGGTGGGGCAGCGCCGAGTTGAAGTACACGCTGTCCCCGGGGCCGAGTTCGACGCTCCGCTCGGGGAACTCCAGCACGGCGGTGCCCGCGTGGACGAAGAAGAACTCCTCGCCCGTGTGCGACTTGAACGGCGGGTCCGCCGGTTCGGTCGGCGGGTACATCATGAACGGCACCATCCGCTTGCCGCTGAGCCCGGTCGCGATGCCCTCGTAACGGGAGACGCCGGAGCCCGCCCCGGTGCCGACGGGAGTGCGCTCACCGGCCCGGACGACGGTGACGAGCTCGGGCTCCACCTCGTCCGAGAAGAGCCGGCCGACGTCGACCTTGAGGGCGTGGGCCAGCTTGAGCGCCGTCGAGATCGACGGGTCGCTGATACCGCGCTCGACCTTGGAGAGGTAGCTCTTGGTGACGCCGACCTGCTCGGCGAGTGCCTCCAGGCTGAGCCGGTTCTGCTTCCTCAGCACCCGCAACCTGCCGGCCATGCGCCACCTCTCACCCACGGAATCGTCCCGTCCATTATCGGTCCGGCGTGCGGGGAAGCGCGGTCGCGGTGCCGGTCGGTGCCCGGTGGCCGGCCGGGCCGGGGGTCGGGGCGTTCCTGCGGCCCGTCCGACCGGACCCGCAGGAAACGCCCTAGGATCGGCGGATGATCACCGTACCGTCCGGCCGGGTCACCCTCTCCGACCGTCGCACCCGGCGCAGTTGGGCCGTCGACGTCGCCCCGTTCCGGCTGGCGGCCTGTCCGGTGACCCGCGAGCAGTACGAGGGCGCGACCGGCGACCGCCGCCCCGCGCACAGCGTCTCCTGGCTGGACGCCGTCCGCCACTGCAACGAGCTGTCCCGGCGCGAAGGCCTCGCGCCCGCCTACGAGGTGGACGGCGAGGACGTCTCCTGGGACCGCGCCACCGACGGCTACCGGCTGCCCACCGAGGCCGAATGGGAACACGCCTGCCGCGCCGGCACGGACGGCCCGCGCTACGGCCCGCTGGACGACATCGCCTGGTACCGCGGCAACTCGGGCGAGCGCCCGCACGAGGTGGGCGGGCTGCGCCCGAACGCCCACGGGCTGTACGACCTGCTCGGCAACGTCTGGGAGTGGTGCTGGGACCGGTACGACCCCGAGGTGTACGGCGAGTACCGCGTCCTGCGCGGCGGCGGCTGGTTCGACGAGCACTGGAGCTGCCGCGCCTCCGTCCGCCGCCGGAGCCACCCGACGCTGCGGATCGACGACGTGGGATTCCGGCTCGCCCGCTCCATCCACAGCCTGCCGCGCACCGGTCCCCGGCCGCCGCTCGGTTGAGGAACCGTCGAGTCCGCTCGGGCGTTGGCGCCTGCATGAGTGATGAATCAGTGTCCCTGCGCCCGATAGCCGAGGCCGACCTCCCCGTGGTCGAGGGGCTGGTGAACGACCCGGAGATGCTGGGGGAGTTCCAGTGGTACGGCTGGCGCGATCCGCAGCGGTACCGCCGCCGGTGGCTGGAGAGCGGGCTGCTGGAGGAGGGGCAGTGGATGCTCGCGGTCGAGGTCGGGGGCAGGTTCGGCGGTTTCGTCGCCGCCAACCGCAGCGGGGTGCGGCCGTCCGCCCCGTACTGGAGCATCGGCGTGCAGCTGCTGCCGCACGTGCGCGGGCGCGGGATCGGCACCCGGGCCCAACGGCTGCTGGTGGACCACCTGTTCGCGCACTCCCCGGTGATGCGGCTGGAGGCGGACACCGAGGCGGGCAACCTGGCCGAGCAGCGCGTCCTGGAGAAGCTCGGCTTCACCCGGGAGGGCGTGCAGCGCGCGGTGACCTTCCGGGCCGGCGCGTGGCGCGATGTCGTCCGGTACAGCCTGCTGCGCACCGACCCGCGTCCGTAGGGCGTGCCTAGGCGATCCCGAACCACTCCTCGGCGAGGGCGTCCAGCGTCCGTGCCGAGGGCTTCAACTCCCGCAGGTACCACGGCAGGTTGCTGTACACGTGGAGCAGGGTGCACGCCATCAGCAGCCGGGGCTCGAAGCGGCGGCCGTAGGCGTTCAGCAGGTGGCCGAGCAGGTGCGGGTCCCCCCGGGTGGTGAAGAGTCCGACGGCGACCAGGTCGTAGGCCGGGTCGCCGATCATCGCGGGCTCGAAGTCGATCAGGCCGGTGAGGCGCCAGCCGTCGGCCGGGTCGGTGAGCAGGTGCTCGCGCATGAACTCGGTGTGCAGCAGGGAGCGCCCGGGCGCGGCGGGGAGCGGGGCGGCGGCGAGGAAGTCCGGGATCTGCTCCAGCCACTCCCGCGCCAGCCCGCGTTCGCGCTGGCGGGCCACCGCGCCCGTGGCCCGGCGGGCCAGGAAGGCCGGCCAGTCGCCGGGGCCGAGGACGTCGGCGAGCGGCTCGGGGTCGAGGGCGTGCAGGGCGGCGAGCGCCTCGCCGCAGCGGCGGGCGATCCGCTCGCGGTCGGGCGGCGGGATGCGCGGCCAGGCCGGGGCGAGGCCCTCGCCGGGCAGACGGGACATCAGGACGTGGCGCCAGCCGTTGACGTACTCGCCGGCCTCGTGGACGGTCGGGGTGGGGATCGGCAGTGCGCCGTCCAGGCGGGTGAGCACGCGCTCCTCGACGATGCCGTCCCGGGCGGAGGCGGCCGGGAACAGCTTGAGCACCAGCGCGTCGCCGACCGCGTAGACCGGCACGGAGCCCTCGGGGAAGCGCTCCAGGGGCAGGCCTCCGACGCCCAGCCGGGCGCAGAGCGCCTCGGCGCCGGGGCGCATCACCGTCTCGTCGGGGACGACCGCGTCCCACTCCTCGTCCGTCAGCACCAAGGGCAGCACGGGCGTACCGTAGGCAGGTGAACGGCCCCGGCGCAAAGGGTTTTCAGTGCCCCTCCGGGCGGGTGCCGCAGGTCTCCATGCCCGACGGGACCGGTTCGGGTCCGCCGTCCGGGTCGCGGGTGAGCAGGTAGCGGGCGCCGGGGCCGGCCTCGCCGGCGCGGTCGGCGGCGTTGTAGAGGGCGCAGCGGGAGAGGGACAGGCAGCCGCAGCCGATGCAGCCGGTGAGCTTGGCCTTGAGCCGTTGGAGTTCGGCGATCTGCTCGTCGATCCGGCTCTGCCAGGACGCGGCGACCCGGTCCCACTCGGTGCCGCTGGGGGCCGGGCGCTCGGGGAGGCGGTCGAGGGCGACCTTCGCCTCGTCCAGGGAGAGGCCCACCCGCTGGGCGGCGCGGATGAAGGCGATCCGGCGCAGCGTGCCGCGGGTGTAGCGGCGCTGGCCGCCGGAGGTGCGGGTGGCCTGGATCAGGTCGAGGCTCTCGTAGTAGCGCAGCGCGGAGGCGGCGAGGCCACTGCGGCGGGCGAGTTGGCCGATGGTGAGCAGGTCGCCGTGGTGCGGGCCGGGGGCCCGGCGGCCGTCGGAGTGGGCGGTCATGGGAACCCACTGTAGCCGCTTGACCTCAAGTCGGCTTTAAGGTGCAGCATCGTGGTCATGACGACGAACGCGACCGCCACGAACGCGACCGGCACGAACGCGACCGGCACCCGATTCGAGGACCTGCCCGCCCTGATGGCGCTGATGACCGGCGCCGAGAAGCACGGCCCGGCCGCCACCTCCACCCTGGACGCGCTCTGGGTGCTGTACGACCGGGTGCTGCGGGTGGCCCCGGAGACCGCAGAGGCCCAGGACCGCGACCGCTTCCTGCTCTCCAAGGGCCACGGCCCGATGGCGTACTACGCCGTACTGGCGGCCAAGGGCTTCCTCGACCCGGCCGTGCTGCCGAGCTTCGGCGGCTACGACTCGCCGCTCGGCCACCACCCGGACCGCACCCTGCTCGCGGGCGTCGAGATCGCCTCCGGCTCGCTGGGACACGGCCTGCCGCTGGCCGTCGGCACCGCGCTCGGGCTGCGGGCGCAGGGCCTGACCGACCCGGCGGTGTGGGTGCTGGTCGGCGACGCGGAGTTCGACGAGGGCTCCAACGCCGAGGCGGTGGCCTTCGCCGGGGCCTACGGGCTGGAGCGGCTGCACGTGGTGGTGATCGACAACTCCTCGGCCACGCACGGCTGGCAGGGCGGCATCGCCCAGCGCTTCGCGGCCGAGGGCTGGTCGACCGCCACGGTGGACGGGCGCGACCACGAGGCGCTGCACCGCGCGTACACCGCGGAGCACCCGGGCCGCCCGCACGTGGTGGTCGCCCGGGTCGAGCCCAAGGAGCAGCACTGAGCACCCGGCGGCAGCCCCGGCCCGCCGACACCACGACCCGCCCCGCCACGACCGATCAGGCCACGACCGATCAGGCCACGACCGATCAGGCCACGACCGATCAGGCCACGACCGAGCCCCCGAGAGGAACTTCACCGATGGACACCATGCGCGAGCGCTTCGTGGACGTGACCACCCGCCTGCTGGACGAGGACCCCCGGCTGGCCGTGGTGCTCGCCGACATCACCGCGGCCGCCTTCGCCCCGGCACAGCAGCGCCACCCCGACCGGGTGGTCAACGTCGGCATCCGCGAGCAGCTGCTGATCGGCGCGACGGGCGGCCTGGCGCTCACCGGGATGCGTCCGATCGCCCACACCTTCGCCAGCTTCCTGATCGAGCGGCCCTTCGAACAGGTCAAGCTGGACCTCGTCCACCAGGGCGTCGGCGCCGTGCTGGTGAGCGCGGCGGGCTCGTACGACTGGCCGGCCGGCGGCCGCACCCACATGTCCCCGGGCGACGTCGCCCTGCTGGACACCCTGCCGGACTGGACGGTCCACGTCCCCGGCCACCCGGACGAGGCCGAGCGACTGCTGCGCCACGCCTACGCGGACGGCGACCGCAATGTGTACGTCCGGCTCTCGGAGCACCGGAACGCGGCCGCGGTGCCGGTCGAGCCGGGCCGCTTCACCACCGTCCGGTCCGGCTCGCGCGGAGCCGTGCTCGCCGTCGGGCCGATGCTGGACGCGGTGCTCGCGGCCACCGAGGGCCTGGACGTCGCCGTGCTGTACGCGGCGACGGTGCGCCCCTTCGACGCCGCCGGGCTGCGCGCGGCGCTCGGCGACCGGGCGGACGTGGTGCTGGTCGAGCCGTACCTGGCGGGCACCTCCGCGAACGAGGCGCACGCGGCGCTCGCCGACCGCCCGCACCGGGTGCTGGGCCTGGGGGTGCCGCGCGAGGAGCACCGGCACTACGGCTCGATCGCGGAGCACCTGGCCGCCTACGGCCTGGACGCCCCGGCGCTCCGGGAGCGGATCGGCACCTTCCTCCGGTGAGCCCGGCCGCTACGGTGGGCCCGTCGTGCCGGTGAACGTCCGGCCGGGCTGCACGGCGACGACCGCCACCGCGTCCGCCGCCAGCCGCACCGCCGTCCCCTCCAGCTCCGCCGCCCCGAAGGCCGCCACCACCTCGCGCCCGGTGGCCCCGAGCGGCAGCGCGGCCCCGTCCGGCCCGAGGTTGACGGCGATCCGGTACGGCCCCCGGTGCACCACCAGCCGGCCCGCCGCCTCGTCGAAGTCCGCGCGCACCGCGCCGAGGTCGGGGTCGGACAGCTCCGGGCGCTCGCGCCGCAGCCGGATCAACGTCCGGTACCACGTGAGCAGTTCGGCGTGGGGGGCGCGCCGGAGCTCGGTCCAGTCGAGGACCGAGCGCAGCACGGTGGCCGGCTCCTGGGGGTCGGGGACGGCCTCGGCGGCCCAGCCGTGCCCGGTGAACTCCCGGCGCCGGCCCTGCCGGACGGCCTCGGCGAGGTCCGGGTCGGTGTGGTCGGTGAAGTACTGCCAGGGGGTGGCGGCGCCCCACTCCTCGCCCATGAAGAGCATCGGGGTGAACGGTGAGGTGAGCACCAGCGCCGCGCCGCAGGCGAGCCGGCCGGGGGAGAGGCTGGTGGAGACGCGGTCCCCCAGCGCCCGGTTGCCGACCTGGTCGTGGGTCTGGAGGTAGCCGAGCAGCCGGTGGCCGTTGCCGGGCGGGGTGAACGGGCGTCCGTGCCGGCGGCCGCGGAACGAGGACCAGGTGCCGTCGTGGAAGAACCCCCGGGTGAGCGTCTTGGCGAGGGCGGCGAGCGGCGCGTGCGCGAAGTCCCCGTAGTAGCCCTGGGACTCGCCGGTGAGCGCGCAGTGCAGGGCGTGGTGGAAGTCGTCGCTCCACTGCGCGGTGAGGCCCTGTCCGCCCGCCTCGGGCGGGGCGGTGGTGGCCGGGGTGTTGAGGTCGGACTCGGCGATCAGGAACAGCGGCCGGTTGGTGGCGACCGCCAACCTCCCCACCTCGGCGGAGAGTTCCTCCAGGAAGTGGACGGCCCGGTCGTCCGCGAGGGCGTGCACGGCGTCCAGCCGCAGCCCGTCGATCCGGTAGTCGCGCAGCCAGGCCAGCGCGCTGCCGATCAGGTAGGCGCGTACCTCGTCCGAGCCGGGCGCGTCCAGGTTGACCGCCGAGCCCCACGGGGTGTGGTGCCGGTCGGTGAAGTACGGGCCGTACGCGGGAAGGTGGTTGCCGGACGGGCCGAGGTGGTTGTGCACCACGTCGAGCACCACCCCGAGGCCCTTGCGGTGGGCGGCGTCCACGAAGCGCTTGAGCCCCTCGGGCCCGCCGTAGGGCTCGTGGACGGCCCAGAGCGAGACCCCGTCGTAGCCCCAGCCGTGCCGGCCGGGGAACGGGCAGACCGGCATCAGCTCGACGAAGTCCACGCCCAACTCGACCAGGTGGTCCAGGCGTTCGGCGGCGGCGTCGAAGGTGCCGCGGGCGGTGAAGGTGCCCACGTGCAGCTCGTACAGCACCGCGCCGGGCAGCGCCCGGCCGCGCCGGCCGGGCCGCGACCAGCGGAACGCGGCGTGGTCCACCGCGCGGCTGGGCCCCTCCGGGCCGTGCGGCTGCCGGGCCGAGCGCGGGTCGGGCAGCGGCGGGCCGTCGTCCAGCCGGAAGGCGTAGTCGCCCGCCGGGGCCTCGCCGGACCACCAGCCGTCCCGGTCCGGGCAGCGGGCCAAGTCGTAGGCGAAGCCGTTGACGTCGACCCGCACGCGGGACGCGGCGTTGGGCGCCCACACCTGGTAGCGCGGCATCAGTGCCTCCTCGTCAGCAGGGCCACCGGCAGGGCCGCCAGCAGCTCCGCCACCGGCACCGTGCCCGCCGGGAGGTCGCGCCCGGTCAGCTCGTCCGTCCAGGGCCCGCCGGCCGGCAGCTCCAGCACGGTGTCGCGCCAGCCGCCCGCCCGCTCCAGCCCGTACGGCAGCCGGGTGACGGCGGTGACCACGTCCTCGCCCCGGGCGAAGGCCAGCAGGTGGTCACCGGCGGGGCCCGCGGCGTGCAGCGGCCGGTACGGGCCGAGCGGGCGGGCGCGGCGCAGGTGCAGCGCGGTGGTGGTGAGGTGCAGCTTCTCCCGGGCGAGGTCGCCGGGGCGCGGCGCGGCCGCGTCGGTGAGCCGCACGGCGAGCGCGCCGAAGTCCACCACGCCCCGGTTGTCCGGGTCGACCAGGGTGTACAGCGGCTCCTCGCTGCCCTGGTAGAGGTCCGGCACGCCCGGCACGGTGAGGTGCAGCAGCGCGGCGGCCAGGGTGTTGGCGCGGGCGTACGGGGCGAGGGCGTGGACGGTGCCCTCGATCCGGGGGAGCAGCCCGGGGTTGGCGTGGACCGCGCGGGCGCGCTGCTCCAGGGCCCGCTCGTAGCGGGGGTCGGGGGTGGTCCAGGAGGTGTGGAGCTTGGCCTCGCGGGCGGATTTGAGCAGGGCGGCGACCAGCCGGTCCGGGCCGATCGGCCAGGCGGCGACCAGGGTGTGCCACAGCAGCCAGTCGGCGTCCGGGTCGAAGCCGGGGCCGGCGGCGGTGGACCAGGCGGCGGCCTCGGCGGCCCAGGCGTCCGGCCGCTCGGCGAGCACGGCGAGCCGGGCCCGGGCGTCGGCGCTGCGCTTGGTGTCGTGGGTGGACAGCACCGTCATGCTGTGCGGCCAGGTGCGTTCCAGGTAGCGGCACCAGTCGTGGAAGTCCGCGGGGCGCAGTCCGGGCCGGGCGGGCTCGCCGCCGACCTCGTTGAGGCCGGGCAGGGCGTTCCAGCGGTAGAAGGCGGTGTCCTCGACGCCCTTGGCGGCCACCGCGGCGGCGGTCTGGGCGAAGCGGGTGCAGAACTCGTCCTTGTCGGCGCCCCGGCCCAGCTCGCCGAGGGCGAGCGCGGCCACCAGCCGGTCGGTCGGGTCGGCGGAGCCCTCCAGGGCGGCCCGCAGCTGCTGCGCCGAGGCGGCCGGGACCGCCTCGCCGGGCCGGGCGTACGGCCGGTACGCCGGGTAGCCGGTGAGCAGCCGGCCGAGCGCGGCGCGCAGCTGCCCCGGCGAGTGGTCGGCGTGCGCGGGCTCGGCGGCGCCGATCCGCAGCGCGATCCGCACCAGCCGGTCGACCTCGGCGGCGAGTTCGCCGTCCGGCCCAGCCATGTCGGCCCGCCCGCGCCGGGCCTCGGCGACGGCGGGGTGCGGGTCCGCGCAGAGGTCCCGGACCGGGCCGCCGTGCCGGAAGGACTCGTACGCACCGGCCAGCCGGCAGGCGCCCGCGTGGTCGGTGAGCACGCCGTCGATCCGGCGCAGCGCGTCGTAGCCGGTGGTGCCGGCCACCGGCCAGTCCTCGGGCAGCCGCTCCTCGCCGGTGAGGATCTTCTCGACCACGACGTACGCCCCGCCGGTGGTCCCCGACGCCCCGCCGGTGGCCGCTGCCAGGCGCCGCAGGTAGCCGCGCGGGTCGGCGAGCCCGTCCGGGTGGTCGATCCGGAAGCCGTCCAGGACGCCGTCCGCGTGCAGTCCGAGCAGGACGGCGTGGGTGGCGGCGAACACCTCCGGGTCCTCGGCCCGCAGCGCGATCAGCTCGTTGACGGTGAAGAAGCGCCGGTAGTTGAGCTCGGTGCGGGCCAGGCGCCACCAGGCGAGCCGGTACCACTGGCGGCCGAGCAGCTCGGACAGCGGCAGCTCCTCGGTGCCGGGGCGCAGCGGCAGCTCGTGCTCGTGGTAGCGCAGCACTCCCCCCGCCGGGCGGCCGGGAGGCGCCCCCACGGCGTCCACGGTGAGCTGGTCCAGGACGGCGCCGAGCCGGTCGCCGAGCAGCGGCAGCAGCACCCGGCCGCGCCCGGGGGCGTCGGCGGGGCCGGCCTGGGCGGTCCAGTCGATGTCGAACCAGCGCGCGTACGGCGAGTCGGGACCGTCGCGCAGCACCTGCCACAGCGGCCGGTTGAGCCGTTCGGGGGCGGGCACGGCCATGTGGTTGGGCACCACGTCGGCGATCAGCCGCAGGCCGTGGCGGTGCGCGGCGGCGGCCAGTTCGCGCAGCGCCGGCTCGCCGCCGAGCTGCTCGCTGATCCGGGTGTGGTCGACGGTGTCGTAGCCGTGGGTGGAGCCGGGGACGGCCTCCAGCAGCGGGGACAGGTGCAGGTGGGAGACGCCGAGGGCGGCCAGGTAGGGGACGGCGCCGGTGGCGTCGTGGAGGGTGAAGCCGGGCTGGAGCTGGAGGCGGTACGACGACGAGGGGACGGTGGCGGCCGGGCGGGGCTGCGCGGGCTCGGCGGCGGGGGTCATAGCTCCATAGGTACCCGGGGGAGGCCGCCGCCAAGACCCGCTGCTGGCCCGAACAGGTGACCGCCCCCGGCCGTCCGAAGGGCCCGCGCCGCGTTCGGTGACCGGCCCGGCCGGGCGCCGCGGCACCGCCGGCACGCCCCAGGCGGGGCGCCGCGGCACCGCCGGCACGGACCGGAGCACCTAGGCGGGCCGCTGCAGCACCATCAGCGAGCGGTCGGTGAGCCAGAGGGCGTCCCCGGCCTTGACCCGGGCGCCGGTGCCGGGGGCGGGCAGCCGGGGCCGGGCGGTGTCGACCACGACCTGCCACTCCTGCCCGTGGTCGGCGGGCACGGTGAACTCCAGCGGTTCGGAGTGGGCGTTGAACAGCAGCAGGAAGGAGTCGTCGACGATCCGGCCGCCGCGCCGGTCCGGTTCGGAGATCGCGTAGCCGTTGAGGAAGACGGTCAGCGACTTGGCGTAGCTGGCGCCCCAGTTGCGCTTGGTCATCTCCTCCCCGGTCGGGGTGAACCAGGCGATGTCGGTGAGGTCGTCGAAGCCGCCGGAGGCGGACACCGGCCGCCCGTGGAAGAACCGCCGCCGCCGGAACACCGGGTGGTCGCGGCGCAGCCAGATCATCCCCTGGGTGAACTCCAGCAGCCGCGCCTGCGGCCCGTCGCCCTCGGGCCAGTGCACCCAGGTGAGTTCGTTGTCCTGGCAGTAGGCGTTGTTGTTGCCCAGCTGGGTGCGGCAGAGCTCGTCGCCGTGCGAGAGCATCGGCACGCCCTGGGAGAGCATCAGGGTGGCGATGAAGTTGCGCTGCTGGCGCTCCCGCAGCTCCTCGACGGCCGGGTCGGCGGCGGGGCCCTCGACGCCGCAGTTCCAGGAGCGGTTGAAGGACTCGCCGTCCCGGTTGTCCTCGCCGTTGGCGTCGTTGTGCTTCTCGTTGTACGAGACCAGGTCGCGCAGGGTGAAACCGTCGTGGCAGGTCACGAAGTTGATCGAGGCGATCGGGCGGCGGCCGTCGTCCTGGTAGAGGTCGGCGGAGCCGGTGAGCCGGGAGCCGAACTCGGCGAGGGTGGCGTTCTCGCCGCGCCACAGGTCCCGCACGGTGTCCCGGTACATGCCGTTCCACTCCGTCCACAGCGGGGGGAAGTTGCCCACCTGGTAGCCGCCCTCGCCGAGGTCCCAGGGTTCGGCGATCAGCTTGGCCTGGGAGACCACCGGGTCCTGCTGGACCAGGTCGAAGAAGGAGGACAGCCGGTCCACCTCGTGGAACTGCCGGGCGAGGGTGGCGGCGAGGTCGAAGCGGAAGCCGTCCACGTGCATCTCGGTGACCCAGTAGCGCAGCGAGTCCATGATCAGCTGGAGCACGTGCGGGCTGCGCATCAGCAGACTGTTGCCGGTGCCGGTGGTGTCCTCGTAGAAGCGCTGGTCGCGGGCGAGGCGGTAGTAGGAGACGTTGTCCAGGCCGCGCAGCGACAGCGTCGGCCCCAGGTGGTTGCCCTCGGCGGTGTGGTTGTAGACGACGTCCAGGATCACCTCGATCCCGGCCGCGTGCAGCGCCTTGACCATGGACTTGAACTCCTGCACCTGCTGGCCGCGGTCGCCGGTGGAGGAGTAGGAGGAGTGCGGGGCGAAGAAGCCGACGGTGTTGTAGCCCCAGTAGTTGGCGAGGCCGAGGTCCCGCAGCCGGTGGTCGCGGACGAACTGGTGCACCGGCATCAGCTCGATCGCGGTGACGCCGAGCTTGGCCAGGTGCTCGATCACCGCCGGGTGGGCCAGGCCCGCGTACGTTCCGCGGATCTCCTCGGGGATGCCCGGGTGCAGCCGGGTCAGGCCCTTGACGTGGGCCTCGTAGATGACGGTGCGGTGGTAGTCGGTGCGCGGCGGCCGGTCGGTGCCCCAGTCGAAGTACGGGTTGATCACCACCGAGTGCATGGTGTGCGGGGCGGAGTCCAGGTCGTTGCGGCGCTCGGGGGCGCCGAAGTGGTAGCCGTAGACCGACTCGTCCCAGTCGATGTGCCCGCTCATCGCTTTGGCGTACGGGTCCAGCAGCAGCTTGGCGCTGTTGTGCCGCTGGCCCAGGCCCGGGTTGTACGGGCCGTGCACGCGGAAGCCGTAGCGCTGGCCGGGCTGGACGCCCGGGAGGTAGGCGTGCCGGACGAAGGCGTCCGTCTCGCGCAGCTCGACGGCCGTCTCGGAGCCGTCCTCGGCGATCAGGCACAGCTCGATCCGGTCGGCGCTCTCGGAGAACACGGCGAAGTTGGTGCCGGCCCCGTCGTAGGTGGCGCCGAGCGGGTAGGGCGTACCGGGCCAGACCTGCATGACTTCTCAACTTCCTTGCTGCCGACGGAAACTGACGTGTGCTCCGACAACGGGACCGGCCGCCTGCCGGGGCCCGGACGCTCTCTTCCCGGCCGGGCGGCCGGGCATGTGCGTGACCGTGCGCCGTGACGCACGGCACAGCCGCCGTGACGCGCGGCACAGGGCATACTCCCCGAGCCCCTCCCCGCGGGCCGGGACATCCGGCCCGGGTTGGGCCGAACGAGCGCCCGTCGGGCATTCGTGTGAAGAGTGCTCCGGTGGTGCGGGAGGGGCCCCGGGCATCCGGCTGCGATCGGCTCGCGGCGGGCAGTACCCTTGATCGTCCGGCCGCCCGGGGCGGGCCGACGGGCTTTCGACGGTCCCCGCGCCCGCGGGGGCCGGCCGCAGCAACCAGATGAGGTGGCGCATGGTGTTCCCCGCCGGCGGCCGCGGTTCCGGGCCCGGCGGCCCCGACCGGGGCGCGACCCGCAGCGAGGCGCCCACGGTGGTCATGCGTCCCACCCTGACCGGCCGGGCCCTGGTGCCCGCCCAGGGCGGCCCGGTCGAGATACCCGCACTGGCCTGGTCGGCCGGCGAATGGGAGGACGCCTACCAGCGGGTCCGGCTGTCCGGCCGCGCCTACGTCTGGCTCAACCTGGTCGAACAGCGGCTGCGCGCCCTGGTCGACGAGGTGCTGCACCCGATCTACGCCCCCGCCCACGGCGAGGACTGGGTCACCGCCGCCGCCGGGCCGGCCGGCGAGGAGTGGGCGCACCGCGCCGGGGCCGTGCGCGAGGTCAGCCGCCGCAAGGGCTACCTCCTCGACCCGGCCGACGACGACCCGCTGGTCTTCCTCACCCTGCCCCAGCTGCGCGAACTGATGGTGCAGCACTGGCCCTGCTTCGAGCCGTACCTGGCCGACCGGCGCGAGATCGAGCTGGCGCTGGACGAGCTGGAGGTGGCCCGGCACGTGGTCTCCCGCAACCGGGTGCTCACCCAGACCGTGCTGGCCCAGACCGAGCGGGCCGCCGCCCGGCTGCTGGCCGTCCTGGACGGGGGCGCCGGCGGGGTGCCCGCCGACGTGGTCGAGTCCCTGGTGGCCGGCCGGTACGCGGACGTCGTCGCCGTGCACGCCGACCGGGTCCGGCTCCAGCGCGACCTCCCCGTCGAGGACCTGCTGGACGGCGCCCGGCGCCTCGACGCCCTCGGCATCGGCCTCGGCATGCTCTGCCAGAACTACACCGGCAAGCGCCTGGTGCGCCTGGCCGGCGAAGGCTGTCGGGTGCGGCTGCTCTTCCTCAACCCGGCGAGCAGCGCGGTGCGCCGCCGCGAACGCGAACTCGGCCTCGGCCGCAGCGAGTTGTCGCGCTCCATCGAAATGAACATCATGCACGTGCGGCGGGTGCGGGCCCGGCTGCGGGACCAGGGCGGCTTCGAGATCCGGGTCTTCGACGAGACCCCGCGCTTCACCGCCTACCTGGTCGAGGGCCCCCGCACGGCCGGCCAGGCGGGCGGCCGCCGGCAGGGCCGCGACCTCGGCGTCATCCAGCCCTACCTGCGCCGCGCCCGCGGCATGGAGTCCCCGGCCCTGGTGCTGCGCGGCGGCGCCGGCCAGCAGCCCGGCGGCACCGAGGCCGGACTGCTGGAGGTCTACCGCGAGGAGTTCGAGGGCGCCTGGGCCGACTCCCGGCCGGTGTCCTGACGAAAACGGCTGGTCGGAGCGGTGACGCGGCTGCCAGACTGCGGGCCGTGAACATCGCCCCCGACTGGAGCCTGCGCCCCGCCGCGCCCGAGGACCTCGAACCCGTCACGGACCTCAAGGCCCAGGTCATGCGCGCCGACCTGGAACGCCTCGGCCGCTGGGACCCGGCCCGCTCCCGGGAGCGGGTGAGGGCGTCCTTCTCGACCAGGTACACCTCCGTCATCCTGGTGGACCGGGCCTTCGCCGGCTGTGTCACCGTCCGCCCCGACGAGCGGGGCGGACGCCACCTGGAGCTGTTCTACCTGGCCCCGCACCTCCAGGGGCGGGGCCTGGGCACCGCCGTGCTGCGCCACCTCCTCGCCGAGGCCGACGCCGCCGGAGAACCGTTCCGCCTCGTCGTCCTCCGCGGCAGCGCCGCCCAGCGACTGTACGAACGCCACGGCTTCACCGTCGTCCACGAGGATCCGGTCGACGTCTTCCTGCACCGCCCCGTCGGCGGGACCGAGGTCCGCGCCGAAGTCCTCGGCGGGGCACGGCGGCTGACGGCATAACGATTCCCCCAAACCACCTGGTCAGGGCCGTGGCCACCGTGGTAGGTGTGGCTGCTGTGAAGATCACGGGGGAGAACGGGGCCGTCCTGCGGCTCGACGACGTACACCGCACCTACGGAACCGGCCCGGAGGCCGTACGGGCGCTCAGGGGGGTGGACGTCGAGTTCGCCCGCGGCGGCTTCACCGCCGTCATGGGCCCCTCCGGCTCCGGCAAGAGCACCCTGCTCCAGTGCTGCGCCGGCCTCGACCGGCCCGACAGCGGCCGGGTCACCCTGGACGGGGCCGACCTCGGCGCACTGGGCGAGACCGAGCTCACCGTGCTGCGCCGCCAGCGGATCGGCTTCGTCTTCCAGGCCTTCAACCTGGTCGGCTCGCTCACCGCCGAACAGAACGTCGGGCTGCCGCTACGGCTGGCCGGCCGCCGCCCCGACCCCGCGCAGGTGCGCGGGGCGCTCGCCCAGGTCGGCCTCGGCGAGCGCGCCGGACACCTGCCCTCCCAGCTCTCCGGCGGCCAGCAGCAGCGCGTCGCGATCGCCCGCGCGCTGATCACCCGGCCGCGCATGCTGTTCGCCGACGAACCGACCGGCGCCCTGGACTCCGCCAGCAGCCGCGACGTCCTCGCCCTGCTGCGCGACCTCGTCGACCAGGAGGGCCAGAGCACCGTCATGGTCACCCACGACCCGGTCGCCGCCGCCTACGCCGACCGCGTGCTCTTCCTCGCCGACGGCCGGATCGTCGACGACCTGCCCCACCCCACCGCCCAGCACGTCGCCGAGCGGATGACCGCCCTGGAGACGGCGGCATGACCTCGATCACCACCCTGCTGCCGGTCGCCACCGCGAGCCTGCGGCGGCGCAAGTCCGCCTTCGCCGGCTCCTACGTCGCCCTCACCCTCGGCGTCCTGCTCGTCGCCACCACCGGCAGCCTGCTCCACGACACCGCCGGCGACGACTCCCCGCTCGGCGCGCCCTCCCTGCACAAGGTGCTCCAGTTCACCGCCGCGATGGCCGCCTTCGTCGCCGTCTTCGTCGTCGCCGGGACCTTCGCCTTCGCCGTCGCCCAGCGCCGCCAGGAGATCGCGATGCTGCGCGCCGTCGGCGCCACGCCCCGGCAGATCGTCTGGCTGATCACCGGCGAGGCCGCCGTCGTCGCCCTCGCCGCCGCCGTCAGCGGCTGCCTGCTCTCGCTGCCCGGCGCACCGGCGCTCGCCGCCTGGCTGGTCGCCCGCGGGGCCGCCCCCGACGGATTCACCGCGCACCCCGCCGCCGGGCCGATGCTGCTCGCCGCCGCCGTCGGCCTCCTCGTCGCCCTGCTCGGCGCCGTCACCGCCGCCCTGCGGGCCGGCCGGGTGCGCGCCGTCGAGGCGCTCGGCGACGCCGCTGCCGACCGCGCGGCCATGACCCCGCTGCGCTGGACCTGCGCGCTGCTCGGCCTCACCGCCCTGGCCGGCACCGTCGGCTACTACCTGGCCGCGCCCACCATGACCCCCGCCCCCGGCGACCAGCCCGACGACCCGCAACTCGCCTCCCAGTGGGTGCTCGGCGCCGACCTGCTCGCCATCACCGCGCTCGCCCTGTTCGCACCGGCCGTCGTACCGCCGCTGCTGCGACTGCTCAGCGCCCCGCTCGCCCGGGCCGTCGCCGCCGCCCCGCTGCTCGCCCGGCAGAACGCCCTCACCGCCGTGCGCCGCACCGTCTCCACCGCCACCCCGGCCTTCCTCGCCATCGCGCTCACCGGCACCGTGGTCGGCTCCACCGCCGCCTTCGCCGACGCCATGACCGCCCAGAACCGGGCCCTCGCCGCCGCCGCGTACGTGCTGCGCCCCGGCGGCGCCCCGCTGCCCGCCGACGCCGCCCACCGGCTCACCGCCGCCCGCCCCGGACTGCACGCCACCGCCACCACCGCCACCGTGGTCACCGGCCTCGGCGCCGCCGCCCCCGCCTTCGACGACCACGGCGAGGACTCGCCCGCGAGCGCGCCGTCCGCCGCCACCGTCGTCGACGGCGACCTCGCCACCGCCTGGACACTGCCCGCCGTCGACGGCAGCGCCGCCGACCTGCGCGGCGCCACCCTCGCCGCCTCCACCGACCAGGTCCGCGGCCACGGCTGGAAACTCGGCGACCAGGTCAACCTGCGCCTCGCCGACGGCACCGTCACCAGCCTGCGGCTCGCCCTCGTCTACCGCACCCAGCTCGGCCTGGACGAGGTCCTGCTCAGCGGCGACGCCGTCGCCGGCCACCTGGCGGGCGCCCGTCCCGCCGCCGTCCACCTCGACGCCGAACCGGCCGACCGGCTCGGCGGCACCCTCACCGACGCCCACGACCCCGGGCCCGACCCCGGCGCCCACTACGCCTGGATCGCCACCACCACGATCCTCGGGCCCGCCCTGCTCTACGCGCTGATCGCGATCGTCAACACCATGGTGATGAGCACCGCCGACCGCCGGCGCGACTTCGGCGTGCTGCGGCTGGCCGGGACGGTGCGCCGCCAGGTCACGTCGATGGTCGCGCTGGAGGCCGTCCTGGTCGTCGCCACCGCCGCGCTGCTCGCCCTGGCCGTCACCGCGCTCACCCAGTACGGCACCACCGCCCTGCTCAACCACCGCATCCTGGCCGGCCGGGCCACCGTCGCCCTGCGACTGCCCTGGGCACCGCTCGGCGCCGGCACCGCCCTGTGCCTGCTGCTCGCCGTCGCCTCCAGCGTCCTCCCCAGCCGCCTCGCCCTCGCCACCCCGCCCCGCTAGCCCACGCCGGCCCGCTGGCCCACGCCGGCCGCCCCGCCCGCCCCGGTCGCACCCCGCGACCGGGGCGGTCGGCATGACGGGCTCTCAGCACTCCCACGGGTTCGGCACGGCCGCGCCGGGCGGCTCGACGTCACCGCCGGACGCCCGGCCCGGCGCTCGTCGCGCCGGCCGCGAACGGTGCGGCATCGGGCCGACGAGGGGGCGCCGGCAGGACCGGGGCGCCGCTCGGGGGCGGCCCCTTCGTCCGCGCCCGGGGCCCGGGCGGGCCCGTGACCGGGCTCCCCGCGGGCCGGGTTGTCGGTGGGCCGGGTGATGATAGGGGCTGTTTCGAGAGGCAGGACGGAAGGACACACCTGATGAGCTGGTGGCAGCAGCCACTGGTCGGCTTCGACCTGGAGACCACGGGCACCGACCCGGCCGTGGACCGCATCGTCACGGCCGCGCTCGTGGACACCGTCGGGGCCGCCCGGGTGGGCGCCGCGCACTGGCTGCTCGACCCCGGGGTGCCGATACCCGCCGAGGCGGCGGCGATCCACGGGATCGGGGACGAGGTGGCGCGGAGCAAGGGCAGGCCCGCGAAGGAGGCGGTGGAGGAGATAGCCGCCGCGCTGTGCGAGCGGATCGCCGCCGGGCGGCCGGTGGTGGCGTTCAACGCGCCGTTCGACCTGTCGCTGCTCGACGCCGAGCTGCGCCGGCACGGGCTGGCGACGCTCGCCGAGCGCCTGGGCAGGCCGGTCGGGCCGGTGCTGGACGCGCTGGTGATCGACCGGGCCGTGGACAAGTACCGCAAGGGCTCGCGCACCCTGCAGCGGGTCTGCGAGCTGTACGGGGTGGAGTTGACGGACGCCCACGAGGCGGGCAGCGACGCGCTCGCCGCCGTGCGGGTCGCCGTCGCGCTGGCCGGGCGCTACCCGGCCGAGGTGGGGGCGCTGGAGCCCGCCGAGCTGCACCGCCGGCAGATCGACTGGTACCGGCAGTGGGCCGAGGGCCTCCAGGCCTGGCTGCGCCGCGGCAAGGACCCGCAGGCGGTGGTCGACCCGCGCTGGCCCGCCCGGTGACGGCCGTGCGGCCCGCGCGCCCCGCGGACCTGCCCGGCTTCCTCGCCCTCGCCGCCGAGGTCGAGCACTGGTTCGGCCCGATGGTCGCCGAGCCGGGGTTCCACCGTGCGGTGCGCGGCAGCATCGACGGGGGCCTGGCGACCGTCGCCGAGGACGGCGAGGGGCTGCTCGGCGGCCTGCTGCTCGGCGCCGCGGGCC
This sequence comes from Kitasatospora sp. NPDC041917, assembly GCF_055589745.1. NCBI lineage: Bacteria > Bacillati > Actinomycetota > Actinomycetes > Kitasatosporales > Streptomycetaceae > Kitasatospora > Kitasatospora sp. NPDC041917. Next base: position 15,028 of record NZ_JBVJBI010000017.1, on the reverse strand, counting down.
CGGGGCCGTACCACCTGCACTGGCTGGTGGTGGCCGGGCGCGCCCGGGGCACCGGTGTCGGCCGGGAGCTGGTCGAGGACGTGCTGCGCCGTCATGTCCGGGGCCCGGCCACCGTCGAGGTGGTGACCTTCGGCCCGGACCACCCGGGCGCGGTGGCGAGCGGCGCCCGGGTCTTCTACGAGCGGCTGGGTTTCACCCCGGCCGAGGCCGCCGCCCCGGGCCCGGAGGGCGGCTCCCGGCAGGTCTACCGGCTGCGCGTGCCCTGACGGCCGCCGTACGGGAGCCGTCCGCGGTACGGGGGCCGGGGAGGTGGGGGAGAACGGGGGGAACGCCCGGAGCGTTCCGGGCGGAGCCGAGGCCCCGACGGCCCTGGCCTACGCGGCCGGGAAGTCGAAGGTGTAGCCCTGGGCGACCAGCCAGGGCAGCAGCTGCTTGAGCGCGGCCACGGTCTGGCTGCGGTCGCCGCCGCCGTCGTGCATCAGGATCACGCCGCCGGGCCTGAGCTGCTTCTGCACGGCCGAGACGATGGCCGGCGTGCCCGGACGCGCCCAGTCGCGCGGGTCGACGGACCAGCCGAGGGAGGACATCCCGAGGCTCGCGGTGATGTGCTCGTTGTCGGCGTTGAAGCCGCCGCCCGGGGCGCGGAACCAGCCGACCCCGGTGCCGGGGCCGCCGGCCTGGACGATCATGTTCCGGGCGTCGGTGATCTCGGCCACGGCCTTGTCGTGCGGGAGCTTGGCGAACGGCTGCGGGTGGTGGACGCTGTGGTCGCAGAGCCGGTGCCCGGCGGCCAGGACGCGCTTGACCATGGCGGGGTTGGCGGCGGCGTTCTGGCCGATCTGGCAGAAGGTGGCCTTGACGTGGTACTGGGCCAGCAGGTCGAGGATCTGGCCGGTGGCCGGGCCGGGGCCGTCGTCGAAGGTGAGCGCCACGGTGCGGCCGCCGGAGGCGGTGGAGCCGATCACGGTGCCCGCGCCGGTGTGCGGGGGCGGCACGGCGGGCGAGGACGGCGCGGCGGTCGGGGTGACCGGTGGGGTCTGGGTGGCCGGAGCGGTGGGTGTGGTGGGCGTGGTGGGAGTGGTCGGCGCGGTGGAGACGGGGGAGCCCGTGGCCGCGGTCGGCCTCGGCTTCGCCGGCACCGCCGGTGCGGGGGCGGCCGGTGCGGGGGCGGCCGGGGAGCCCGCGCCCGGTGGCACGGCGTCCGATCCGGGCGCCGGCGCGAGGGTGGTCGCCGCCGTCCCGCCCGGTTCGGTGGCGGCCGGCGTCTGCGTCCCGGACGGCGCCGCCGCGCTCGGCGGCCGGAGTGCCCCGCTGGCGGTCCCGCACGCGGCCAGCCCCAGGGCGGCGGCCACCGCGACGCAGCCCGCGAGCAGCCGGCGCCCGGATCGGGACGGTCGGGTCGGGGCGGAGGGGCGGCGGGCGGTCCGGTGCATGGCGGCGGCTCCTGAGGTGCGAGTGCGGTGCCGATCTCTCGGGTCAGGACGACTGTCCGACAGGACGCCGATCGTACGTTCCGCGGTTGCGGACCGGACCGACCCGCCGTAAGAGTCTTCTCACACTCGCCCCGCTGGCGGCCCCGCCGCTCCACGGGTAACGGGGAGGGCCGTCAGAAGGGGTACCAGCGCACCTCGGTGGCCCCGTCCCGCAGCGAGTCGACCCGGCGCCGGAACTCCTTCAGCGCGGCCGGGTTGCTGGCCGCCTGCTGCGCCACCCAGGAGGCGCTGGCGGTCTCCCGGGCGCCGCGCAGCACCGTGAAGCCGGGCCACTCGCGCACGTCCCAGCCGTACGCCCCGGTGAACGCGCGGTACTCCTCGACGGGCACGCCGTAGCGGTCCTGGCTGAGGGCGAGGACCACCAGGTCGTGCTCGCGCAGGTCGTTCGCCATGAACTCCAGGTCGAGCAGCACCGGCCCGTCCGGGCCGATGTGGAGGTTGCGCGGCAGCGCGTCGCCGTGGATCACCCCGGGGTGCAGCTGCGGGACGAGGTCGGGCAGGGCGGCCGCGAAGGCGTCCCGGCGGTGGCGCAGGAAGGCGACGTCCACCGGGTCCACGTGGCCCTCGGCGGAGGCCAGCCAGCGCTCGACCGGGGCCAGCAGGTCGCGCCGGCCGAGGGTGAAGGGCGGCAGCGGCAGCTGGTGCAGGGCGTGCAGCAGCGGGGCGAGGTCGACCGGGCGGGCGGGCCGGACGGCGGGCGCGAGCCGGTGCCAGAAGGTGACCGGGTGGCCGTCGGCCAGCTGCGGCTCGGGCGCCACCGCGTCGTACGGGTGGACCACCGGGACGTCCTGGCCGGCCAGCCAGTGGGCCAGGGCCAGTTCGCGGTGGGCCCGGTCGTACAGCTCGGGGCCGCGGCCGACCTTGGCGACCACGGCCGGGTCGCCGAGGTCGAAGACGGCGTTCTCGCCGAGCGCGAGCAGCGTGGCCCCGTCGGGGGCGGCCAGCCCGGCCGACTCGCAGGCCCGGGCGAGCAGCAGCCGGGCGCGGCCCTCGTCGAAGGGGATCATGACTGGGTTTCCGTTCCGCCGACGTTCATCCGGGGAACCCCGGACGGTGATCATCATGACGCAAGGACGCCGGGCCCCGCGCGCTGCGGAGCCCGGCGTCGGGCGGGTCGGAGGGGGCTCGGACGGGTCTCGGAGGGGTCTCGGACGGGTCGGGGACGCCGGGGCTCCGGGGGTGCCGGGGGAGGCTCAGACCTCGGCCCGGCGGTGGCGCGCCCCCTGCGCCGGGGCGGCCGGCGGCCCGTGCGGGGCCCGGTCGGCGCCGGGCGGCGGGACGGACTCGCCGTGCGAGAGGTCCGGCAGCCAGTTCAGCCAGCGCGGCAGGTACCAGTTGCGCTCGCCGAGCAGGGTCATCACCGAGGGCAGCAGCACCGCGCGGATCACCGTGGCGTCGATCAGCACCGCGACCGCCAGGCCCACGCCCATCTGCTTCATCACCTGCATGGACAGCGAGCCGAAGACCGAGAACACCGCCACCATGATCACCGCGGCGCTGGTGACCACCCCGGCCGTGGAGCGGATGCCGTGGGCGATCGCGTCCCGGGTCGGCAGGCCGCGGTCGTGGCCCTCCTTGATCCGGGAGACCACGAAGACGTGGTAGTCCATCGAGAGCCCGAAGAGGATCACGAAGAGGAACAGCGGCACCCAGGACTCCACCGCGCCGACCCCGGCGGTGCCCAGCAGCGAGGCGCCCGTGCCGTGCTGGAACACCAGCGTCAGCACCCCGTACGCGGCGCCCACCGAGAGCAGGTTGAGCACCACGGCGGTGACGGCGACGACCGGGGAGCGGAACGAGGTGAGCATCAGCAGGAAGGCGAAGACCACCACGAAGCCGAGGACCAGCGGCATCGAGCCGGTCATCTTCCGGTTGAAGTCGTACGAGCCGGCGGTCTGGCCGGTGACCGGGGCCTCGGTGCCGGGCACCGCGAGCACGGTGGCGGGCACCAGGTCCTCGCGCAGGCTCCGCAGGGCTTCGTTGCTGGTGGCGTCGTTGCCGGTGCCGTTGAGCGGGATGTCGACGGTGGCCACGTTCTTGTCGGGGTGCACGGTGACCTCCACCGGGCCGTGCATCCGTCCGCCGGCCAGCGCCCTGGCCCTGAGCTCGGCGATCGCGGCGGTCATCGCGGGGGAGTCGATGTCGGCGGCCCTGATCACCACGGTGGCGGGGGCGGGGCTGCCCGGGAAGGCGGCCTCGATCTTCTGCGAGGCGGCGACCAGGGCGTTGCCCGCGGGCAGCTGCTGCTGGAAGGTCAGCTTGGCGGTGTGCATGGTGAGCAGCGGTGCGGCCACGGCCAGCAGGAAGGCGCCGGCGAGGACGGTGGCGGCCAGCGGGTGGCGCAGCACCGGGGTCAGCACCGCGTTCCAGAACCGTCCGCCGCTCCGGTCCCCGGCGGCCGGGCGGCGCGGCCGGGCGAGGAACGGCACCCGGCCCTTCTCGACCCGGTCGCCGAGCATCGACAGCAGTGCGGGCAGCACGGTGAGCGAGCCGAGCACGGCGGTGATCACGACCACGATGGTGGCGAAGGCCATCGCCTTGAAGGTGGCGATCCCGGTGAGGAACATGCCGGCCATGGCGACCACCACGGTGACGCCGGAGACCAGTACGGCCCGGCCGCTGGTGGCGGCGGCCACGGCCAGCGCGGTGGCGGCGTCGCGCCCGGCGGCCCGCTCCTCGCGCTCGCGGCGCAGGTAGAAGAGGCAGTAGTCGACGCCGACGGCGAGGCCGACCAGCAGCATCACCGAGGAGGCGTCGCCGCTGGTGTGCAGGAACCCGCTGCTGAGGGCGACCAGCCCGGCGGCGGCGACGAAGGCGGTGAGCGCGAGCACCACCGGCAGCACGGCGGCGACCAGCGCGCCGAAGGCGACCAGCAGGATGCCGAGGGCGAGCGGCACGGCCGTCCACTCGGCGCGGGCGAAGTCGTTCGTGAGCTGGTCCTGCATCCACTTGCCGGAGCTGGCGTCGCCGAGCTGGACCACGGTGAGGTCGGGGTGCTGCCGCTGCACGCCGGCCACCGCGTCCAGCACCGGCTGGACGTGGTCCGGCGCCTGCTCGCGGTCGCCCTTGAGCGTCAGCGTCACGAGCGCGGAGTGGCCGTCCGCGGAGACCGCCCGGGTGTCGTACGGCGAGCGGACCTCGGCGGCCTTTCCGGTGCCGTTCACCGCGGCGACCACCTGGCCGACGGCGGCGCGGAACTCCGGGTCGTCGGCGCTGCGGGTGGTGCTCTGGACCAGGACGGTCTCACCCGCCGGGCTCTGCAGCCCGGCCTCGTCGAGGATCCGCGCGGCCCGGGAGACCTGTCCGGGGATCGACTCGGCCTCGGTCACCTTGGTGCTGCCGTGCGCGGTGCCGAGCGCGGCGGCCAGGACGACGAAGAGCAGCCAGCCGAACACGGCGGTCTTGCGGTGCCGGGCGCTCCAGGCACCCATGGCGGCCGCCGGGCCGAGTCTGGACTTCACGGGCTTCACGGTGGGTCTTCCCCCCTGGGAGAGCGGCGGTGGTCGCCGGACGGGAGCGGCGGCGGCCCTGGGTCGGGGGAGCCGCCGGTCGCGGTGCGCCGGCTGCGGTCCGGCGTCCCGATCGACAGTAGGGAAGCGGGGGTTGACGGGTAATCCGGCTGGCGGGTGGCCCTCTCCTGGTGTTGTCCTCGGGGCCTGGGTGGGGTTTTCCCTACCCCCGGACCCCTAGACCTCCTCCTGGGGGGTAGGGGATGCGCCTCCACCCTGAGGGGGAGATGGATCCACCCGGAGCACGAGGTCACGAGGGCTGTGGGCGGGGGAAACTGGGCGGGGCCGCTTCGGGGCGGCCTACGGGGGTTGAAGCACACGGGGGCTCCTTGCCGGGCGGCAAGCAAGTGCTCGTAGGATGATGCCCCAGATCCACTTACCTGCCGACCGGCAAGGGAGTGCCCGCCGGGCATTCCCCGAGCCGGTCCTGCCGTCGCCCAGCGTCCCGTCCCCCAAGGGCTGCGGTGAACCATGCCCAGGAGGCATCACGAGCATGTTCCACCGACTAGGACAATTCGTCGTTCGCCGTGCGTGGTGGGTGATCGCCGCATGGGTCGTCGCGATGGTCGCCATCGTCGCGACGGCGCCGAAGATCACCGCACAGACGGACGAGGCGTCGTTCCTCCCCAAGCACTACGAGTCGATCCAGGCCGCCGCGCTCCAGGAACAGGCGTTCCCGGCCAGCTTCACGCCGTCCGCGCTGGCACTCTTCGAGCGCAACGACGGCGGTGCGCTGAACGAGGGCGACAAGGCCGCGATGGCCAAGATCGTCCAAGGCCTCACGGACAAGAAGATCGAGGCGGTCGAGAAGATCATCCCGGTCGGCGAGCAGACCACGTCCAAGGACGGCAAGTACGCGCTCGCGCCGATAGCCATCGACAAGACCAAGCAGCAGGACCCCAAGGCGTTCGGCGACGTCGCCAAGCACCTCCGTGAGGAGGGCAAGGCACTCAGCGCGGGGACCGACGTCAAGTTCCAGCTCGGTGGCGCCGCCGCCCAGTCGCTGGACCAGCAGGACGCCTCCGGCTCGGCCGACGCCCTCATCGGACTGGCGACGATCGTCCTGGTCGCGATCATCGTCGGGATCATCTTCCGCAGCATCCTGGCCGGCCTGCTGCCGCTCCTGGTCTCGCTCGTGGTCGCCATGCCGACCTCCAACGGCCTGATCAACTACGCCACCAAGGCCTTCGGCCTCGAAACCACCCCGATACTCTCGGCGATCCTGATCGTCGTCGTGCTCGGCGTCGGCACCGACTACTTCCTCTTCCTGGCGTTCCGCTACCGCGAGCGGCTGCGGGCCGGTGACGACCGCAAGGAGGCCGTGGCCAACGCGGTCGGGCGGGTCGGCGAGGCGATCGCCTCCGCCGCCGGCGCGGTCACCGTCGCCTTCGCCGTGCTGATCCTCTCCAGCCTGGGCATGTTCAAGGCCCTCGGCCCCGCCCTGGCCATCGCCGTCGTGGTCACCGCCTTCGCCTCGCTCACCCTGGCCCCGGCCCTGCTCGCGGTCATCCCGGCCCGTGCCGTGTTCTGGCCGGGCAAGAAGTGGATGCGGGAGCCGAACGACGCTCGCTTCGCCGCGCTCGGCCGGATGATGCAGAAGCGCCCGGCGGTGGTCGCGCTCGCCTCCGGCGGCGTCCTGCTGGCGCTGTCCGTCGGCGCCCTGGGCTACAACGGCACCTTCGACCTCGCGGGCAGTTCCATGCCGAAGGAGAAGGAGTCGATGGTCGTTCAGGACAAGATGATCAACGGCTTCTCCGCCGGTGCGGCCGACCCGACCCACGTCTTCCTCACCAGCACCAGCGGCGCCAAGCTCGACCCGGGCGCGTTCGACTCCTACGCCGCCAAGCTCGGCGAGGTCTCCGGAGTGGCCCAGGCCGCGCCGAAGCCCCAGCTCAGCGCGGACGGCGTGACGGCCGACTTCACCGTCATGCTGAAGGACAAGCCGGACAGCAACGAGGCGATCGCGACCCTCACCCGGCTCCGGGAGGCCGCGCACGGCCAGGTACCGGCCGGCACCGAGGCGAAGGTCGGCGGCCTGACCGCCATCTACAAGGACATCAACCTCGCGATGACCCACGACTACAAGCTGGTCTTCCCGATCGCGGGTCTGCTGATCCTGCTCATCCTCGGCCTGCAACTGCGCAGCGTCGTCGCCCCCTGGTACCTGATGGCCTCGGTCGGCCTGGGCTTCACCGCCACCCTCGGCGCCACCACGCTGCTCTTCCAGAACCTCGGCGGCGAGGCCGGCCTGATGTTCATGCTGCCGATCCTCATCTACCTCTTCGTGGTGGCGATCGGCACCGACTACAACATCCTGATCATCGCCCGCCTCCGCGAGGAGGCCCGCGAGGGCCGCAACCCGCGTGAGGCCGCGCGCGAGGCGCTGCGCCACGGCGGCCCGACCGTCGCGGCGGCCGGCTTCATCCTGGCGGCGTCCTTCGCGACCTTCATGCTCGCGGGCAACATCTTCATGCTGGAGTTCGGCTTCGCGATGGCCTTCGGCATCATCCTGGCCGCCTTCGTGATGGCGATGTTCTTCACCCCGGCGCTCACCGCGCTGATCGGCAACAAGGCGTGGTGGCCCGGCCACGGCGCCGACCCCGGCCACGGTCACGGCCACGGCGAGGGCCCGGCCCCGCTGCCCGGCGCGCACGGCATGCCGGAGCCGGCCGGCCGGCGCTGACCCGACCGGTCGGCCCTGGTCCGACCGGGTCCGCGAGGACAGGCGGCGTCCCGCTTCGGCGGGGCGCCGCTGCCCCTTTGCCGGAGCCGCCAAACGTGATCTCCGAGGCGGAAAATCCCCGGTCACGCCCGGTTCCACCGTGCTACAGTCGATGCAGTTGCAGTTTTGGTTCCCATGAACGTGGTGTGCGCCTGCTGGTTCCAACCGACAGGCGCATTTGTTTTGTCCGGTGTTTCAGTCTCCGGATGGGGATCGCGGCTACTTGGGGATCCACGAGGTGTGGGTCCCTGATGCCCCAGTTAGAGGAGACGGTTATGGCTACCGGCACCGTGAAGTGGTTCAACAGCGAAAAGGGCTTCGGCTTCATCGAGCAGGATGGCGGCGGCGCCGACGTGTTCGCCCACTACTCGAACATCCAGGCTCAGGGCTTCCGTGAGCTGTTCGAGGGCCAGAAGGTCGAGTTCGACGTCACCCAGGGCCAGAAGGGCCCGCAGGCCGAGAACATCCAGATCATCGGCTGACGTCAGCTCCACGCTGACTCGCGATCATCGCGAAGCGGGGGCCCGCACCGCACGGTGCGGGCCCCCGCTCATGCCGCCGTACGGCCGGGGCGGCACACGCAAATCCTCCGACGGCCGACCAGCCCGCAGCCCGGGCTGCCGACCGACCGACGGAGCTCCCGTGACCACCCCTGCCCGCCCGCCGCGCGACCGCGGCCCCCGCACCACCGACCAGGCCCGCCGCACCGCCGGCGGCGACCGCCCGCGCAAGCCGCGCAACCGCGGCGGCGCCCCCAAGCAGGGCCGCCCCGCCGCCGTGCCCGAGGCCACCGAGTTCACCGTGGTCCAGGGCACCCCGCCCCGGCCCCCGGCGGCCTCCTTCGCCGAGCTGGAACTGCCCAGGGCGATCCTCTCCGCGCTCACCCGCCAGGGCGTCACCGAGCCCTTCCCGATCCAGGCCGCCACGCTGCCCGACTCGATCGCCGGGCGCGACGTGCTCGGCCGCGGCCGCACCGGCTCCGGCAAGACCCTGGCCTTCGGCCTGCCGCTGCTCGCCCGCACCGCCGGGCGCCGTGCCGACGCCCGGCACCCGCTGGCGCTCGTGCTGGTGCCCACCCGCGAGCTGGCGCAGCAGGTCACCGAGGCGCTCACCCCGTACGCCACCGCCGTCAACCTGCGGATCACCACCGTCGTCGGCGGCATGTCGATCAACCGGCAGGCCAACGCGGTGCGCCGCGGCACCGAGGTGCTGGTGGCCACCCCGGGCCGGCTGGACGACCTGATCGGGCGCGGTGACGTCAATCTCTCCGACGTCGCGATCACGGTCCTCGACGAGGCCGACCAGATGGCCGACATGGGCTTCCTGCCGCAGGTCAGCAAGCTGCTGGAGCAGGTCGCCGAGGGCGGGCAGCGGATGCTGTTCTCCGCCACCCTGGACCGCAACGTCGACCGGCTGGTCAAGCGCTTCCTCGCCGACCCGGTGACCCACTCGGTCGACCCCTCGGCCGGCGCGGTCAGCACCATGGACCACCACGTCCTCCAGCTGGAGCAGACCGACAAGGTCTCCGCCACCGCGCACATCGCCTCCCGCGACGGCCGCGTGATCATGTTCGTGCACACCAAGCACGGCGCCGACCGGCTGGCCAAGCAGCTGCTCGCCAACGGCGTGAAGGCCGCCGCCCTGCACGGCGGCAAGTCCCAGCCGCAGCGCAACCGGGTCCTGGACCAGTTCCGGGACGGCCACGTCACCGCGCTGATCGCCACCAACGTCGCCGCCCGCGGCATCCACATCGACGGCCTGGACCTGGTCGTCAACGTGGACCCGCCGGTCGACCACAAGGACTACCTGCACCGCGGCGGCCGCACCGCCCGGGCCGGCGAGTCCGGGACGGTCGTCACCCTGGTGCTGCCCGAGCAGCGCCGCGAGGTCAACCGGCTGATGACGGTCGCCGGCATCCGCCCGACCGTCACCAAGATCCGCCCGGGCGACGCCGACCTGGCCCGGATCACCGGCGCCCGCACGCCCAGCGGCGTCGCGGTGACGCTGGCCGTACCGGTCGTCGCGGCCCAGGCCGGGGCCGGCGCCTCGGCCAAGGACGGCGCCGACAAGCCCGCCGGGGCCAAGTCCGGTGCCCCGCGCCGCCGGTCCGGCAAGCGCTCCGCGCTGCCCGCCGACGTCGACATGAACGGCAACCCGCGCCGCCCCCGCCCCAAGCAGCGCATGGGCGCCGCCGCCCAGGGCGACCGCCCGCAGGCGGCCGGCTTCATCGGCCGCTCCTCGGGCCGCGCCAAGCCCGGCAGCGGCTCCAAGTCCGGCTCCAACTACGGCACCGGCCGCCAGCGCCGCAAGACGGACTGACGCCCTTCCGTTCCGACGACGGCCCGGTTCCCCCGGCAGGGGGGAGCCGGGCCGTGCGCTGTCCGGCCGGCCCGGCGGCCCGCCCGTGACGTCCCCGCTTCCGCGGCCCGGCCCCTCGACGGCCCGGCCGTGCGGACCCGGCGAAACTGCCGCCCGGGACAACGTCCCTGTTCAGCCCCGCCGCACCCGGCAGCTGCCGGTGACCTGCCGGTTGACGGCCGACCGCGCACCCCCGAGTCTTTCACGCGGCCCACACATCCGACGCACCGTCACCGACGGGGCGTGGACGGTGAGTCGACGTGATTCCCCGATTCGGAAGGACGACCCTCCCATGCGCCGAACCTCCGCCCTGCTGACCACCGCCCTGCTCGCCGGGGCCGCCGCCGTGGTGGCACCGGCCACCGCCGCCCAGGCCGCCCCCGCCTGCGCCGCCTACACCTCCGCCTGGAACGCCATCGGCAGCTGTAGCGGCCTCGACCCGATGCAGACCTGGACCGTGACCGCCAACTGCCTCTACTGGAACTCCACCCACACCGTGCAGTTCTCCCGCCCCGCCATCGGAGGCCTGGGGATGGGCGACGGCACCGTGTCCGCCTCCTGCATGATCGGCGACTCCGTGATGTTCCCGCGCGTCGTCCTCGGCGCCGCGCCGCCGGCCGGCCCGACCGGCCAGATCACCGGCTACGTCAACAAGTGCGTCGACGTGCGGGGCGCCAACCTCGGCAACGGCACCGCCGTCCAGATCTACGACTGCAACGGCTCGGTCGCGCAGAAGTGGCGGATCGGCGTCGACGGCACGATCCGCGCGCTCGGCAAGTGCCTGGACGTGTCGGGCGGCAACACCGGCAACGGCACCAAGGTGCAGATCTGGGACTGCAACGGCAGCGGCGCCCAGCAGTGGCAGGCCCGGGCCGACGGCTCGCTGCTCAACCCGCAGTCCGGCCGCTGCCTGGACGACCTCGGCTTCGCCACCGAGAACGGCAACCAGCTCGGCATCTGGGACTGCAACGGCGCCGCCAACCAGAAGTGGAACCTCCCGGTCTGACGGCCGTCCCCGGTCCGCCGCTCCCGGTCCGCCGCCCCTGCGCCGTGCGGGGGCGGCGGACCGCTGTCCGCGCTACACCGGGGCCGGGGCCACCGTCGTTGCCGTTGCCGTTGCCGTTGCCGTTGCCGTTGCCGTTGCCGTTTCCGGGGCCGGCGCCAGCGCGCGCAGCCGCTCCTCGGTGCCGGCGTCGCGCGGCGACATCACGATCAGTTGCAGGCCCTCGGCGGCCAGCAGCACGTGCTGGTCGATCCGCAGCACGCCCACCCGCTCGTGCCGGATCACCTTCTCGGTGCCGGAGCGCTCCGCGACCTGGTGCTCGTCCAGCCATCGGTCCGCCTCCGGGTACTCGCCGCGGACCTGCCGGATCATCCGGGCCAGCCGGCGCCCCACGGCCGTCGCCTCGCCGCCGCGCTCGGCATAGGCGGAGCGCAGCTGGGCCAGGAAGCGCCGGGCGTGCTCCTCCCAGTGCTCCACCCGGGCCCGGTGCACCGGGTTGCCGAACACCACCCAGGCCAGGTTGCACTCCTGCGGCGGGCGGCCGGTCAGGCCGAACAGCGCGTCCGCGCCCGGGTTCCAGGCCCGGATGTCCCAGTTGGCGTCCATCACGAAGGACGGCGCCGGCCACTGCGCGCGCATCAGCCGCAGCAGCGGGGCCGGCACGTCCCCGGGCGCGGCCACCTCGCCGTCCAGCGGATGCCCGCCGGCCAGCCGGAACAGGTACGCCGTCTCCGCCCGGTCCAGCCGCAGCGTACGGGCGAGGCTCGCCAGCACCTCCGGCGACGGGTGGATGTCCCGCCCCTGCTCCAGCCACGTGTACCAGGTCACCCCCACCCCGGCGAGCAGCGCCAGCTCCTCGCGGCGCAGCCCCGGGGTGCGCCGCCGAACCCCGGGCGCCAGCCCGACGTCCTGCGGCGTCAGCCGCGCGCGACGACTGCGCAGAAAGCTCGACAGTGCCGAGCGGCGCTCCCCGGTGTCGTCCACGTCCCTCACGTCCACCCCGTCCCCCGTTCTTCCCGGTAGTCCGACTACCAGTATTCCCACGCACTGCTGCGGGCCGGCCGATCGGGCGAGGCTTGACCGTGTCAACGGACCGCACATGCGAGGGAACGCCGATGAGCCACCGTCAGAACCGTACTGCCCGCCGGGCCCTGGCCGCCGTCGCCGCCGCGGCCGCCCTCCTCGGCACGGCCGGGGCGCTGCCCGCCGCGGCCGCCGCCTGCCCGGCACCCGCCGTGATCCAGGGCCGCGCGCCCGGCCTCGTCCCCGAGTCGGGCGACTGGGACGCCGCCCACCACCGCTTCCTGCTCGGCTCGCTGCGGCACGGCACCGTCTCCGCCGTCGGCACCGACGCCGGCGTGCGCACCCTGGTGGACGACCCCGGCACCCTGATCGAGACCGCCGGCCTGCGGATCGACCCGGTCCACCGCCGCGTCCTGGTCACCAACCTCGACAACGGCATCGGCGAGCGCAGCACCCCCGCCACCCTGGGCAAGGTCGCCGGGATCGGCGCCTACGACCTGGACACCGGCCGACGCCTCTTCTACACCGACCTCGCGGCGGTCGCCGCCGACGGCGCCGACCACCTGGCCAACGACATCGCGATCGGCCCCGACGGCACCGCGTACGTCACCGACTCCTTCGCCCCCGTCGTCTACCGGGTCGCCCCGGACGGCAGCGCCGCCGTCCTGCTGCGCGACCCGCGACTGGCCCCCGCCCCCGGCGCGTACGGCCTCAACGGCATCGTCCACCGGGACGGCCGGCTGATCCTCGGCAAGTGGGACGACGGCACCCTGTGGCAGGTCCCGCTGGGGAACCCGGCCGCGCTGCGGCGCGTCGAGGTGGCCGGCGGGCAGGCGCTGCTCCACCTGGACGGCCTGCTCGGCCGCCCGGACGGCTCGATCGCGGGCGTCACCAACGCCTTCTTCGGCGCGGGACGGGACGCCGAGGTCGAGTTGCGCTCCGAGGACCACTGGCGCACCGCCCGCCTCACCGCCGTCCGCCCCTCGGCCGACCCCACCCCCACCGCGGTGGTCGGCGGCCCGGCCGGCAGCCTCTACCGGCTCGCCGGCGGCCTCGCCGAGGCCAACGCCGGGCACCCGACGGACACCTTCACCCTGCGCCGGGTGTGACCCGGGTGCCGGCGGCCGCGACGGCGTGCGGCCCGCGCGGCGCGCGCCGTCACTGCTCCCGGCCGCCGTCACTCGCCCGAGTGACGGCGGCTTGAGCCGTGCAATGCGTTTGCAACACGCTGCTGCTCGCGCATAGTGAGATCTACTGGACCGAGCGCTCCGAGGAGCACATCGCCAGGCACGGAGTGGATCCGGAGGAGGTCGAGGACGTCGTGTTCTGCCGCCCTCACTGGTTCTCGGGCGGCCGTCAGGGACGACCCTGTGCCACGGCGTGACGCGGTCCGTGCGGTACCTGTTGGTGGTGTTGGCGCGGAGCGCGGCGGTGCCGTCGGCGTGGTACTGCGCCACGGCCCGCGACATGACAGCCGCCGAGAGGCGCTTGTTCCTCAAACGGACGAGTTGAAGGTGACGGATGACTGACAACGGTGCGGACCTCGAAGCGATCGCCGAGTACTACGAGACGCACGAGCTGAGCGAGGACGAGATCATGAGTGCCGAGCCGGGAGAGCCGGTGGCGGCCGAGTCGGTGATGATCACGACCTCGCTGCGGCTGCCCAAACCGGTGATGGACGAGGTTCGGCGCCGTGCGCGGGAGCGGGGGCTGAAGCCGACGGCGATCATGCGGGAGTGGATCGAGGCCGCCATCGCCGACGTCGACGAGCCGGTGCCGCTCAGCGTGATCACCGCCGCGGTCGCCGAGTACCAGCACCGCAAGGCCTCGTGAGGCTCAGGCGGTGAGGGCCGGGGCCGCCGCTTCGGCGGCCCGCAGGGCCTCGTCGTGGCGCTGCAGGAGGAGGGCCGCCACCTCGGGGGACGGGCCGAGGACCGGGGCCAGCACATCCGCCCCGGCCTCCTCGGCGGCGGCCGCGATGCGGTCGGGGAGCAGGCCCGGAGCCAGCAGGTAGGGGGCGACGGCGGTGTGCTCGGAGCCCGCGGCGCGCAGGGCGGCGAGGGCGTCGGGGACACGCGGGCCCGCGGCGGAGGCGTACGCGACCTCGACGGCGGCCCAGCCCCGGGTGCGGCGCCACTCGGCGGCGACCGCGCGGGTCGCGGCGTCGGCGGCCGGGTCCGAGGAGCCGGCCGCCGCCAGCACGACGCCGGTACGGGCCCGGACGGCGGGCGAGCCGAGCGCCGGAGCGGCCTCGGCGAGGCGGCGGTCCAGGGCGGCGAGCAGCAGGGGCGAGGGGCCCAGCACGTCCGCGACCGGCAGCCGGGAGCCGGCGGCGCGCAGCGCGGCCGGGATGTCGTGCTTGGCGTGGAACGCCCGGTTGAGCAGCAGCGGCACCGCCACCGCGTCCGCCAGCAGCCCGACCACCTGCGGGATCCGCGGCGCGCAGTGGTCCAGATAGGCGGTGGCGACCTCGATGCCGGCCCGCTGCGCCCGCACCTCCTCCACGAGCGCGGCCACCGTCGCGGCGTGGCGCGGGTCGCGGCTGCCGTGGGCGATCAGGAGGAGGGCGGGCATCAGCGGTGCCTCACTTGCTCGTGGTGAGGAGGCCGCGGTTGCGCAGGGCGCGGCGTTCGACGGGGGTGAAGACGAGGAGTTCGATGGTGATGCCGACGAAGAGGATGAGGATGATGCCGAGGAGGACGCCGGACATGTCGGAGAATTCGCGTTGGTCCTCCAGGTAGCGGCCGAGGCCGCGGCCGAGGTCGGGGGAGGAGGCGACGAGTTCGGCGGCCATCAGGGAGCGCCAGGAGAAGGCCCAGCCCTGTTTGAGGCCGGCGAGGTAGCCGGGCAGGGCGGCGGGGACCAGGACGTGGCGGGCGCCGTTGAGGCCGGTGGCGCCGAGGGTGCGTCCGGCGCGCAG
>NZ_JBVJBI010000016.1:0-196343 GCF_055589745.1 Kitasatospora sp. NPDC041917 | reverse complement strand
CTGGTGCGCGTGAGGCGCCGGGTTGGCGAATTCCGTCAAGCCCGCAGGTCCGGCTTTGCGTCAAGCTGGGCTTTCCTTCACGTGGTTGAGACCACCTCATGTACGGAGCCGGTGGCGATCGAGTACCGTCCTCGTCATCGGAGTCGTCGGAATCACTGGAACCGTCGGCAGTCCCTGCGACCGGCCGAGGACGACCCGCCCGGGGAGGCAGCCGTGCAGCGCAACCGTGTGGTTCCCGCGGCGGCGGTGCCGGCACCGCCGACCGGCCGGGGGCAGGACGCCTGGCGCGAGTTCGGTGCCCGGCTGCGGCACTGGCGGCGCCGGGCCGGACTCACCCAGGCGCAGCTCGGCGCCGGGATCGGCTACGACCACACCGCGGTCAGCAAGATCGAGCACGGCGCCCGCCGGGTCACCCCCCGGGTCGCCGACCGGATCGACGAGCTCCTCGGCGCGGAAGGCGAGTTGAGCGCCGCCTGCCAGCGCGCCGAGAGCGCCGAGCTGTGCGTGCTGGACGCCCTCTCACCCGCTCTGCTCCGACCTCCGCTGCCGGGCGGGGCGGCGCCCGGCGCGCCCGTCCCGCCCCCGGCCCCCGCTCCGCTGCGACTGCCGGACTACGGCCTGCTCTGCCCGCTGCACGGCGCCGAGGGCTGCGCGGTCCCCGAGGCCGGAGAACTCGTCGCCCTGCACGCCGAGTTCTGCGCCCAGGAGGGCCTGGCCGACCCGGCCGCCGGGCGCCCGCTGGACGACGTCACCGCGCACGCCCTGACCGGGCTGCTCGCCGCCCACCTGCGCTCCGGCGAGACCGGCGACCGGCCGGGCCTGGCCGCCGCCGTGGAGCGCACCCTGCACGCGGTGCTCGCCCGGCTCGCCGGTGCCCCCGCCGCGCAGCGCGGTCCGCTGGTCCGGCTGGCCGCCGAGCACGCCCACGCGGCCGGTGCGCTGCGGATGCAGGACGGTCGCAACGCCACCGCGATGGCCTGCTACGACCGCGCCCTCACCTGGGCCGGGCTGGCCGTGGACCGGGCCACCCAGGTCGGCACGCTCAGCGACATGAGCGTCCTGGCCCGGTTGGACGGCGACCCGGTCGCGGCGCTCGGCTACGCCCGCGAGATCGAACGGGTCGCTCCGGACCGGCACTGGGCCGGCGCGATGGGCCGGATCAGCCGGGCCCGGGCGTACGCGCTCACCGGTGACGTGCGGGCGACCGTCCGGCAGATCGGGCTGGCGCGGGCGCACCTGGACCACATCGGCGCGGAGGACGAGGTCGACGTGCCCTGGCTCTCGATCGCCTCGATGCGGATGCGGGTCGAGTCCGCCGCGGCCGCCGCGCTGCGCGACCTGGCCGCCGCCACCGACGACCCCCGGCTGGCCCGCCGCGCGCTGGACGCCACCGAGACCGCCCTCGGCCTGCTGGGTCCGGACCAACTGCCCTCCAGCCGACTGCTCTTCATCGTCCGGGCGGCCGACTGCCACGTCTGCGCGCACGACCCGGCGACGGCCGTCGAACTGCTCGGCCCCGCCCTGGAGGCGACCGGCGTGACCGCCCTGCCCGCGCTGGTCGAGTACGAGCTGCGCGGTCTGCGCGACCGTCTCGCGGCGCACGCGCCCCGTGCCGCACACCGGTTGGCGGAGCCGGCCCGCTCCTGATCGGGCGGTGCTCCGGGGGCCGCGGCGACGGCCGCCCGTTTGGCTGGATCAGGTGGCCGCGCGGGGTGGCGCGGAAGGGGCGCACACCAGCGCCCGCAGACCTGGACGGATGCGGTCGCACGCCGCCAATTCCCACACCTTCTCGAAAATGCGCCCCCTTCACGCCGTACGAACGTCAACTTCGTGAGCGTATAGTCCGCCGATCGGGTCATTCATGGAGTTAACACGTCGAATGACTGTCACGGCGCGCGTCTGCCGCTAGAGTCTCTGACGTTTCCAGTCGTTAGTCCGCGAAGAACGGGGGGCGCGTGCTGTCAGCCATTGCCCGCCGGCTCGCCCACCCGCTGCTGCTCCTGGGCGTGCTGTGCACGGCCGTCGCGACCCTGCACTTCCACTGGGCGCCGGACCGGGTCTCCCCGCTCTTCCTGGTCGCCGTCCTCGGATACCTGGCAGTCCTGGAACGGGTGATCCCGTACCGGATCGACTGGCATCCGAGCCGACGCGAACTCGGCTGGTACAGCGTCTACTTCGTGCTGAGCATGGTCGGCGGAGCGCTGGCCCAGGGGCTGGTGGCGACGCTGGTGGAAGTGCTCGGCCCGGCCCACCCGGCGCTGCCGTTCGCGATGGAGATCCCACTCGCGCTGCTGGTCGGCTCGCTCGGCGACTACCTCGTGCACCGCTGGTCCCACCGCAACCGGTGGCTCTGGCGGCTGCACGGGGTGCACCACGTCCCGGACAAGGTGAACGTCGCGAACAACGGCGTGAATCATTTCCTGGACGTGCTCGTCGCACAGTCCGTGGTCCAACTGTCGCTGGCGCTGATCGGATTCTCGCCGGATTCAGTGTTCGTGGTCGGAATATTCGTCCTGGCTCAGGGGTATTTCGTCCACGCCAACATCGAAGTCCGAATCGGCCCGCTCGGCCACGTCCTGGCCGGGCCGGAACTCCACCGCCTGCACCACAGCACCGACCTCGCCGAAGCCGGCCACTACGCCTCCGACCTCTCGCTCTGGGACCACGTGTTCGGGAGCTTCACCTGGCGGCCCGGCAGGGTACCGAAGGCTGTCGGCCTCACCGACCCGGCCGCGTTCCCCACCACCGGGGAGCTCGGTGCCACTCTGCTGCACCCCTGGCGCCGGGCGAAGACCACCGAGCAGTCCGTCTGAACCCCGGCCCGAGCGGCCGCTCCCACTTGCCCGTGTCCCCGGCGCCACGCCATCACCCCCGGATTGGACCATGACCTCCTCGCCCTTCGCCGTGCCCCGCGAACGCATCGCGATCACCGGTATCGGCTGCCGCCTGCCAGGACACGCCAACGACCACCGGTCCTACTGGAGCAACCTGATCGAGGGCCGGGACTGTCTCGCAGAGACGCCCGCCGACCGCTACGACACCGGCACCCTGGGCAGCAGGGACCGGGCCAAGCCGGGGCGGCTGATCGGTGGCCGGGGCGGCTACATCGACGGCTTCGACACCTTCGACCCGGACTTCTTCGGGATCAGCCCGCGCGAGGCCGAACACATGGACCCGCAGCAGCGCAAGCTCCTGGAGGTCAGCTGGGAGGCCCTGGAGGACGGCGGCCTGCGCCCCGGCGAACTGGCCGGTCGCGAGGTCGGCGTCTACATGGGCGCCTTCACCCTCGACTGGAAGATCCTCCAGTTCGCCGACCTCGACTTCGGCACCATCGCGGCGCACACCGCCACCGGCACCATGATGACGATGGTGTCCAACCGGATCTCGCACTGCTTCGACTTCCGCGGGCCCAGCGTCTCGATCGACACCGCGTGCAGCTCCTCGCTGGTCGCGGTCCACCTCGCCTGCCAGAGCCTGCTCCGCGGCGAGACCGAACTCGCCCTGGCCGGCGGGGCGTTGCTGCACATGGCGCCGCAGTACACGATCGCCGAGACCAAGGGCGGCTTCCTCTCCGCGGACGGCCGGTCGCGCGCCTTCGACGCCTCCGCCGACGGCTACGTCCGGGCCGAGGGCGTCGGCGTGGTCGTGCTCAAGCGGCTCTCCGACGCGCTGCGCGACGGGGATCCGGTGCACGCCGTCATCCTCGGCACCGGCGTCAACCAGGACGGGCGCACCAACGGCATCACCGTCCCCAGCGCGGACGCCCAGGTCACCCTGATCGAGCGGGTCTGCGCCGAGGCCGGGGTGGTGCCCGGCAGCCTCCAGTACGTCGAGGCGCACGGCACCTCCACCCCGGTCGGCGACCCGATCGAGGCCGCCGCGCTCGGCCGGGTGCTCGGCATCGGCCGCCGACCCGGGGACCGCTGCTACGTCGGCTCGGTCAAGACCAACATCGGGCACACCGAGGCGGCGGCCGGCGTCGCCGGGCTGATCAAGACCGCGCTCGCGATCAAGCACCGCCGCATCCCGCCGCACCTCAACCTGGAGCGGCCCAACCCCGGCATCGACCTGGACGCGCTGCCGTTCGAGATCCCGACCGTCCCGGTGGACTGGCCCGAGCACCGGGGGCCGGCCCGCGCGGGCGTCAACTCCTTCGGCTTCGGCGGCACCAACGCCCACGTGCTGCTGGAGGAGCCGCCGCGGCCCGATCCCGCCGCACCGGTGGCCGGGCCGGTCCGCTCGGTGCTGCCGCTGAGCACCAAGGACACCGCCGCACTTCCCGAACTGGCCGACGCCGTACGGCAGGAGCTCGCCGGCGGGACCACCCTGGCCGACCTCGGCCACACCCTGGCCCACCGCCGCCAGCACCTGCCCGAGCGGCTCGGGGTGGTCTACTCCACCCGGGAGGACCTGGACGAGGCGCTGGCCGCGTACGCGCGCGGCGAGGAGCACCCGCGAGTGGTCCAGGGCCGCGCCCGGGAACGCCGGCAGCGCCGGCTGGCCTGGGTGTTCACCGGTATGGGACCGCAGTGGTGGGGCATGGGCCGTGGGCTGTACGAGCACGAGCCGGTCTACCGGGAGGCCGTGCAGGCCGTCGACCAGGAGATCCGCGCGCAGGCCGGCTGGTCGCTGCTGACCGAGCTGGGCCGGGACGAGGCGGACTCCAGGATGGCCGAGACCTGGCTCGCCCAGCCCGCCAACTTCGCCGTCCAAGTGGGGCTTTCGGCGCTCTGGCGGAGCCACGGCCTGCGCCCCGACGCGGTGGTCGGCCACAGCACCGGCGAGGTCGCCGCCTTCCACGAGGCCGGGGTGTACGACCTGGCCGACGCCGTGCGGGTGGTGCTCGCCCGCAGCCGCCTCCAGCAGCGCCTGGCCGGCAGCGGCACCATGCTCGCGGTCGGTCTGCCGGAGGCCGAGGCCGAGCGCCGCATCCGCCCGTACCGCTCCCGGATCTCGCTCGGCGCGATCAACAGCCCCTCCGCGGTGACCCTGGCCGGGGACGCCGAGGCGCTGGCCGAGCTGGCCGAGGAGCTGCGGCAGCAGGGCGTCTTCGCCCGCCTGCTGGACGTCGAAGTCCCGTACCACAGCGTGCGGATGGACCCGATCCGGGACGAGCTGGTGGCCGCGCTCGCCGTCATCAAGCCCCAGGAGGCGCGGCTGCCGCTCTACCTGACCGCCCGCGAGGGGCTCGCCCGCGGGCCGGAGCTGGACGGCGAGTACTGGTGGCAGAACGTCCGCAACCCGGTGCGCTTCCGGGCCGCCGTCGAGCGGATGGCCGAGGACGGCCACGGACTGTTCCTGGAAATCGGCCCGCACCCGGTGCTCGGCCACGCGATCCGCGAGTGCGCGGAGCGGGCGCACGTCCTGCCGTCGATCCGCCGGCAGCAGGACGAGCCCGAGCGCCTCGCCCGCAGCCTCGCCGAACTGCACACCCTCGGCGTCGAGTTGAGCTGGGACGCGCTGCACCCGGCGGGCCGCCCGGTACCGCTGCCGGCCTACCCGTGGCGGCGCGACCGGTACTGGGTGGAGCCCAAGCCGGTCGAGCAGGTCCGGCTCGGGCAGCTGGACCACCCGCTGCTCGGCCGCCGCACCGCGAGCGCCCAGCCCGGCTGGACCGTGGCGCTCGACCCCGAGCGGCTGCCCTACCTGACCGACCACCGGATCGAGGGCCAGGTCGTCTTCCCCGCCGCCGGGTACCTGGAGATGGCCGCCCAGGCCGTCCGCACCCTGACCGGCGGCACCGAGGTGACGCTGGCCGAGATCGAGCTGAACCGGGCGCTGTTCCTCTCCGAGACCGAGCCCGTCCCCGTCCAGCTCGGCTACGCGCCGGAGGACGCCCGCTTCACCATCGCCTCCACCCCCGCCGGCGGCGAGCCCGCCGTGCACGCCGGCGGCCGGGTCCGCACCGGCCAGCGCCGCGGCTACGGCCCCGCACTGGACACGGACGCCCTCCGGGCCCGGGGGCGACACCTCGACGGCCCGGACTGCTACCGGCAGCTGGCCGCGCGCGGCTACGACTACGGGCCCGCCTTCCAGGCCATCGCCGAGGTGTGGGCGGGCCCCCGCGAGGCGCTCGCGCGGATCCGGCCGACCGCCGAGCTCGGCCCGGACGCGGCCGACCACCACCTGCACCCGGTGCTGCTGGACGGCTGCTTCCAGACCCTGCTCACCACCCGGCTGGAGGAGCCCGAGGGCGGCAGCGTCCGGCTCCCCGTCTCGATCGCCGAGGTCCGGCTCGACGAGATCGGCGACCGCCCGCTGTGGGTGCACGCCACCGTCACCCGGGACAGCGGCGAGGAACTCGTCGGCGACCTCGCGCTCTACGCCGAGGACGGCACCCCGGTCGGCCGGGTCACCGGCTTCCGGGTCGCCGACGTCGCCCAGGCCCCGGCCTCCGTCGGGCTGGCCACCATCGACGGCTGGCTCACCGAGGTCGACTGGGTGGAGGCCGCCGCGCCGGCCGTCGACGGGACCCCCGGCGACCTGCTGCTGTTCGCCGACGAGGGAGGCCTCGCCGAGCGGCTGGCCGCCCTGGCCGCCGGCCGGGGCGCCCGCTGCCACCTGGTCCGGCCCGGCACCGAGTACCGGCACGGCGACGGACACTCGACCGTACGGCCCGACTCCGCCGAGGACGTCCGGCGACTGTTCGCCGACCTCGACCCAGGCTTCGCCACCGTCGTCCACCTCTGGAACCTCGACCAGCCCGCCCTGGCCGCCACCACCGCCGACCGGCTCGGCCCGCTCGCGACCCTCGGCGCCTACTCCCTGATCGCCCTCGCCCAGGCCCTGCCCGCCGCCCGCCCGGACGGCCGGCTGCACATCGTCACCCGGGGCACCCAGCCCGCCGCCCCCGGCGACCGGGTCGAACCGCTCGGCGCCCCCGCCTGGGGCATCGGCCGGGTGCTGTGGCAGCAGGAGCTGGTCGCCCAGCGCGGCACCCTGATCGACCTCGACCCGGCCGTCGACGCCGCCGACCAGGCCGAGGCGCTGCTCGCCGAACTCGCCGCCCGGGACGAGCAGGAGATCGCCCTGCGGTCCGGCGGCCGGCTCACCAGCCGGCTGCGGCAGGCCGAGGGCCTCACCCGCCCGCTGCCGCCGGTCCTGCGTCCCGACGGCAGCTACCTGGTCACCGGGGCCTTCGGCGCCCTCGGCCGGCTGCTCTGCCGCACCCTCGTCCGGCGCGGCGCCCGGCGGCTGATCCTGGTCGGCCGCACCGCCCTGCCCGAGCGCTCCGAGTGGGCGTACACCGAACCGGACACCCCCGTCGGGGAGCGGATCGCCTTCCTGCGCGAGCTCCAGGCGCTCGGCGCCGAACCGCTGCTCGCCCCGATCGACGTCACCGACGAGGCCGCCCTCGCCGACTGGCTCGCCGACTACCGGCAGCGCCAGCTCCCGCCGATCCGGGGCGTGTTCCACCTCGCCGGACAGGTCAGGGACACTCTGCTGGCCCAGATGGACCGGCCGGCCTTCGACGCCGGCTACGCCCCCAAGGTGATCGGCGGCCACCTGCTGCACCGGCTGCTGCGGGACGAACCGCTCGACCACTTCGTGCTGTTCGCCTCCGTCGCCTCGCTGCTCACCACCGCCGGCCAGACCAACTACGCGGCCGGCAACGCCTTCCTGGACGCCCTGGCCCACCACCGCCGGGCCGAGGGGCTGCCCGGGCTCAGCCTGGACTGGGGCCCCTGGGCCACCGGCATGATCGAGGAGCTGGGCCTGGTCGCCCACTACCGCGACGCCCGGGGCATGAGCTCGCTGCCGCCGGACGCCGGAACGGCCGTCCTGGAGCGCGTCCTCGGCCAGGACCGCGCCCAGCTGCTGGTCGCCACCGTGGTCGACTGGCCGACCTTCCTCGCCTGGTACCCGGCGCCGCCGCCGCTGGTCGCCGACCTGGCGGCGAGCGCCGCCGAGCAGGCCCCGGCCGAGACCGGAGGCTTCCTGGACGCCTACCGCGCGGCCGACCCGCAGGCCCGCCGGGAGCTGGTCGTCGAACGGTTCACCGCCGCCGCCGCGGCCGTGCTGCGGATCGGCGCCGAACGGATCGACGCGGAGACCAGGCTCGGAGCCCACGGCCTGGACTCGCTGCTCGCGATGGAGCTGCGCGCCCGGGTGCACGGCGAACAGGGCGTCGCCCTGCCGGTGGTGGCCCTGCTCAGCAACGGCACCGTCGGCGACCTGGTCGACCTGCTCACCGAGGGCCTGGCCGAGCGGCTCACCGCCGACGGCGGCCCGGCCGAGGCCGAGGTCGAGCTGTACGCCGACGAGTCCCGCTTCCCGCTCACCCACAACCAGCAGGCGCTCTGGTTCCTGCGCCTGCTGCACCCGGACGGCTTCGCGTACAACATCGGCGGCGCCGTCGAGGTCCGCGCGGAGCTCGACCCGGAGCTGATGTTCGGGGCCTTCCGCCACCTCGTCGCCCGGCACCCCGAGCTGCGCGCCGCCTTCACCGCCGAGGAGGGCCGCCCGGTCCAGCGGATCCGGGAGGAGGCCGAGGCCGACACCGGGCTGTTCGACGTGGAGGGCCGGCCGTGGGAGGAGATCCACGACCTGATCGTCCACGAGTACCGGCGGCCGTACGACCTCGCCGAGGACCCGCTGGTGCGGCTCAGGCTGTTCCGGCGCGGGCCGGACCGCTGGGTGCTGATGAAGGCCGTCCACCACATCGTCTCGGACGCGATCTCCACCTTCACCTTCATCGAGGAACTGTTCGAGGTCTACGAGGCGCTGCGCCAGGGCCGCACCCCGGAACTGCCCCCGGTGCCCGCCCGCTACCTGGACTTCCTCAACCGCCAGAACCGCTTCCTGGCCGGGCCCGAGGCGCGGCGGATGCTCGACTACTGGCGCGGCCACCTGCCGGCCGAGATGCCGGTGCTGGCCCTGCCCACCGACAAGCCGCGCCCGGCCGTGCAGACCCACAACGGCGCCTCCGAGTTCTTCCAGCTGGACGCCGAACTCACCGCCCGGGTGCACGAGCTGGCGCGGGCCAACGGCGCCACCCCGTTCATGGTGCTGCTCAGCGCCTACTACCTGCTGCTGCACCGCTGGTCCGGGCAGCCGGACATCGTGGTCGGCAGCCCCGTCACCGGCCGCACCCAGGAGGAGTTCGCCTCCGTCTACGGCTACTTCGTCAACCCGCTGCCGCTGCACGTGAGCCTGGCCGGGGAGCCGACCGTGGCCGAGCTGCTGGGCCGGGTGCGGGAGAGCGTGCTCGGCGGGCTGGACAACCAGGAGTACCCCTTCCCGCTGCTGGTCGAGCAGTTGGGCCTCCAGCACGACCCGAGCCGCTCCGCGGTGTTCCAGGCGATGTTCATCCTGCTCACCCACAAGGTCGCCGTGGAGCGCTTCGGCTACCGCCTGGAGTACATCGAACTCCCCGAGGAGGAAGGCCAGTTCGACCTCACGCTGTCCGCCTACGAGGACCGCGCCGACGGCTGCTTCCACTGCGTCTTCAAGTACAACTCGGACCTCTTCGAGCCCGCCACCGTCCAGCGGCTGGCCGCGCACTACCGCAACCTGCTGGACGCCATGACCCGCGCAGCCGAGGACGAGCCGGTCGGACGGCTGCGGATGCTCGGTGACGCCGAACGGCGGGAGATCCTCACCGGATTCAGCGGCGCCGACCGCCGGATCGAACACGACACCCCGGTGCCCGAGCTGATCGCCAAGGCCGCCGCCGAACGGCCCGAGGCCGTCGCGGTGGTCGCGCCCGGCCGGGACGGCGTCCGCCGGCTGACCTACGGCGAACTGGAGCGCCAGGCCCAGCGCACCGCCGTGAGACTGCGCGAACTCGGCGTCGGCGAGGGCTCGGTGGTCGCGGTCTGCCTGGACAAGTCGCCCGAGCTGATCACCACCCTGCTGGGGATCTGGCGGGCCGGCGCCGCCTACCTGCCGCTCGACCCCGGGCACCCGGCCGACCGGCTCGCCCACCAGGTGACGGACGCCGGAGCGGCGCTGGTGGTGGTCGACCAGCGGCGCCCGCTCCCCGCCGACCTGCCCGCCGAGCCGGTCACCCTGGAGGAGCTGGACCGGCCGGTCCTGGGGGGCGCCGTGCCGCTGCCCGCCGCCGACCCGGACCGGCCCGCCTACCTGATCCACACCTCGGGCTCCACCGGCCGGCCGAAGGGAGTCCGGGTCGACCACCGGAACCTGGCCGCCGTCACCGCCGGCTGGCGCGCCGAGTACCGGCTGGACACCGAGGTCCGGGTGCACCTCCAGATGGCCGGCACCGCCTTCGACGTCTTCTCCGGGGACTTCGCCCGGGCGCTCAGCACCGGCGGCACCCTCGTCCTGGTCGACCGCGAGCTGCTCTTCGACACCGCCCGGCTGTACCGGGTGATGCGCGAGGAGGCCGTGGACGGCGGCGAGTTCGTGCCCGCCGTGGCCCGCGGGCTGCTGGCCCACTGCGAGCGCGAGGGCCTGACGCTGGACTTCCTGCGGCTGCTGATCGTCGGCTCCGACTCCTGGAAGGCCGCCGAGCACCAGCGGGTGCGCGCCCTGTGCGGCCCGCGGACCCGGCTGGTCAACTCCTACGGGCTGACCGAGGCCAGCGTCGACAGCACCTACTACGAGGGCGCGACCGAGCAGCTGGAACCCGGCCGGATGGTGCCGATCGGCCGGCCGTTCCCGAACAGCACGGTGTACGTCCTGGACCCGTACGGCGAGCCCGTCCCGGTGGGCGTGCCCGGCGAGCTGTGGATCGGCGGCGCGGGCGTCGCGGCCGGCTACCCCAACGACCCGGAGCAGACCGCCCGGCGCTTCGTCACCCTGGAGCTCGACGGCGCACCCGCGCGGCTCTACCGCACCGGCGACCTCGGCCACTGGGACACCGCCGGCACCCTGCACCTGCTCGGCCGCATCGACAACCAGGTCAAGGTCCGCGGCCACCGGATCGAGCTCGGCGAGATCGAGGCCCATCTCACCGCCCGTCCGGAACTCGCCCAGGCCTGCGTGGCGGTCCGCCAGGACGCCCGGGGCGAGGCCGCCCTCGCCGCCTACGTGGTGCCCGCCGAGGGCACCGTGCTGGACCGCCGCGAGCTGCGCCGCCACCTGGCCGAGCACCTGCCCACCGTGATGATCCCCTCCTACCTCACCGAACTGCCCGCCCTGCCGCTCACCCCGAACGGCAAGGTGGACCTCGCGGCCCTGCCCGAGCCGAAGGCCGACACCGCCGGGGCCCAGCACGAACCGCCCGTCACGCTCTACGAGACGAGGGTCGCCGAGCACTGGCAGAACCTGCTCGGCCTGGACGAAGTCGGCCTCCAGCACGACTTCTTCGAACTCGGCGGCAGCTCGATCCGGCTCATCGAGCTGATCCACCACCTGCAGAGCGAGTTCAACATCAGCATCCCGGTCGGCCTGCTGTTCAAGGTCACCACCCTGCACGGCATGGCCCGCACCGTCGAGCAGATCATCACCGGCGAGGTGGCCGGCAGCGAACCCTACCTCTGGTTCAACGCCGCGGCGCCCGAGGACCGCACGGTCTTCTGCTTCCCGCCGGCCGGCGGCCACGGGCTGGTCTACCGGCAGCTCGCCGCGCACCTGCCGGAGCACCGGATCGCCTCTTTCAACTACCTGACCGGCGACGACAAGACCGCCCGCTACGCGGACCTGGTCGAGGAGCTGCACCCCGCCGGGCCGTACGTCCTGCTCGGCTACTCGCTCGGCGGCAACCTCGCCTTCGAGGTGGCCAAGGAGCTGGAGCGGCGCGGACGCACGGTGGCCTCGGTGCTGCTGGTGGACGCCTACCGGGTCACCGAGGCCTTCGACCTCGGCGAGGAGCACCTGGCCGTCTTCGAACGCGAACTCCACGAGCACCTGCACCGCCACACCGGCTCGGGGATCGTCGCCCGGGAGACCATCGAACAGGCCAGGGACTACCTGGAGTTCAGCAGCCGGACGCCCAACACGGGAACCGTCAGGGCCCAGTTGGACGTGGTCTGCGAACGCGACCGGCTCTCCGTGCACGTGGGCGGCGAACCGGGCGCCTGGCACGGCGCCTCCACCACGGGCACCGCGGTGTACGTCGGGCACGGCGCCCACGCCGAGATGCTCGACGGGGACTTCGCCGCCCGCAACGCCGAACTGGCCGGCGCCATCCTGGCCGGGGGCACCGCCGATGTCCTCGGCTGACCGCGGGCCGGACTGGTCCACCAGGGAACGGGCCGCCGGCGGCCCGCCCCGGGTGATCGTGATCGGGGCCGGCCTGGCCGGCCTCGCCACCGGCTGCTACGCGCAGATGAGCGGCCTGGAGACCCGGATCTTCGAGAAGCACGTGCTGCCCGGCGGCTGCTGCACCGCGTGGTCCCGGCACGGCTACCTGTTCGACTACTGCATCGACTGGCTGATCGGCACCGCCGAGGGCACCGGAGCGCACCAGGTCTGGAGCGAACTCGGCGCCCTGGACGGCAAGTCGGTGACCCGCTTCGACACCTTCAACCGGGTGGTCGACGAACACGGCCGGGCCGTCACCTTCTACGGCGACCCGGACCGGCTGGAGGCCCACCTGCTGGCCCTCGCGCCCGGCGACGCCAAGCCGATCCGGGCCTTCTGCCGGGACCTGCGCCGCTACGCCGCGATCGAGCTCCCCTGGGACCTCACCCCGCCGCCGCTGCGCACCACGGCGGAACGGCTGCGCACCCTACGCACCGTCCTGCCCGCGTTCCGGCTGTTCTGGCGCACCGCGACCACCCCGATGAGCGGCTTCGCCGAGCGGTTCCAGGACCCGCTGCTGCGGCGGGCCTTCCCCAACATGTTCCTCCAGGAGCCCGAGGGCTTCCCGCTGCTGCCGTACCTGTACACCCTGGCGGCCGCCCACAACGGCAACGCGGGGTTCCCGGAGGGCGGTTCGCTCGGGCTGGCCCGCTCGGTGGAGGAGCGCTACACCTCGCTCGGCGGGGTGATCGGCTACCGCTGCCGGGTGGAGCGCATCCTGATCGAGGACGGGCGCGCGATCGGAGTGGAACTCAAGGACGGCTCCCGGCACTTCGCCGACCACGTGGTGGCCGCCTGCGACGGTCCGACGGTGCTCGACCGGCTGCTGGAGGGCCGGTACTCCAGCCCCGCCACCGAGAAGCTGTACGGCGAACTGCTCGACAAGCCGGGCAACCTGTACCCGGCCGTGGTCTCCGCCTTCGTCGGCGTCGACGGCCCGCTGCCCGAGGGCGAACCGCACAGCACCACCTACCTGCTGTCGCCCGAGGACGGTGCGCGACTGCCCGGCTCGCTCCAGCGCAGCCTGGTGGTGCAGCTGCGCTCCACCTACGCGGACGGCTTCGCCCCGCCCGGCAAGTCGGTGCTGCACTGCACCTACTTCAGCGACTACCGCTCCTGGAAGGACCTGCGGAGCAGCGACCGCCGGGCCTACCGGGCGCGCAAGCAGGAAGTCGCCGCGTTCGTCCGGGAGTTCCTGGAGCGGACCTACCCCGAGCTCGGCCCGCGGATCGAACTCGTCGACGTGGCGTCGCCGGTGACCACCGAGCGGTTCACCGGCAACACCTACGGCAGCATCCTCGCCTGGCAGGCCTTCTCCGAGGCCGAGGACGCCGCCAACCGGCTGGTCAACCGGGACCGGATGCGGCTGCCCGGGCTGAGCGGCTTCTCCATGGCGGGCCAGTGGACCTCGCTCGGCGGGCTGATCCGGGCCGCCACCAGCGGACGGTTCGCCGCGCAGTACCTCTGCCAGGAGCTCGGCCGGCCGTTCCGGGCCTGGCCGAGCGACAACCGGGAACCCTGGCACGCGGGCAAGTGGGGCCGGCTGCCGCAACTCGGCCGGGCCACCGTGGGAGCGCCGGAAGTGGGAGTGGCGGAGTGAGCGGGACGACGACCGGCGGCCGGCAGAGCATGGTCATCATCGGCGGAGGGCTCGGTGGCCTGTCCACCGGCTGCTTCGCGCGGATGAACGGCTACCGCACCCGGATCCTGGAGATGCACGAGATCCCCGGCGGCTGCTGCACCGGCTGGGACCGCGGGGAGTTCACCTTCGACTGCTGCATCAGCTGGCTGCTGGGCAGCGGCCCCGGCAACGAGATGCACCAGATCTGGCTCGAACTCGGCGCGTTGCAGGGCAAGCGGATGCGCAACTTCGACGTCTTCAACGTGGTGCGGACCCGGGACGGCGGGGCGGTCTACTTCTACTCCGACCCCGACCGGCTGGAGGCCCACCTGCTGGAACTGGCCCCGGAGGACGCCCGGCAGATCCGGCAGTTCTGCGCGGGGCTGCGCAAGTTCCGTCTGGCGCTGGCCCGTTACCCCTTCCTCAAACCGGTCGGGCTGATGGGCCGGTGGGAGCGGACGCGGATGCTCGCCTCCTTCCTGCCGTACTTCAACGTGATCCGGCGCTCGATCACGGTGCTGATGAGCGACTACTCGGCGAAGTTCAGGAGCCCGCTGCTGCGCGAGGCCTTCAACTTCATCCTGTACGAGAAGCACCCCAACTTCCCGGTGCTGCCCAACTACTTCCAGCTCGCCTGCCACGCCGGCCAGTCGGCCGGGGTGCCGGAGGGCGGCTCGCTGGGGCTGGCCAACTCGATCGAGCAGCGCTACCTGCGGCTGGGCGGCGAGATCACGTACAACACCAAGGTCACCGAGGTCCTGATCGAGGGCGACCGGGCGGTGGGGGTGCGGCTGAGCGACGGCCAGGAGGTGCGGGCCGACATCGTGGTGGCCGCCTGCGACGGCCGGACCACCATGATGGACCTGCTCAAGGGCCGCTACCTGAGCGACACCTACCGCCGGCTGTACACCCAGACCATCACCGAGCCGGGCATGGTCTTCCCCGGCTACGTGACCGTCTTCCTCGGCCTGCGCCGGCCCTTCCCGGCCGGGGACCCGTGCACCACCTACCTGCTGGAGGACGAGGTCGCCGAACGGCTCACCGGCATCCGGCACCCGAGCATCAACGTCCAGTTCCGCAGCCGCCACTACCCGGAGCTGTCGCCCGCCGACACCACCGTGGTGTACGCCAGCTACTTCTGCGACATCGAGCCCTGGCGGGAGCTGAGCACCGGGCCGGAGCAGGAGCCCCGGGTGCGGCGCGGCGAGGAACTGCACACCCTGCCGGTCGGCCGGGGGCGGGAGTACCAGCGGCAGAAGCGCCGGGTGCGTGACGCCATCGTCGAGTTCCTGGACGGCCACCACCCCGGGCTCCGGGAGGCGGTGGCCGTCAAGGACGTCTCCACCCCGCTCACCCAGGTCCGCTACACCGGCAACTACAACGGGACGGTGCTGGGCTGGCAGCCCTTCGTGGAGAGCGGCGAGACGCTGGAGGAGGAGGTCAAGCGCAACGGCCCGGGGCTGCCCGGCCTGGCGAACTTCTACCTCTCCGGGGTCTGGGCGACCACCGGCGGACTGATCCGGGCGGCGGCGGCCGGCCGGCACGTCGTCCAGTTCATCTGCCGGGACGACGGCAAGCCCTTCACCGCGGAGGTGGACGACAGCGCACCGCTGCCCACCGTGCTCATCGAACCGGTCGGCCCCGCCGACCGCCAGTTTGGAGTCACCTCGTGAGGATCGAGAAGTGGGTCGTCGGGGAGCACGTGGACGGCGTGCCGGACGTCGAGCGGATGTACCGGAAGGTCGTGGAGGAGCTGGACGTCCGGCTCGCGGCGGACGAGATGCTGCTGCGCACCCGGTACGTCTCGGTCGACCCGTACCTCCAGGGCATCGCGCTGGACACGCCGATCGGCGACCACATGGGCGCGGACTCGATCATGGAGGTGCTGGACGCCGGGCCCGCCGCGCGGTTCGCGGCGGGCGACCTGGTGCAGGGCTTCGGCGGCTGGCGCAGCCACCTGGTCAGCAACGGCGCGCCCAGGCTCTGGCAGACCGGGACGTTCCCGATGGTCTTCCCGGCCTTCCGCCGGCTGGACCCGGCCGACTACGACGAGGACCTGCCGCTGTCCACCGCGCTCGGCATCCTGGGCGGGCCCGGGATGACGGCCTGGGGGACGGTCGAGAAGTTCCTGGACGTGCGCCCCGGGTCGACGGTGCTGGTCGGTGGCGCCTCCGGGGCGGTCGGCTCGCTGGTCGGGCAGCTGGCCAAGCACCGGGGCGCACGGGTGATCGGGACCACGGCGTCGCCGGAGAAGACGGCGCGGCTGTGGGAGCTGGGCTTCGACGGGGTGTTGCTGTACCGCGACGGCGACGCGCCGGAGCGGCTGGAGAAGGAGCTGGCCGAGCTGGCCCCGGGGGGCATCGACCGCTACTTCGACAGCCTCGGCGGGACGCTGACCGACGTGGTCTTCGGCATGCTCGCGGTGGAGAGCCGGGTGGCCGTCTGCTGGCAGTGGGGGAGCCAGGTCGGCGGGGACTGGGCGGGGCCGCGACTGCTGCCGATGATCATGTTCCCGCGCACCACGATCCGGGGCATCTTCTCGCTGGAGTGGTTCACCGAGGAGAACTGGGCCGCCCTGCGGCGGGACCTCGGGGCGCTGGTCCGCGGCGGGGAGCTGACCTACCAGGAGACCGTGCACCGGGGGTTCGACAGCATTCCGGCGGCCTACCGCGGCCTCTACCGGGACCGGTCGGCGAGCAAGGGGAAGGTGCTGGTCGAACTCTGAGCGTGTTCGTTCCAGGACGCCCGCGGGCCCTTCGGAGGATGTGCCGAAGGGCCCCGGCGCGCGGCCGGTGCGGGACGGTCAGCTCAGGGTGAACCAGGTGCTGCGGGACTTCTTCCACTCGGGGTGGGTGAGGTCCTTGGCGGCGGTGGCGTCGTTGTAGAGGTCGGCGGAGCCGTCGTCGGTGATCAGCTGGGCGCGGGCGCCGGGGGCGTCCAGGTCCGGGACGTCCGGGAGGGCCTCCCAGGCGCCGTAGTCGCTGGTCGGCAGGTCGATCAGCTTGGTCGGGGCGGAGCCGGGCTGACCGTTCCAGCGGTAGAGCGCGTACGGGGCGGAGTTGTCCTCGGCGGCCCAGGAACCGGCCACGATCAGGTACTGGCCGAGGTCGTTGCGCCGGATGTCGCGGACGGACAGCCCGCCGAGGTCCAGCTCGATCGGGTCGCCGAAGGTCGCGTGGGCGGCCGAACCGTTCAGCAGGGACGGGAGGTTGGTGACCGGGACGAGCAGCGCCCGGCCGCCGGTGACGGCCGGGGTGAGCGGCGCGCGGAAGCCGATGTAGGCGGTGCTGGTGCTGCCGGGGGCGAACTCCAGGCCCTCGACGTTGAACCCGTCGATCTGCTTGGGCGCCTGGCCGTCGGCGGCGCCGGCCGCGAAGCCGTAGCGCTTGCCGTGGGCGTTGTCCCAGCCGATCAGGTCGTCGCGCAGGCCGTGGTAGGAGCCGGCCAGGGACAGCTGGGTGTCGGCGCCGGAGCCGGTGACGGTGGTGGTGAAGACGGTGTGCCGGTCGGGCTTGACCACGCCGTCCTTGTTGTTGCCCAGCGAGCCGGTCCAGTAGACGGTGTTCCCGACCCGGGTGGCGGCCTCGATGTCGATCTCCTTGGAGACGCCGAGGTCCGAGCTGAAGTCCCAGGTGCGGATCGGCGCACCGGAGTTGTCGCGGTCGTACAGGCGCAGGGTGTTGGACTCGTCGTCGCCGACCAGGATGTAGCCGCCGCCCGCGTCCACGGCGGCCGAGGCGTCGCTGGAGCCGGTCAGGTAGCGGCTGGTGGCGGAGGACTGCACGGCGGGGGAGGCCGCGTAGTGCAGGGTGCGGGTGGCGCTCTTGCCGCCGAGGCCGGTGACCTTGACGGTGAGGTCGGCGTAGCCCACGCCCTGGGCGGCGACCGCCAGGGTGCGGGTGCCGCCGGTGCCGGTCACCGTGACGTCGCCGGTGCGGGCCACGGAGCTGCGGGTGGTGGCCGAGGCGGCGACGGTCAGCGCCGAGGCCGCGGCGCCGGACTGGGCGACCGTCACGGTCACGGTCGGGTCGCCGGTGGCGCCGACCGCGCCGGACAGGTATCCGGCCGAGAAGGTGATCGTCGGGGTGCCGTACGAGACCGCGCCGGCCGGGAGGGCGGGCAGGGCGAGCACGGGCACCGCCGCGACGGCGACGGCGAGCGGCAGCAGGCGGCGGAGGGAACGCGACACGGTGGCTACCCTTCGGCAGGTGACGGGAGTTGACGGAGAGTGCAAGCCTGCTGGCGCTCGGCGAACACCGACCCTACGGAGACCCTACGAGCGTGGGCGGGCGGGCGAACAGCGGGCCTCGCGGCGGTGGAGGACCGGGCTCAGCCGGTGATGCCGGCCGCACGCAGGCGGCGGGCGACCGCCTCCCAGTCGGGGGCGACCGGCTCGGTCCGACCGGTGCCGACGCCCTTGTCCTTGAACCCGCTGGAGGTCGAGACACAGACCACCGGGCCCTCGGCGAGGTCCGGCTCGCCGAGGCTGCGCAGCCCCGCCAGGCCGGCCGCCGAGGACAGCTCCGTCCAGAGCCCGGCCCGGGCCAGCTCCCGCTGGGCGTCGGCGAGTTGAGCGTCGTCCAGGGTCAGCGCCCGGCCGCCGCTCTCCCGGACGGCGAGCACGCCCCGGTAGCCGCTGACCGGGGAGGCGATCGCGTACGCGTCGCTCGGACCGACCGTCACCCGGGCGGCCGGCAGGCCCTCGGCGATCGCCAGGGCGAGCGGCCCGGAGGCGGCCGTCTCGCAGGAGTGGATGCGCGGAACGCGGTCGGTCAGGCCCAGCCGGCGCAGCTCGGTGAAGCCCTTCCATACGCCGAACAGCAGCTCGCCGTAGCCGGTCGGGACGAACACCGCGCTCGGCAGGCCGACGTCCTGGAAGATCTCGTACGCGACGGTCTTGTAGCCCTCGGGGCCGTACGCGTGCCCGGTGTGGGTGGTGGTCAGGTTGCTGACCGGGTGCAGGCCCAGCCGGTCGACCGCCTGGCGCAGCAGTGGCCAGCGGGCCTCCCACGGCACCGGGAGCACCACCGCGCCGTAGGCGTTGAGGAAGGCGTCGACGTTCGGCGGCAGGTCCGGGCCGGTGAACACCACGCAGCGCAGTCCGGCGCGGGCGGCGTAGGCGGCGGCCGAGGCGCCGTGGTTGCCGGAGGAGGCGACCGCGAGGCCCGGCGCGCCGACGCCCACGGCCGCACTGGTGGTGCAGCGGTTCAGCCGGTCCTTGTGGCTCCACGTGGGGTTGCGGGACTCGTCCTTGACGTACACCCCGGGCTCGATCTCCACCGTCGGGGTGGCGCCCTCGCCCAGACCCGGTGCGAGCAGCGGGGGCAGCAGCGGAGCCCAGCGCTCCAGGCCGCCGCGCACCGGGGCGGGGGCGAACAGGCCCGCCGGGTCGGCCTTGTCGTAGGCGTAGTCGACCTCGACGGGGTAGGAGACGTCCTCGGTGCCGGTGCGCGGGCAGCCGGCGGTGAGCGGGGGCCAGAGCGGGTAGTCGAGGGCGGGGTCGCCGAGGGAGCGCTGGCCGGTCGCGAGGGAGTCTTCTGTTGGCATGCCAGGAGACTAACCGGGCGGCCGCCGAGCGGTCCGGCGGTTGGCGGGCCGCGGCGGAAACCCGTTCGTGGCGGTACCGGTTCCGGCCGTTCGGGGGAGGAGTCAGCCCTGGCGGATCGCCGAGATGTCGAACTCCAGGACGACCTTGTCACCGACCAGGACGCCGCCGCCCTCCAGTGCCGCGTTCCAGGTGACGCCGTACTCCTTGCGGCTGATGGTGACCGAGCCCTCCAGGCCCACCCGCAGGTTGCCGTACGGGTCGACGACGTTGCCGGTGTACTCGAAGTCGATGGTGACCGGGCGGGTGGTGTCCTTGATGGTCAGGTCCCCGGTGACCCGGTAGTCGGTGCCGGAGCGCACCTCGACCGCGGTGGAGCGGAAGGTGATGTCGGGGAAGTTCGGCGCGTCCAGGAAGTCGTTGGTACGCAGGTGCTGGTCGCGCTGCTCCACGCCGGTGTCGATGCTCTCGGCCTTGATCACCACCTGGCCGGAGGAACTGGACGGGTCGCCGCCGTCGAGGTGGGCGGTGCCCTCGAACCGGTGGAACGCGCCGCGGACCTTGGTCACCATGGCGTGGCGGGCGACGAAGCCGATCCGGGTGTGGGTGGGATCGAGGACGTAGTCGCCGGTGAGCTCGGAGAGGTTGGCGGTCATGGTCGGCATGCCTCCTGGTGCGGGGCCCGGGTCTCGGCCCGGGGGGTGGTCGGGCGGTCCCCGGACCACGCTAGGGGCAGTTCCCGCGGGCCGCGCGTCGGGTCGGGTCTGAGTGGGGGGCGAGGTGGGAAGGCTCGCGGAGTACACCGGAGGAGCGAAGGGACGAGGGGGTCGCGATGGACAGTGGCGTACGGGCGATGGTCGACGCGGTGGACGAGGCGCGGCGGCAGCTGCGGGAGAACGCGCTGCCGAAGGCGCGGGACAGCAGCCGGGAGAGGGTTCCGGAGAAGGAGGAGGCGGCTCTGCTGGGGGCGCTCGCCGGGCTGATGGAGGCCATCGTCGATCTGGCCGCCGCCGCCTCGGACCGGATGACCACGCCCGACAGCCGCAAGGCCTACTTCAAGGTGGCCGATCGGCTGCGGGTCCAGCCCCGGTACCTGCGCGAGGACACGGCGGCGGTCGCGAAGCGGGTGGGCGCGGCGGAGTGACCGGCGGCCGGTGCCCCTCGCCGGGGGCACCGGCCGCGTCGGTCAGCGGTGGCTCGGGAACTGGACCACCTGCTGGTAGGTCGGGCGGTTCTGCCAGGTGGTCCTGTCGTCCGTCACGCCGCCCAGCGGGCGCTGGATGATCGTGTCGGCGCACCACTGGTCGCCGGCCGAGCAGTCCGCGTCGCCCGGGTAGACCTGGACGGAGGTCTGGGCGGCGGCCTGCTTCAGGGTGTTCAGCAGGACGGTCCGGCAGGCCGCGAGGTCGCCCCCGCCGCAGAACGGCCGGGCCAGCGGGCCGGCCACCTGGTCGCCGAGGACGGCGCGCAGGTCCTTGTCCAGATAGCTCCACCAGCCGTACTGGAAGGCCGAACCCTTGTGCGGGATGGCCTCGTTGGCGCTCACCGGGCCGGTGGCCGAGCCGGCCTGCCCGCCCGAGGGGGACTCGTTGATCTGGAGGGCGCCGGTCAGCGCGCCGAACAGCGGGTCACCGAGGCCAGGCCGCATGACACCCTCGGCGACCAGCGGCCACCAGGCGTCCATCACCCGGATCGCGGTGGCGTCCGCGTAGCCGTGGCTGCCCGCCGAAGTCTCCCTCCGCAGGGCGCCGTTGGTGAGCCAGGCCTCCAGCTGCTGCAGGGCGGTGAGGGCGGCCTGGTCGGTGACGGGCGCGCTGCGCAGCACGCGGATCAGGTCGGGCAGCACGTCCTCGGCCCGCAGGTCGGCCAGTGCGGCGCTCTCCATGGCCTGGGTGAGCGAGACCCGGCTCGCCCTGCCGCCGTTCCTGAGCAGGGACTTGACCCGGTCGTCCAGCAGGTTGCCGCGGTGCACCGAGCCGTTGCCGAAACCGGCCGAGGTGAAGCCGTTCGCCTGCTTGTTGTTCCAGGAGATGTAGTAGTCCTGGTTGACGGACTGCGGGTGCTCGGCCGCCGGGGTGTACCGGGCGGTGTTGGCGACCGGGTCGAAGTCGGCCCACTCGTAGGTGGGTTGGGCCTGGACGGGCAGCCCCGGGTCCACCCCGGGGGCGCGGACCGGGTTGCTGCCGGAGTTGTAGTACGCGATGTCGCGCGAGTCGGCGTAGAACCAGTTGAAGGTGTAGTTGATGTCCTGCGCGGCCCGCTGGAAGCCCGCCGCGCCCTGCACCGCGCCCGGGTCGTTCAGCTCCTGGAAGCCGATGATGGAGTCGGCCTCGTGCCGGTAGGTGGAGCGCAGCGAGGTGAAGGCGACGGGCGCGCCGTCGACGGTGCCGCGGGCGCTGACCAGGCCGTACCTGGAGCGGTACATCACCAGGGTGTAGGAGCCGGCCGGGGTGGAGTCGGCGGTGGTGGGTTTCCACGCGTTCTTGCGTTCCAGCCGGTCGAAGGGCAGGCACTGGCCGTGCCACAGGTAGGAGTTGGCGGCGGTGGTGACCGGGGAGCCGTCGGTGGTGCAGAGCGGGACGGCGTAGGTGTCGGTGATGTCCTGGCCGGCGGAGGTCGCGCTCCAGGCGTAGTCCTGGCCGCGGCCGAGCTGCACGTAGAAGCTCAGGCCGGCGAAGGCGGCGCCGCGCGCGCTGATCCCGGGGCCCTGGATCTCCTCCAGCATCAGCAGCTGCGGGGCGAAGTAGCCGGTCTGAGGGCCGAACACGGCCACCGGGTGGCCGTCGTCGGTGCGCGCGCCGGAGACCAGCAGGGCGTTGGACATGCCGTGCTTGGCGGTCAGCAGGTTTCCGGGCAGGACGCCGTTCGCCTGGGTGGTGGCGGAGTTGCCCGAGCCGGTGGCGTCGTAGACGACCCGCTCGGGCACCACCGAGCCGGGGTCCGGCAGCGCCGCGCCCTGCGGCTGGTCCGGGACGGTCGCGTACGGGAAGCTCTGCCCGTCGTGCAGGGTCTGGACGGCCTCCGGGTCGTCCGCCTCGCGCAGCGACTTCCAGACCGCGTCCCCGGCGTCCTTGCCGTACCGGGCCTCGGCGGCCGACTTGACCTGGGCGGAGGCCAGTTCGCCTCCGCCGCCGGAGCCGAACAGCGCGCCGACCACGGAGGCGAGGGCCACCAGGTCGGTCAGCTTGAACGGCTCGATCGAGCCGGCGTTGGTGATCGGGTCGATGTGCCCGGTGAGGTCGTACTCGCCGGGGAAGGTGCGGGCGTTGTAGGACTCCTTGGCGTACTGGTTGATGCCGTCGAGGTAGGCGTTGGCGTCGGCGAGTGCCTGGGTGGCCCGGCCGCCGCGGGCGGCGATGGCGTCGATCTGCTGCTGCAGCTCCGCCTCGGTGTACGGCGCGGCCTGCCAGAAGGTCTGCTCCAGCTGGCGGTTGGCGGCGGCGCCGCCCGCGAAGCCGGACAGCTGGCCGCGGCCGACGTGCCGGAAGAGGTCCATCACCCAGAGGCGGTCCTGGGCGGCGGCGTAGCCCGCGCCGAACTCGGTGCCGTAGCGGGTGGTTCCGGAGATGTGCGGGACGCCGGTGGCCTTGTCGCGCACGATGGTGACGTCCGGACGCGGGCTGGTGGTGCTCGCCACCTGGTCGGCGGGGACGCCGAAGGAGGCGTCGTTGAAGAAGTCGCGCAGCTTGGCCTCGGTCAGGCCGGGGTAGCCGGAGGCGAGGGCGGCGTAGGGGCCGAGCTGGTCGTCGGTGTGCGCGGGGCGGGTGCCGAAGGCCCGGTTGAGCAGGATGTCGGCGAGGGTGGCGTTGCCGTTCTCGCCGGGCGGCAGGATGTCGGCGCAGTGGCCGCCGCAGTAGTCGTTGGCGGCGGCGGTCGCCGCCGGGGTGGGGGCGGCGGTGGCGGTGGGGCTGGTGGTCAGGGCGGCGGTGACGAGCAGGGCCGAGGCGAGGGCGGCGGCCGGGAGTCGGAGGGAGCGGGGGCGGGGGCGCTGGCGTGAACGCAAGGCGGACTCCTCCGTCGAAGTCTCACGGAAGAGTCGACGGTAGGGGTGCTACTGGCCGGTTGGCTAGTGGCGTGCATGCCATTTTCCGTGCGAGGGCGTGGAGTTGGGGCGTTTGGGCTGCGTGCTGCGTGCTCCGGGGTCGGGGCGCGGGGTCGGGGCGCGTGGGGTCGAGGTGCGGGGGCGTGCTGTCCCGGGAGCCGGCCGAGGTGGCGGCGACGGGGCCGGGCCCGGTGCCGCGGGTCCCGGTGGTGGAGCGGCCGGGGAAAAGGCGGCGCCGCACCCGCCGGGCTCAGTCCGGAGGTGCGGCGCCGGGTCGGCGGGGCCGGGTCAGGGCTTGAGCACCAGGCGGATCGGGTTGCCCTCCTTGCGCTCCAGCGCCTCGACCGCGCGGGCCGCCTCGGCCAGCGGGAAGGTGCCGCTCACCGAGCGGGAGAAGTCGAGCCGGCCGCCGCGGACCAGGTTGACCAGGTCGACGACGTCCTGGCCCTCGGAGCCGTAGTGGCCGCGGATCTGCTGGCGCAGGTAGCTGACCAGGGTGCCGTTGGTGACGGTCAGCGGCTTGTCGGTGAGGCCGACCAGCACCAGGCGGCCGTGTTCGCCCAGGGTGGCCATGGCCTGCTCGCGCACCGGGGCGACCCCGGCGAAGTCGAAGGCGGCGGACAGCGGGCGACCGCCGGTGGCCTCGCGCAGCAGCTGGGCGAACGCGGGGTCGGTCGGGTCGAGGGCCGCGTCGGCGCCGAAGGCCAGGGCGCGCTCACGGGCGGCCGGCAGCGGGTCGACGGCGACGATCGGGAAGGCGCCGATGGCCCGCAGCAGCTGCACGCCGTGGGCGCCGAGGCCGCCGACGCCCCAGACGCCGACCGCCTCGGCGGGCCGCACGGCGCCGGTGGCGGTGATGGCGGCCCAGGGGGTGGAGACCGCGTCGGGGATGAAACAGGCCTGCTCGAAGGGGAGCTCGTCCGGTATGGGCACCAGGGTGGTGGCGGTGGCGAGCGCGTACTCGGCCCAGCCGCCGTCGTAGTCCACGCCGCGGGTGTGCACGACGCCGTCGCGGTTCTCGCCGGCCTGCAGCAGCACCCGGTCGCCGACGGCCGCGGTGGTCACGCCCTCGCCGACGGTGTGCACGGTGCCCGCGACCTCGTGGCCGAGGGTGACCTTGTCGCCCTCGAGGAAGAGCGGCTTGAGCATGCCCTCGATCAGGTGGACGTCGGAGAGGCAGACGCCGGCGGCCTCGACCTTGATCAGCACCTCGCCCGGACCGGGCACCGGGACGGGGACCTCCTCCACGGCGAAGGCGCCCTTGGCGACGTCGAGCCGGCCGGCGAGCATCGTGGCGGTCATCAGGACTTCCCTTCTCGCGGGGGCGACGGGCCGGGGGAGTGTCCGCCGCTCCGGAAGTTACTTGTTATCCAACAAGCAAGTTCACCGTAGCATGGTGGCATGTCTACGCACGATGAGGGCCGAACCGGAGGACCCGGGACGCTCCGGGAGGCGCCCGCGCGCCGCACCCAGGCCGAACGGCGGGCCCGGGCCGAGTCCGCGCTGATCGCCGCCGCCGCCCGGCTGATCGCCGAGCACGGCAGCACCGGGGTCACGCTGGCCGCGGTGGGGGAGGAGGCGGGCTTCAGCCGGGGCCTGGCCACCCACTACTTCGGGTCGAAGGCCGCACTGCTCGCCCGGCTCCAGGAGGCGGCGCTGGCCGAGGCGATGGCGGCGGCCGCGCCGGAGCGCAGCGGGGCGGGCGCGGTGGACGAGCTGTGCGGGTTCGCGCGCGGCTGCCTGGAGGGCGTGCGCAACCCGACCGACCTGGGCCGGGCCTTCGTGGTGCTGGGCGCGGAGGCGCTCGCGGGGGCCTCGGAGCTGACCGCCGCGGTGGCGGAACTGGACGCCCGGACCCGGGCGTGGGCGGCCGAGGTGGTCGGGCAGGGGCAGCGGGAGGGCGAGCTGCGCCCCGGCGTGGGCCCGGGCGCCTTCGCGCTGGCCTTCGTGGGGCTGCTCAAGGGGCTGGTGGTGCAGGCCGCGGCCGCTCCGAAGGCCTTTGACGTGGGGCTGGCGGTCGCCGAGTCCGAGCGCTGGATCCGGCTGGCGCTCACGGCGGGCTGAGGGCTCGCGGGCGGGGCGGGGCGGGTGTCCGGCCGGGGCCGGGCGGAGGGCGGCCGGGGCGAGCGGGGCGGAGTCGGCACCGCCGCACGGCGGCCGTGCGGCGGTGGGCGGCGGTGCGGGTGGCCGCTCCGGGGCGGGGTCAGGCCCGGCGGGCGGGCGAACCGCGGCGTGCGGGCGGCACGATGCGCACCCGCTCGGTGGCGGGCGCCTTTTCGAGGTCGTCCAACTGGGCCAGGACGGTGGCGCGCAGGTCGTCGTCGTCCTCGAAGTGGTGGTCGTTGAACAGGGTGTAGCCGGACCACATCAGGTTGGCGCAGACCCGGGGCGGGACCTTGCCCGTCGCGGCGCCCATGCCGACCAGGGCGACGGACCGGATCGAGCCCGGCCGCAGCCGGTTCTGCCGGTGGACGGCCTGGAACGCGGCGGCGCAGGCCAGGGCCACGTTCAAGGTCTCGCTGACGTTCTGCGAGGAGGTCCGCATGGTCGGGGCCGATATCAGGAACGCCGGGTTGACGGCGCCGGACGGGACGCAGACCGCGCTGCCGACCGGGAGGCTGCCGGCGTGCTGCTCGCGGATCGCCTTCTGGACCCGCAGCTGGATGCCCGCGCCCAGGTGGCGCTTGATCGCGGCGTCCGTTCCGCCGTCCATCCGGCCGCGGGAGTTGGTGGGGCTGACCCAGGCGTCCGCCTTCGCGGTGAGCAGCGAGGCGTGCCGGATGTCGATCCCGGGGACGTCGGCGAAGGCCGCCCGCCAGGACTCCACGACCGTCGCGTTGAGGTCGGTCAGCACCACCTTGAGCGGCGGCTCGGTGCGGTCCGTGGTCATGCTGGGCTCCTGTCGGTCGGGGGTGCCCGGTGGGCCGGTTTCTTGGTGACACCGACGAAGCTAGCGCCCGGCACTGACAATCCGTCCGGGCTCCGTCCGGGCTCCGTCCGGGCTCCGTCGGCGTCCCGTCGGCACCTCGCCCGCGCCGGTCGGCGGCCGGTCGGCGCGGGCCGGACTGTCGGACCCTGCTGGTAGGACTGTGGTGTCCGCCAGGGAAGCTGACGGTCCATCACCTGCCGTTCGTCTGACATTCGTACGGTCCCGATCAGCCGGAGTCGCACCATCATGAGCGCTGTCGACACCCCCGCCACCCAGCCCGACCCGAACGACCCGCTCGCCCTCGCCGACCTCTTCACGGGCGGCGGCGAGCCGTGGCTGCCGCTGCTGAAGCCGGTGATCGAGGCGCAGCCCGGTGCGGCCTCGTTCATCGGCCCGGGTCGCGGCCCGGAGGTCGTCCCGGTCCGCGAGCTGACCTTCCAGGCGCTCAAGCCGCACGCGCCGCACCGGTGGAAGGTCGTCGTCTTCGGCCAGAACCCGTACCCGAGGCCGGAGAGCGCCACCGGCATCGCGATGTTCGACAACACCTTCCACGACTGGAAGGACAGCCAGTTCGGCCGGGTGATCAGCATTCGCTGCCTGATCAAGGCCGCGGCGATGTGGAAGTACGGCATCCCCAGGAAGACGCCGATCGCCGACATACGGGCGCTGCTGAAGAAGCAGGAGACGGTCCAGCCGCCGGAGTGGTTCCAGGCGATGCTGACCCAGGGCGTGCTGCTGCTGAACGCGGCGCTCACCGCGAGCAGCGACGGCGCGATGGGGCCGGACGAGCACACCGGGTTCTGGCGGCCGGTCGCCGAGCGGATCGTCGAGGAGATCCTCCGCGCCAAGCAGCGGGCCGCCGAGGAGGACCGCTACGTGGTCTTCGCCTGGTGGGGCGCGCACGCCCGCAGCCTGAAGAACGTCGTGCTGCGGCTGCAGGAGAAGTACCCCGAGGTCGAGGTCCGCCACATCGACCACGCCAACCCGGCGGCCCAGGGCGACATCTTCTGCGACGGCGAGCACTTCGCCACGGTGAACGCCGCCCTGGCCTCGCTCGGTGCCGACGAGGTCGACTGGCTGCCCAGCACGGGGTGGAACGCGCCGTCGGCGCAGGGCGGCGGGGCGGAGGCCGGGGTCGCCGAGCGGATGGGTGCCTTCATCGCCTCCACCATGGAGCTGCACCAGCTCTACCTGGACCGACTCGCCGGGGTGAAGGACGAGGGCCTCGTCCTGCCGGCGATCACCGGTGTGTTCGACACCCCGCCGACGGGCTTCCGGGAGGCGGTGTCGCCGGTCGCCGAGCTGCTGCGCGGCCTGGACCGGCACGTGTCGCTGTCGCACGACTTCGGCAAGCGGCGGGTGGACGAGGCGGCCACCGGCCTGTCCGCCGACGAGATCGCCGTTCTGTACCTGTACACCTGCGAGTCCGCGTTCTACCGGGAGATCAACGCGGTGCTGCGCTCGCCGGACCGCAGCCGGCTGGTGCCCTACCTGCCGTACCTGCGGCTGCTGTTCGCGGCGGTGTCGCGGCTGCCCGTCCGCACCGCGCCGTTGTGGCGCGGGGTCTCGCTGGACCTGCGGCGGCAGTACCCGCTCGGGAGGACGGTGACGTGGTGGGGCGTCTCCTCCTGCACCTCCGAGCTCGGGGTCGCGCGGTCCTTCCTGGGCAGCCGGGGCAAGCGGACGCTGTTCGAGGTGCGTCCGGTGCGGGCCGCCGGCATCAGGAACTTCTCGGCGTTCACCGGCGAGGAGGAGTTCATCCTGCTGCCCGGCACGCAGTTGGAGGTCACCGACGTCCGGGCGGAGCGCGGTGGCCTGTGCACCGTGACGCTGACCGAGCTGGAGGAGGCGCCCCTGGTGTCCTGAGGCGCCCGGGCCGAACCCGCCCCCTGGAGCAGCAACCGAGTCAGTATTTTTACTGAGTTAAGTTATGCTGGACTCCGAGCGGCAGATGAGCCCGTTGTGCGGGAAGGGGCGCGAACGATGACCTCGGAAATCCGGAACCTGGACGGCGAACTGGAACGGGAGCGGGCCTACGTCGAGGTCTGCCGGGTCGCGACGGCCCGGCAGGTCGAGGACGCGGGCCACCAGGTCGTCGCCGCGGAGGACGTCTCCGGCGACGGTGCCAGCGCGGAGGCGCTCGGCCGGTACCTGCGCACCCGCGCCAAGCGGATGACGGAGCTGCCGGAGAGCCCGTCCTTCTTCGGCCGCCTCGACTTCGCCGACACCGCGGAGGCCGGGGACCACCGGCGACAGCGCTACTACGTGGGCCGCCGGCGGATCTCCGAGGATCCGACGGTGCCGCCGCTGGTGGTCGACTGGCGGGCCCCGGTCTCCCGGGCGTTCTACCAGGCGAGCGCCCACGCCCCGCTCGGGCTCGCGCGGCGCCGCCGGTTCGGCTGGGCGCCGTGGAGCCTGGGCGCGCCGGAGGAGCTGACCGGGCTGGAGGACGAACCCCTCGGCGCGGACGGCGGGCACGGCCCGGCGGACGGCGACGCGGCGGGTGACGGTGCGGCGGACGGTGGCGAGGGCGGTGCCGGCGGCATTCTGGCCGCCGAGATCGAGCGGCCCCGCACCGGCCCGATGCGGGACATCGTCGCCACCATCCAGCCCGAACAGGACGTGCTGGTGCGGGGCGAGCTGAGCGAGTCGGTCTGCGTGCAGGGCGCGCCCGGCAGCGGCAAGACCGCGGTCGGGCTGCACCGCGCCGCGTACCTGCTGTACAGCTTCCCGCAGCGGATCCAGCGCGGCGGCCTGCTGGTCATCGGCCCCAACCGGACCTTCCTGCGCTACATCGCCGAGGTGCTCCCCGCGCTCGGCGAGATCGACGTCACCCAGCGCACCGTCGAGGACCTGGTCGCCACCCGGCCGGTCGCCGCCGTGGACGACGAGCGGGCCGCCGCGGTCAAGCAGGACGCGCGGATGGCGACGGTGCTGCGCCGGGCGCTGTACGGCCGCATCCGGGCGACGGGCCCGGAGCCGCTGGTCGTACCGGACGGCTCCTACCGGTGGCGGGTGCCCCCGGAGCGGCTGGAGCGGACGGTCGCCGAACTGCGCGAGCAGGCGCCGCCGTACGCGATCGGCCGGGAGAGCCTGCGCACCCGGGTGGTGGCGATGCTCCAGGACCAGGCCGAGCGGCGGACCGGCGTCCGGTCCGGCGCCTGGTCGCGGAAGATCGGCCGCTGCGGGCCGGTGGCCGCCTTCCTGGAGGCCGCCTGGCCGAATCTGCGCCCGGAGGCCGTGGTCGCCGCGCTGCTGAGCGACCCCGCCCTGCTGGCCGAGGCCGCCGAGGGGGTGCTCGGCCCCGAGGAGCAGGCGGCGATCCTGTGGCGCCGGCCGCCGCGCTCGGAGAAGAGCGCCACGTGGTCCGAGCACGACCTGATGCTGCTGGACGAGGTGGCCGGCCTGATCGAGCGCCCGGCCGGCTTCGGCCACGTCGTGGTGGACGAGGCCCAGGACCTCTCCCCGATGCAGTGCCGGGCGATCGCCCGCCGCAGCGCCTTCGGCTCCCTGACCGTTCTCGGCGACCTCGCCCAGGCCACCGCCCCGTGGGCCGCCCGCAGCTGGCCCGAGCAGCTCGCCCACCTGGGCAAGCCGCAGG
This sequence comes from Kitasatospora sp. NPDC041917, assembly GCF_055589745.1. Taxonomy (NCBI): domain Bacteria; kingdom Bacillati; phylum Actinomycetota; class Actinomycetes; order Kitasatosporales; family Streptomycetaceae; genus Kitasatospora; species Kitasatospora sp. NPDC041917. The sequence continues at coordinate 166,395 of NZ_JBVJBI010000016.1, read as the reverse complement.
CCGCGGTGGTGCCGCTGACCACCGGCTTCCGGGTCCCGGCCGCCGTGACGGCCCTCGCCAACACCCTGCTGGGCGCGCTGGACGTGGACGTGCCGCCGGCCGTGTCGCTGCGGCAGGACGGGGAGCTGACGGTGCGGCGGGTGGCCGGGGGCGGCCTGGGCGGAGCGGTGGTCGCGGCGGTGCGGGCCGCGCTGGAGCGCGAGGGCTCGATCGCGGTGATCGCGGCGGACGGCGCGGTGGCGGAGGCCGCCGAGGCGCTGCTCGCGGCGGGGATCCCGACCGGGGCGGCCGAACAGGTCGGCACCACGGCGCGGGTGACGGTGCTGCCGGCCTCGCTGGTGAAGGGGCTGGAGTACGACCACGTGGTGGTGCTGGAGCCGGCCGCCATCGTGGAGGCCGAGGCGCGCGGCCTGCACCGGCTGTACGTGGTGGTGACGCGGGCGGTCTCCCGGCTGGACGTCCTGCACTCCCGTCCGCTGCCCGCGCCGCTGGGCGGGTGACGGCCCGGCGGCGGAGGCGGGTGGGGAAGGCCGGGCGGGTGCGGCCGCCGGGCATGACCCCGTGCCCACCGGAAGCGGCGGCCGACCGGTGCCGGCACCCCCGCTGACCTCCTCACTCGTGCCCGGATCAGCTCCGAACAGCTGGATATCCTGAACACATGAGCGACAACCTTCCCCCGTGTCCGCAGTGCTCCAGTGAGTACACCTATGAGATGAACGCCCTCATGGTCTGCCCCGAGTGCGCCCACGAGTGGGTGCCCGGCGGCGGCGACCAGGCCGGCGCGCCGGCCGGTGAGCGCGTGATCAAGGACGCCGTCGGCAACGTGCTGAGCGACGGCGACACCGTGACGGTGGTCAAGGCGCTGAAGGTCAAGGGCAGCGTCTCCGGCATCAAGGCCGGCACCAAGGTCCGCAACATCCGCCTGGTGGACGGCGTCGACGGGCACGACATCGACTGCCGCATCGAGGGCTTCGGTGCCATGCAGCTCAAGTCCGGCGTGGTCAAGAAGGCCTGATCCGCGGGCCCCCAGCGGCCGCGCCCCGTCGAGGAGATCGGCGGGGCGCGGCCGTTGCGCTGTCCGGGGCCGGTCGGGGGTGGAGCCGCCGCCCGGATTAGTTGTAGCATCACAATGATTACAACAACACAAATAACTCTGGAGCGTTCGCCATGCCCGATGCCGCTCGACCGCGGCCCTGGCTCGTGCTCGCCATCTGCTGCATGAGCCTGCTGATCGTCAGCCTCGACAACACCATCCTGAACGTGGCCCTGCCCGCCGTCCGGCGTGACCTGGACACCACGGTGTCCGGCCTGCAGTGGACGGTCGACGCCTACACCCTGGTGCTGGCGAGCCTGCTGATGCTCTCCGGCTCGACCGCCGACCGGATCGGCCGCCGCCGGGTGTTCCGGATCGGACTGGTGGTGTTCACCGCGGCCTCCCTGCTGTGCAGCCTGGCCCCCGGGCTCGGCTGGCTGATCGCCGCGCGGATGCTCCAGGCGGTCGGCGGATCGATGCTCAACCCCGTCGCCATGTCGATCATCAGCAACACCTTCACCGACTCCCGGCAGCGCGCCCGGGCGATCGGCGTCTGGAGCGGCGTGGTGGGCATCAGCATGGCCGCCGGGCCGATCATCGGCGGGGCGCTGGTGGAGTCGGCCGGCTGGCGGGCGATCTTCTGGATCAACGTCCCGATCGGCCTGGCCGCCCTCTTCCTCACCACCCGCTACGTGCCGGAGTCGCGGGCGGCCCGCACCCGCCGGGTGGACCCGGTCGGCCAGCTGCTGGTCGTCGTCGTGCTCGCCGCCCTCACCTACGCGATCATCGAGTCACCGGAGCGCGGCTGGACCTCGCCCGTGGTGCTCGGCTGCACGGCGGCCTCCCTGGGCGCGCTGCTGGGCCTGCTGCGGTACGAACCCCGGCGCACCGACCCGCTGATCGACCTGCGGTTCTTCCGCTCCGCGCCCTTCTCCGGCGCCACCGTCATCGCGGTCGCCGCCTTCGCCGGCCTCGGCGGCTTCCTCTTCCTCACCTCCCTGTACCTCCAGGACGTCCGCGGGCTCGACCCGCTGCACGCCGGACTGTTCATGCTGCCGATGGCGGTCATGTCGCTGCTCACCGCGCCGCTGTCCGGCCGGATGGTGGCCGCCCGGGGGCCGCGCACGCCGCTGCTGCTGGCCGGGGCGGCGCTGACCGCGAGCGCCGTGCTCCAGGCGGTCGGCTACTCCGAGCACCTGCCGGCCTGGCTGCTGGTCCTCGCCTTCCTGCTCTTCGGCACGGGCTTCGGCCTGGTCAACGCGCCCATCACCAACACCGCCGTCTCCGGGATGCCCCGCTCGCAGGCCGGGGTGGCGGCGGCGGTGGCCTCCACCAGCCGACAGGTCGGCCAGTCCCTGGGCGTCGCGGTCACCGGCGCCCTGATGGCCGGCAGCGCCCTCGCGGACCCGGCGGCCTTCATCGGGGCGGCCCGGACGGCATGGTGGATCATCGCCGGCTGCGGCGCCGCCGTGCTGGTCACCGGTACGCTCACTTCCGGCCGCTGGGCCCGGGCGACGGCCGAGCGCACGGCGCGGCGGCTCGCCGCCGAGGAGGCGACCGAGGGAAGCACGGAGACGAAGGAGACGGTGGACGCCTGATGGAGCGCCTCGACACCGGTGGGCACCCGGAGGGGAGCGGGACGGACGCCGCGACGGCGGCCCGGGTCTGGCAGGGGATGTACGCGCTCGTGCTGGAGCGCCACGACCGCCGCAGGACCGTCGCCGAAGCCCTCGGCATGAGCTTCAGCCGGGTCAGGGCGCTGCGCCGGCTCGCCGCCGGCCCGATCACCCTGCGGGAGCTGGCCGAGCGGCTGACCGCCGACCCGCCGTACACCAGCGTCATCGTGGACGACCTGGTGCGGCGCGGGCTCGCCGAGCGCATCACCAACCCGGCGGACCGGCGCTCCAAGCTGGTCCACCTCACCGAGGAGGGCGAGGCCAAGGCCGCGCTCGCCACCGGGATCCTCGCCACGCCGCCGGACGCGCTGCTCGCGCTGCCGCCGGAGGACCTCCGCGCGCTCGACCGGGTGATGGCGAAGCTCCTGGACTGAGGGCTGCCGCCCGACGCGGCGGGCGTGGATCCGGGAGTCGGGACACCGGCCGCGGGTGATCCGTGTTTTCCGCGAGGACGGAGACAGCATGCATGAGTCCGGGCCGCTGTTCCCGTTCCGCTGCCGTGCTGCCGACCGCCGGGGCCCACTGCCCTTGATGGTCCGTCAATCGCCGTTCTTCGCAGGCCCGCACGCCGATCGTGCGGGCTGTTCGGGAACTGTTCCGCCATCGCCATCGCCATCGCCGTCGGCGACGCCCGGCGATCCGGGCGTCCGTCAGGCGTCGGGCAGGCGTCGGGTCAGCCGTCCGAGCGTCGCAGCAGGTAGGTGTCCATGATCCAGCCCTTGCGCTCCCGGGCCCGCTCACGCAGCTCGCGGATGCGCGGGGCGGCCTCGGCGAGCGGACCGGAGACGAGCACCTCGTCGGGGGTGCCGAGGTAGGCGCCGTAGTGGATCTCCAGCCCCTCGGGGTCGATCCCGGCGAAGGCGGCCCGGCCGTCGAGCATCACCACCACGTCGTCCACCCCCTCGGGGAACCCCTCGGCGAGGCGGCGGCCGGTGGTGATCTGCACCGGCCGGCCGACCCGGGTCAGCGTGGTGCGGTGCCGGGCGGCGAGCGCGGAGACGCTGCTGATGCCCGGGACCACCTCGTACGCGAAGGGCACGCCGCCCCGGTTCGACACGTCGTCCACCACGGCGATGACGCTGTCGTAGAGGGCGGGGTCGCCCCAGACCAGGAAGGCGCCGTTCTCGCCCGGGCCGAGGTGCTCGGCGACCAGCCGTTCGACCAGATCGGCGCGGCGGACGCGCCAGTCGTCCACGGCGGCCGCGTACGCGGAGGTGGCGCGGTCCCGTTCGGCGTCCGGCGCCTCGACCACGCGGTGCCCGGGCCGTCCGTGGTCGGCCAGCATCCGGCGACGCAGCCCGATCAGGTCCTGCCGTTCCTCGCTCTTGTCGAGGATGAAGAAGACGTCGGTGCGACCGATCGCCTTGATCGCCTGCAGGGTGAGGTGGTCGGGGTCGCCCGCGCCGATGCCGATGACGAAGATGTGCCGCATGGGAGACATTCTGCCGTCCGCCCCCGGGTGCGCCGCCCGGGGCCGGGCGCGGAGTCTGCGTCTCACCACGCGGACGCCTTGCGGGATTTCCGCCTCGACGCCGACGGTTTGCCCCTAAGCTGGCGGTGCAGCTGGTTCGCCCTGTCCGCCAGGCAGGCGCGTCGCAAGAGGGAACCCGGTGGGAATCCGGGACTGCCCCGCAGCGGTGAGTGGGAACGACCGCCGTCATACGCACTGGACCCGGGACGGGTCTGGGAAGCGACGGCCAGTAGGTGTCCGCCCCGGTTTCGGCCGAGGTGGGTGTGCCCGCGAGTCCGAAGACCTGCCACTGCCCGTGCGCGAGCGTTCGCGCGCGGCCATCCGGTGACCTCGTGGGCGGGTCGGCGACCATATCGGGCGGAGCCGCGCACGGGTGCGGTCGTCCGTCCGGTCCGTCATCCCTTCGCGTCCTCGTGCCGTCACCGGGCACTTGAGGATCCAGACTCGCGAAGGAGAGTCCCTTGACCACGAAGTCCGCAGCCGCGGCGAGCGTCGCCACCGCCCACGGCTACCCCCGCCAGGGCCGGGGCCGTGAAGTGAAGAAGGCGATCGAGGGGTACTGGAAGGGCGCGGTCGCGGCCGAGGCGCTGCTGGCGACCGCCGCCGACCTGCGTCGGACGAACTGGGCGCAGCTCGTCGAGGCGGGGGTCGCAGAAGTGCCGACCGGCGACTTCTCGCTCTACGACCACGTGCTGGACACCACCGTGGCGGTCGGCGCGATCCCGCCGCGGCACCGGGAGGCGGTCGACGCCGACCCGCTGGCCGGGTACTTCGCGATGGCGCGCGGCAACCAGGACGTCGCTCCGTTGGAGATGACCAAGTGGTTCGACACCAACTACCACTACCTGGTGCCGGAGTTGGGCCCGGACACGGTGTTCGCCGCGAACCCGGCCAAGGCGGTCGGCGAGCTGCGCGAGGCGCTGCTGCTCGGCCACGCCGCCCGGCCGGTGCTGGTCGGGCCGGTCAGCTACCTGCTGCTCGCCAAGCCGGCGCCCGGGGTGGGCGCGGACTTCCAGCCGATCACCCTGCTGGACCGGCTGCTGCCCGTCTACGCCCGGCTGCTGGCCGAGTTGCGTGCCGCCGGCGCCGCGTGGGTGCAGCTGGACGAGCCCGCGCTGGTGCAGGACCGCACCCCGGCCGAGCTCAACGCGGCCGCCCGCGCCTACCGCGAGCTGGGCGGTCTCACCGAGCGGCCCAAGCTGCTGGTCGCGAGCTACTTCGACCGGCTCGGCGAGGCGCTGCCGGTGCTGGCCAAGGCCCCGGTCGAGGGCCTGGCGCTGGACTTCACCGGCCCGGCCGCCGCCAACCTGGAGGACCTCGCCGCCGCCGGCGGTCTGCCCGGCAAGCGGCTGGTGGCGGGGGTGATCGACGGGCGCAACATCTGGATCAACGACCTGGAGAAGTCGCTGGTGACCCTGGCGACCCTGCTCGGCCTCGCCGGCACCGTCGACGTGGCGCCGTCCTGCTCGCTGCTGCACGTGCCGATCGACGCCGCCGCGGAGCGCGACATCGACCCGCAGATCGCCCGCTGGCTGGCCTTCGCCCGACAGAAGGCCGGCGAGGCGGCACTGCTCGCCCGGGGCCTGCGCGAGGGCACCGGCGCGATCACCGCCGAGCTCGCCGCCAACCGCGCCGACCTCGCCTCCCGCGCCAACTCCCCGATCACCCGCGACCCGGCGGTGCGCGCCCGCGCCGCCGCCGTCACCGCCGACGACACCCGGCGCGCCCAGGCGTACCCGCAGCGGGCCGAGGCCCAGCGCGCCCGGCTCGGGCTGCCGCTGTTGCCGACCACCACCATCGGCTCCTTTCCCCAGACCACCGAACTGCGCACCGCCCGCGCCGATCTGACGGCGGGTCGGATCGACGCCCCGGCCTACCGGGAGCGGATGGAGGCGGAGGTCCGCGAGGTCGTCGCCTACCAGGAGAAGGCCGGGCTGGACGTCCTGGTGCACGGCGAGCCCGAGCGCAACGACATGGTCCAGTACTTCGCCGAGCAGCTCACCGGCTACCTCGCCACCCGGCACGGCTGGGTCCAGTCGTACGGCACCCGGTACGTGCGCCCGCCGGTGCTGGCCGGGGACATCTCCCGTCCGCACCCGATGACCACCGACTGGTTCGGCTACGCGCAGGGCCTGACCGACCGCCCGGTCAAGGGCATGCTGACCGGCCCGGTCACCATGCTCGCCTGGTCCTTCGTCCGCGACGACCAGCCGCTCGCCGACACCGCCCGGCAGGTGGCCCTCGCCCTGCGCGACGAGGTCGTCGACCTGGAGGCGGCCGGCGCCGCCGTCGTGCAGGTCGACGAGCCGGCGCTGCGCGAGACCCTCCCGCTGCGGGCCGCCGCCCGCCCGGCGTACCTGGCCTGGGCCACCGAGGCCTTCCGCCTCGCCACCTCCGGCGTCCGCGCGGACACCCAGATCCACACCCACATGTGCTACGCCGAGTTCGGCGCGATCATGACCGCGATCGACGAACTCGACGCCGACGTCATCTCCCTGGAGGCCACCCGCTCCCGCATGGAGGTGGCCGGCGAGCTGGCCGAGGCGGGCTACCCGCGCGAGGTCGGCCCCGGCGTCTGGGACATCCACTCCCCGCGCGTCCCGAGCACCGACGAAGCCGTCTCGTTGTTGCGCGCGGGCCTGGCGGCGATCCCGGCGGAGCGGCTCTGGGTCAACCCGGACTGCGGGCTGAAGACCCGCGGCTGGACGGAGACCCGGGCCTCGCTGGAGAGCCTGGTCGGCGCCGCCCGCCTGCTGCGCGAGGAACTGGCCGGCTGACGGCGGCCGGGGTGGGCGCGGCAAGGCCGCCGCGCCCACCCCGGTCCCCGGCCGGCCGGTCCCCTGGGCGGACGCGGGCGGGCGGACCAGGGCGTCGCGGGCGCGCCGCCCGGTGACGGGGGCGGCCCGGCCACCGCGCCGCTCGCGGGCCCCGTGCCCCGGTGATCCGCGGGCCAGGCCCTATGCGACCCAGCCGGAGGTGAGGCCCTGGACGGCCGAGCCGTCGAGGTCCTTGAGCTTGACCCCGGCGAAGGCCCGGGCGACGTCGGAGGTGAGCACCCGGAAGGCGGGTCGTTCGGCGGCGAGCAGGTCGAGGATCCCGGCGGCCACGTCCTCGGCCGCCTGGGCGTTGGCGAAGGCGCCGCGGGTGCGGTCCAGGTAGGCGGCCAGGGCCGGGGCGTACGGCCCGGCCTGTTCGGCCGCGTCGTCCGTCAGGCCCACGTTGCTGACGAACTCGCTGGCCACCGCGCCCGGCTCGACGACGCTGACGGAGACGCCGGCGGTGGCCGCGACCGGGGCGAGGGACTCCATGTAGCCCTCGACCGCGAACTTGGCGGCGCAGTAGGCCTCGTTGAAGGGCTGGCCGACCACGCCGCCGACGCTGGTCACGGTCAGCACGCGGCCCTTGCTCGCCCGCAGCAGGGGCAGGGCGGCCTTCGTGGTGTGCAGCACCCCGAAGAAGTTGACCTCCATGACGGCGCGGACGTCGTCGACGCTCTCCTGCTCCAGGGTGCCGATGTGGCCGGCGCCGGCGTTGTTGACCAGCGCGTCCAGCCGGTCGACGCCGACCAGGCAGGCCTGGACCGACGCGGGGTCGGTGACGTCGAGCGTCCGGAGGTCGACGGTGACCCCGGCTTCCTCGGCGGCCGCCAGCAGCGGGCCGGCCTTGGCGGTGTTCCGCATGGTGGCGATGACGCGCCAGCCGGCGCGGGCGGCGGCGACGGCGGTGGCCAGGCCGATGCCGGAGGAGGTGCCGGTGATCAGGACGGTCCGGTCGCTCATCTCGCTGGACTCCCAGTGCTTATGGATCATAACCAATATGATCCATAACTATGTGGGCTGACATTTCACTTTGTCAAGCACCTGGATAGTCTGGTGGCCATGTCCCACCCACCGGATGACCTCACCCAGGAGATCGTCGGACTCTTCGCGGCCGTCAACCGCCGCTACGGCCGGGAGTCCGAGGCGGCCGCGGCGGCCCACGACCTGACCGCGCTGCAGGCCAAGGCGCTGCTCGCCGCCGAGGTCCCGGTCCCGACGCGTCGGATCGCCGAGCGGCTGCACGCGGAGCCGTCCAATGTGACGGTGATCGTCGACCGCCTGGAGTCCCGCGGCCTGGTCGAGCGCAGCGTCGATCCCGCCGACCGTCGTGTCAAGCACGTCGCCGCCACCGCCGCCGGCCGCGAGGTCGCCGCGGATCTGCGCGCCCGCATGCCCTTCGCCGGCGACCCGCTGGCCCGGCTCGACGCCGAGCAGCGCGGGTCGCTGCGCGAACTCCTGCGGCTGGTCCTGGAGGCATGACGGCGGACCCCCGGGCGACTGCCCGGGGGGTCCGCCGTCCACAACGCGTTGCCGCTCGCCCGCGCCGCCGGTAGGAACAGCCGGAAGGGCCGTCACCGCATGCGCTGCGATGACGGCCCTTCAGAATGCTCGGGGGGGGGGGGGTAATTCCCCGGCCGGGGCGACTACTTCGCGCCGAAGGCCTTCTCGATGTCCTCGACGACCTTCTCCGCCGCGATCGGGCCGGAGCTGCTGCTCCACACCTGGCCGTCGACGCCCATGAGCTGGTTGGTGCCGACGGCCTTGAGGCGGGTGAACGCCTCCTGCCTGCGGGCGGTCTCCAGGGCCTTCTCGCCCTCGGCGTTCAGGGTGGCGACGAACACCCGGTCGGCGTCGGCCTTGTTGAGGTTCTCCAGGGACAGCGGGTCCGAGTGGGGCTGGGCGCCCAGGCCGTCGGCGATCGGCATGGTGCCGGCGCCGGCCTTCTTCAGCAGGTCGCCGGGCATGTTGGTGGTGTTCATCACGATCGGCCCGTTGGGCATCCAGCGCATCACGACGGCGCTGCCGGTCTTGCCCTCGCCGGCCTTGGCGGCGCGCTTGTCCAGCGCGTCCAGCTTGGCGGTCAGGTCGTCCTTGTGGCCGAGGGCGTCGCCGTACACGGCGAGCACCGAGCGCCAGTCGCCGGCCTTGGGGACGATGGTCGGGGCCACCGCGGAGAGCTTCTCGTACTGGGACTTCTCGATGCCCGAGGAGGCCAGGATGAGGTCGGGGCCGGCCTTGAGGATGGCCTCGATGTTGGGCTCCTTGACCGTGGCGACCAGCGGGACGGCGTCGGCCTTCAGGTAGGCGGGGGCGGTGGTGCCGCCGCGGCTGGCGCTGGTGCCCACCGGGGTGACGCCGAGTGCGAGGGCGGTGTCCAGCGAGGTGTCGTTGAGGGCGACGACCTTCTTGGCCTCGGCCGGGACCTCCACGGCGCCGAAGGCGGTGTCGATGCTGCGCTTGCCGCCCTTGGCGGCGGTGGAGGAGGAGTCGGAGCCACCCGCGGAGCTGCCGGAACCCGAGGAGCCGCACGCGGTCAGGCCCAGGGCGAGGGCGCCGACGACGGCCGTTCCGAGCAGGGTCTTGGTAAAGCGGGTGCCAAGCATGGGTGTTCTCCGAGGAATGGTAGTTTACGGACGAACCGTTTTTCTGAGGTTAGCCTAACCATACGTAAGGCCCTGACGGGGAGGCCCGGTGTGACATTCCGATCACTCCTGCTGCGCGGACTGCTGCCCGCCGGCGCGATACTGCTGCTCGCCGTGCTGGCGAGCCTGCTGCTCGGCGCGGGAGACGTGGGGCCGTCACGGGCGTTCGCCACCCTGCTCGGTGACGGCGACTCCGACTCCCGGTTCACCGTCTTCCACCTGCGCGTCCCGCGGACCGCCGTGGCCCTCGCGGTCGGGCTCGCGCTCGGCGTGGCCGGCACCGTGCTGCAGGCCGCCGCCCGCAACCCGCTGGCCGAGCCCGGCCTGCTCGGCGTCAGCACCGGCGCCTCCTTCGCCGTGGTGATCGCGATCGTGCTCGGCGCCAGCGCCGCGAGCGTCGGCCCGTACGTCGCCGTGCTGGGCGCCGCCGCCGGCTGCCTGCTGGCGCTCGGCGCGGCCCGGCTGCGCGGCGCCGGCGACGACCCCGTCCGCCTGGTGCTCGCCGGCGCGGCGCTGAGCGGACTGATGAACGCCGGCTCCTCGGTCCTGCTGCTGTCCGACGCCCGGGCCGCCGACGAGATCCGGTTCTGGACCATCGGCTCGGTCGCCGGCCGCGGCACCGACCAACTGCTGGCCGTGCTGCCGGTGCTGCTGCTCGGTCTGGTCCTGGCCCTGCTCTCCGGCCCGGCGCTGACCGCGCTCGGCCTCGGCGACGACGTCGCCACCGGCCTCGGCCACAAGCCCCGCCGGGCCCGCGCCCTCGCGGTGACCGCCGTCGCCCTGCTGGTCGGCGGCGCCACCGCGATCGCCGGACCGGTCTCCTTCGTCGGCCTGGTGGTGCCCTTCGCCGCCCGGGCCCTGGTCGGCCCGGACCTGCGCCGACTGCTCGTGGTCTCCGCCCTGCTGGGGCCCGCCGTCGTGCTGCTCGCCGACGTGGCCTCCCGGCTGGTGGCCCGCCCGTACGAGATGCCGCTCGGCGTGATGACCGCCCTGTGCGGCGCCCCCGTCCTGGTCGCCGTCGTCCGCTCGCACAGAATGCCCGCGCTGTGACCCCCACCGTGAAGACCGCGAAAGCCGCCGCCGCGAAGAACGCCGCGAGCCCTGACACGCCATCGGCCGCGACCCGGCTGCCGACCCCGCCCGGCACCCGGCTGCTCGCCCTCGGCGGCCGCTCGGTGCTCGTCCCGGTCCGGCCGCTGCTCGGCGGCGCCGCCCTGCTGCTCGTCGTGGTCGCGGTGACCGCCGTCTGCCTGGCCGTCGGTGAGACGAACCTCGACCCGGTGACCGCCCTGCGCGCCGCCTTCGGCGACGGCACCGCACGCGACGTGCTGCTGGTGGAGAAGCTGCGGCTGCCCCGCGCCGAGGCCGCACTGGCCGTCGGCGCCGCCCTCGGCGTCGCGGGCTGCCTGATGCAGACCCTCGCCCAGAACCGGCTGGCCACCCCGGACACCGTCGGCTTCAACGACGGCGCCACCGCCTTCGCCGTCGCCTCCGTCACCGGCGTCGCCACCCAGCTGCTGCCCTCCGCCGCCGCCCTGGTGGGCGCCGCCACCGCCGCCTCGCTCGCCTTCGCCCTCGGTGGCGGGGCCGGCCGCAACGGCTACCGCTTCCTGGTCGTCGGCCTCGGCATCGGCGCGGTCTTCGGCGCGGTGACCAACCTGATGCTCTCCCGCGCCGCCATCGACGCCGCCAACTCCGCGTACGCCTGGACGGTCGGCACCCTCAACAGCCGGGACGCCGACGCCGTCGGCCTTCTCCGACTCGGCCTGCTGGCCTGCCTGCCCGCCGCCGTGCTGCTCGGCCGCCGGCTGTCGCTGCTGCGCTTCTCCGACGCCGTCGCCACCGGGCTGGGCGTCCGGGTGCGCGGCCTGCGGGTCGGCGTCCTGGTGGTCGCCGTGGTCTGCGCGGGCCTGGCGGTGGCCGTCGCCGGACCGCTCGGCATGATCGCGCTCGCCGCGCCCGAGGCCGCCCGCCGGATCGCCGGACCGCGCTGCGTTCCGGTGCTCACCTCGGCCGCCGCCGGAGCCGCCTTCACCCTGCTCGCCGACCTGATCGGCCGCACCGTCCTGTCGCCGATCGAGGTCCCGGCCGGCCTGGTCACCGCCGTCGTGGGCGGCCCGTACCTGCTCTGGCTGCTGCTCACCACCCGTCCCCGGAGGACCGCATGACCGCCCGTACCGCGACCACCGCGACCGCCGCGACCGCCGGGACCACCGCGCCCGACGGGACCGCCGCCGGAGCGCCCCGGCTGGCGACCAGCGCGCTCAGCCTCGGCCACGACCGCACCATCGTGGTCCGCGAGCTCGACCTCGAACTGCCGCGGCAGCAGGTCACCGTCATCGTCGGCCCGAACGGCTGCGGCAAGTCCACCCTGCTCGGCGGCCTCGCCCGGACCATCGCCCCGCGCTCCGGCGCCGTGCTGCTCGACGGCAAGCCGCTGACGTCGCTGTCCACCCGCGCGATCGCCCGGATCATCGGCCTGCTGCCGCAGTCCGCCACCGCCCCGGACGGGCTGACCGTCCGTGACCTGGTCCGCTACGGCCGCCAGCCGCACCAGGGCCTGCTGCGGCAGTGGTCCGCCGCCGACGCCGAGGCGGTCGAGCACGCGCTCACCGCCGCCGACCTGCACGAGCTGGCCGACCGTCCGCTGGACACCCTCTCCGGCGGCCAGCGCCAGCGCGCCTGGATCGCCATGGCCGTCGCCCAGGACACCGACATCCTGATGCTGGACGAACCCACCTCGGCGCTGGACATGGGCCACGCCCTGGAGGTGCTGGAGATGGTGCGCGGCCTGACGACCGGGCGCGGCCGCACCGTCGTCCTCGTCCTGCACGACCTCAGCACCGCCTGCCGCTACGCCGACCACATGGTGGCCATGCGCGACGGCGAGGTGGCCGCCCAGGGCGCGCCGCGCGACATCGTCACCCCGGAGCTGGTGCGCGAGCTGTACGGGGTGGAGAGCGTGATCCTCACCGACCCGGTGCACGGCACCCCGGTGGTCTGCCCGGTCGGTCTCGCCCCCCGGGCCCGCTGACCCCGGGCCCGCCGGCTCCGGCCCCGCCGACTCCGGGCCCGGGCGCCGCCGGGCCGGTCAGCCGGTCAGCCGGTCAGCCGGCCAGACCCGGCAGCACCCGGGCGCCCGGCAGCTTCGCCAGCGCCCACCCGGGCAGGATGAGCTTGCCCCGCCGCCGCCCGCTGCCGACCAGCACGTACGGGGCCGCGGCCACCGCCTCGTCGATCAGCAGCGGCCAGTCGCCGGGCAGGCCGACGGGGGTGATCCCGCCGTACTCCATGCCGGTCAGCTCGACCGCGGTGTCCATCGGCGCGAAGGACGCCTTGCGCGCCCCCAGGTGGGTGCGCACGGCCTTGTTCACGTCCACCCGGGTGGTGGCCAGGGCCAGGCACGCGGCCAGGGTCACCTCCCCGGCGCGCTTGGCGGCCACCACCACACAGTTCGCCGAGAGCTCCGGCGGGGTGTCGTAGGCCGCGCAGAAAACGGCGGTGTCCGCCATCCGCGGATCGCTGTCCACGTAGAGCACCGAGGCGGCCGCCTCCTGGTCGTCCCAGTTCTTCAGCGCGTCGGCGACGGGCGCGGCGAGCTCCGCGCCGGCGTCCAGCGCGGCCACGGCGGAGGCGAAGTTCCCGAAGGGCGGGCGTACGGACTCACTCATGGCACCGGACTGTAGCGCGCCCGGGCCGGCTCCCGGTCAGCCGTACGGGACGACCGCGACCGGGCAGTGCACGTGGTGGATCGCGGCGTGCGCCACCGGGCCGAGGTGGTGGTGGCGCAGCGGCATCCGCCGGACGCGGCGGCCGACGACCAGCAGCCGGGCCGTCGCGGCGGCGTCCACCAGGTCGACGGCGGGCTTGCCGCGGATCAGGTCGGTGGTCACCGTCACCTCGGGGTGCCGGGCCCGCCAGGGGTCCAGGGCCCCGTCGAGCCCGCTGCGCTCGACGGCGGAGACCTCGCCCTCCAGGCCGCCGATCGCCCCGTAGGACATGTACTCGCTGCCGGCCGGCGGGGACCAGACGTGGAGGACGCGCAGCGGCGCCGAGCGCAGGGCGGCGGCCTCGAAGGCGAAGGCCAGCACCTCGTCCGCCGGGTGCGCCAGGTCCAGGCCGACCGTCACCGGGCCGTCCGGTTCGTCCCCGCCGGCCCGGACCAGCACCACCGGGCAGTCCGCCCGGCGCAGCACCTCCTGGCTCACCGAGCCGACCAGGAAGCCGCGCAGGGTGCCCAGCCCGCGCGAGCCGAGCACCAGCAGGGCGGCCCCGTGCGCGGCCGCCTCCAGCGCCTCGACGGGATCGGCGGCCACGGAGGTGGCGGCGACCTCCACCGTCGGCGCGAGGGTGCGCAACTCGCTCTCCCGTTCGGCGAGTTGCGCCAGCGCGGGGTGGTCGCCGGGTCTGCTCCCGGGGGCGATCTGCTTCGGTCGGGGCCAGGCCTGGAGGACGTCCAGGCGCAGGCCGCGGCGCTGCGCCTCGCGGGCGGCCCAGGCGGCGGCGGCCAGGCTCTCGGGTGAGCCGTCGAATCCGACGACGACGGGTCCGGTCACGGCGTGCTCCTCGGTTCCGGTGCGGTCCCAGCCTCCGGAGGTTTCGGTGCGGCCAGTATCCGTGCCGACCCGGACCGGCGCCTCCCGGGAGCCCGGGGCCCGGTTCCGCCGTCCGGCTGGTCACCCGGCCCGGCGGCCCGGCAGGCCGGGGCGGGCCGGGGGAGCCCGGCTAGGGTCGGCCGGACCGGTCCGTCCCAGCGCGGGAGAACGATGCCGAGGGTCCCCACGTTCCGCTCGCGGTGGGCGAGCGCCGCCGCCGGACTGGCCGTGCTCGCCTCCGCCCTGGTGGGATGCGGGGGCGGTGGGAGCGGCGGCCCGGTCACCCTGAACTGGTACAACTTCCCGGACGACTCGGGCGCCCTCCAACAGGCCGCCGACCGCTGCGGGCAGCAGTCCGGCGGCCGCTACACGATCCGCTACAACAAGCTGCCCCGCGGCGCCGACGGCCAGCGCCAGCAACTGGTGCGCCGGATGGCGGCGCACGACACCGAGGTGGACGTCCTGGGCCTGGACGTCACCTGGCCCGCCGAGTTCGCCGAGGCCGGCTGGATCCGCGAGTGGACCGGGGAGATGCGCGCGCGGGCCACCGCCGACACCCTCGACGCGGCCGTGCGGACCGCGACCTGGCGGGACCGGCTGTACGCCGTGCCGTACAACTCCAACACCCAGCTGCTCTGGTACCGCGACGACCTGGTGCCGACCCCGCCCGGGACGTGGGCGGAGATGCTCTTCCGGGCGCAGCAGCTGGCCGCCGAGGGCAAGCCGCACTTCGTGGAGATCCAGGGCGCCCAGTACGAGGGGCTGACGGTCTGGTTCAACACGCTGGTCACCAGCGCGGGCGGCACGATCCTCACCCCCGACGCGCAGGCGCCCTCGCTCGGGGCGCCCGCCGTCACGGCCGCCGGGGTGATGCACGACCTGGCGACGTCGGTGGCCGCCGACCCCTCGCTGCCGAACCAGATGGAGGACCAGAACCGGCTCGCGATGGAGTCCGGGACGGCCGCCTTCGAACTCAACTACCCCTTCGTCTACCCCTCGATGAAGGCCAACCGGCCGGAGCTGTTCCCGCACTTCCGCTGGGCCCCGTACCCCGCGGTGAGCGCCGACCGCCCCGCCAGCGTGACCATCGGCGGGATCGACCTCGCGGTGGGCGCGTACAGCCGGCACCCCGACCTCGCCGCCGAGGCCACCCTCTGCCTGCGCGACCGGGACAACCAGCTCACCAACGCGCTGAAGGGCGGCCTGCCGCCCTCGCTGCGCAGCCTGTACGAGACGGCCGAGCTCACCGCCAGCTACCCGTTCGCCGCCGACGTGCTGGCCGCCCTCGACTCCGCCAGCGTGCGCCCGCAGACCCCGGCCTACCAGAACGTCTCCATCGCCATCTCGCACACCCTCTCCCCGCCCGCCGGCATCCACCCGGAGAAGGACGTGGCCGACCTCCGCGGGCAGATCCAGGACGCCCTCGGCTCGAAGGGGCTGATCCCGTGACACCGTCCACCGAGACCGCCGCCGCGGCCGCACCGCAACCGGCCGGGCCCTCGCGCGGGGCCCGCCAGGAACGCCGGCTGGGCCTGCTGCTGTGCGCCCCCGCGGTGATCGTGATGCTCGGCGTCACCGCCTACCCGATCGGCTACGCCGTCTACCTGTCCCTGCAGCGCTACGACCTGCGCTTCCCCGAGCAGGCGCACTGGATCGGGCTCGCCAACTACGGCGCGGTGCTGACCTCGCCGTTCTGGTGGCAGGCGCTCGGCGTCACGGTGCTGATCACCGTGGTGTCGGTGGCGGTCGAGCTGGTGCTCGGCCTGGCGCTCGCGCTGGTGATGCACCGGACGCTCTTCGGGCGCGGCACGGTGCGCACCGCGGTGCTGGTGCCGTACGGGATCGTCACCGTGGTGGCGGCCTACTCCTGGCAGTACGCCTGGACCCCGGGCACCGGCTACCTGGCCGCCCTGCTGCCGGAGGGCAGCGCCCCGCTGACGGAGCAGTGGCCGGCCGTGGGCCTGATCATCCTCGCGGAGGTGTGGAAGACCACCCCGTTCATGGCGCTGCTGCTGCTCGCCGGCCTGGCCCTCGTCCCGGACGAGACGGTCCGGGCGGCGATGGTCGACGGCGCGAGCTTCGGGCAGCGGCTGCGACTGGTGATCCTGCCGCTGATGAAGCCGGCGATCCTGGTCGCCCTGCTCTTCCGCACCCTGGACGCCTTCCGGATCTTCGACAACATCTACGTGCTGACCGGCGGTTCCAACGGCACCGGCTCGGTGTCGATCCTCGGCTACGACAACCTCTTCACGGCGCTCAACCTGGGCATCGGCTCGGCGATCTCGGTGCTGATCTTCGTCTGCGTGGCCCTCATCGCGCTGGTCTTCGTCAAGCTGTTCGGCGCGGCCGCGCCCGGCGCGGAACCGGAGCACCGATGAGCGGCCGGCACGCCCGGACCCTGACCGGCTGGGGCATCGCCAACCTGGTGGTCGTGCTCTACGCGCTCTTCCCGGTGTGGTGGATCGTGGCGCTCTCCTTCAAGGAGCCGAGCACCCTCTCCGACGGCGCCTTCGTGCCCCGCCAGTGGACCCTGGCCAACTACCGCGGCATCTTCCAGACCTCCGAGTTCACCCGCGCCCTGATCAACTCGATCGGCATCGCGGTGATCGCCACCACCATCGCCGTCGTGCTCGGCACCATGGCCGCGTACGCGGTGGCCCGGCTGCGCTTCCCCGGCAAGCGGCTGCTCATCGGGGTGTCGCTGCTGATCGCGATGTTCCCGCCGATCTCGCTGGTGTCGCCGCTGTTCGACATCGAGCGGGCGCTCGGGCTGTTCGACACCTGGGCCGGGCTGATCATCCCGTACATGACCTTCTCGCTGCCGCTGGCGATCTACACGCTCTCGGCGTTCTTCCGGGAGATCCCCTGGGACCTGGAGAAGGCGGCCAAGGTGGACGGCGCCACGCCGTGGCAGGCGTTCCGGCTGGTCATCGCGCCGCTGGCGGCACCCGGCGTGTTCACCACCGGCATCCTGGTCTTCATCTTCTGCTGGAACGACTTCCTGTTCGCGATCTCGCTGACCTCCACCACCTCGGCCCGGACGGTTCCGGCGGCGATCGCCTTCTTCACCGGGAGCTCCCAGTTCGAGCAGCCGACCGGCTCGATCGCGGCCGCCGCCGTGATCATCACGATCCCGATCGTGGTCTTCGTGCTGCTGTTCCAGCGCCGCATCGTCGCCGGGCTCACCGCCGGCGCGGTCAAGGGCTGAGACCTCCATCGAGTTCCCGCATCGAGTTCCCGCATCGAGTTCCCGCATCGAGTTCCCGAGGTTGAGCCCGCCCCACCCGGCGGACCAGGAAGGCGGATCGTGGCCGAGATCGTCCTCGACGGCATCACCAAGCGCTACCCGGACGGCGCCCTCGCCGTCCGCGACGTCGACCTCACCATCGCCGACGGTGAGTTCGTGATCCTGGTCGGCCCCTCCGGCTGCGGCAAGTCCACCACGCTCAACATGATCGCCGGGCTGGAGGACATCACCGAGGGCACCCTGCGGATCGCCGGGGAGGTGGTCAACGACCGCGCGCCCAAGGACCGGGACATCGCGATGGTCTTCCAGAGCTACGCCCTCTACCCGCACATGAGCGTGCGCGACAACATGGGCTTCGCGCTGCGCCTGGCCAAGGTCGACAAGCCGACCATCGCCGCCAAGGTCGAGGAGGCCGCCCGGATCCTGGACCTCACCCGGCACCTCGACCGCAAGCCCGCCAACCTCTCCGGCGGGCAGCGCCAGCGGGTCGCGATGGGCCGGGCGATCGTCCGCGACCCCAAGGTCTTCCTGATGGACGAGCCGCTGTCCAACCTGGACGCCAAGCTCCGGGTGCAGATGCGCACCCAGATCGCCGCCCTCCAGCGCCGGCTGGGCACCACCACCGTCTACGTCACCCACGACCAGGTCGAGGCGATGACGCTCGGCGACCGGGTGGTGGTGATGCGCTCCGGGGTCGTCCAGCAGGTCGGCTCGCCGCAGCAGCTGTACGACGAGCCGGTGAACCTCTTCGTCGCCGGGTTCATCGGCTCGCCCGGGATGAACTTCCTCGGCGCCGCGCTGGAGCGGGGCGTCCTGCGCACCTCGCTGGGCGACCTGCCGCTGGACGACCGCACCCGGCGCGCCCTGGAGCGTGCGGACGCGCCGCGCGAACTGATCGTCGGCATCCGCCCCGAGGACTTCGAGGACGCCGCCCTGGCCGAGGGGCACACCGGAGGGGTCACCGTCACCGTGACCGTCGAGGTCCGGGAGTCGGTCGGCTCGGACGTCTACGTCCACTTCGCGGAGGCGGGTGGACCGGCGGCGACCGAGGGCCTCGCCGGCCTCGGTGGACTTGCCGAACTGGCCGAACTCGCCGCCGACTCGGGCCGGGCCGACACCGGCATGCAGGAGCACCGCGTGGTGGCCCGGCTGAACCCGGCCACCCGCGCCGTCGAGGGCGGCCCGCTGGAGCTGTGGGTGGACACGTCGCGCATCCATGTCTTCGACCCCCGCGACGGGGCCAACCTGACCCATCCGGAGCGTTCGTAGCGTGGTACGGAAGGCCCAACCCCCGGCAGGCACGCGGTGTGCCTGACCGGGGGCCCGCGGAAGTCGACCTAGATTGCCCGGCTATGAGAGAAATTGTCGGAATCAGTCGACGATCGGTGCTCAAGGCCGTTCCCGCAGTCGCCGTCCTCGTGGCGGGCTCCGACGGGATCCTCGTCGGGCCCGCGACGGCCGCGACCCCCTTCCCGCAGCCGGCCGTCCGCAGCTCCCGGTCCGCCTCCGACGGGTCGAGGGCGGTGCTCGACCAGGCGCTCGACGTCCGGTTCACGGACACCGCCGTCCCGGGCTACGGGACGGTCACCACGCGCACCTACAACGGCACCATCCCGGGGCCCACCCTGCGGGTGCGCGCCGGGGACACGCTCTGGCTGACCCAGGTCAACGGCCTGCCGCCGAACCCGCCGCACCACGGCGGGCACAACCGGCCGCACCGCGCGAACAGCTTCAACCTGCACACCCACGGCCTGCACGTCTCGCCCTCCGGGAACGCCGACAACGTCCTGCGCGAATTCCCGCCGCGCAGCGCCGACGAGGCCGCGGCCGGCGCCCCCGAGCCGCGGTACCTGACCACCGTCGAGATCCCGCCCGGCCACCCGGCGGGGACCTACTGGTACCACCCCCACGCGCACGGCGCCACCGCCGAACAGATCGCCGGAGGGATGGCCGGGGTCATCATCGTCGAGGGCGACGTCGACGAGGTGCCGCAGATCAAGGCCGCCGCCGACCTGGTCGTCTGCGTCAACGAACTCCGGCTCAAGGACGGGAAGGTCCCCGAGTTCACCTCCGGCGACGCCCTGGCCGCCGTCCCGCCCACCTTCACCGTCAACGGCGCGGTCAACCCCACCCTCGCGCTGCGCCCCGGCGAGGTCCAGCGCTGGCGCCTGGTCGCGGCGACCGCCTTCACCACCCTCTCGCTCCAGGTCACCTCCGGGGAGCAGAAACTGACGATGCATCAGATCGCGATGGACGGCGTGACCTTCCCCGCGCCGGTCGCCGCCGAGACGGTGTCCCTGGCCGTGGGCAACCGCGCCGACGTGCTGGTCCGGGGCGGCGAGCCCGGGACGTACGAACTGCGGGCCAAGGGCGTGCCCGTGCCGCTGATGACGATCGAGGTGGCGGGCGAGGCCGTCCGGCCGCCGATGGAACTGCCGACCACGCTGCCGCAGGGCAAACCCTTCCTCGACGAGAAGGACCTCGCCGACCCGGGCAGCGACCGCGAGGTGGTCTTCCACGTCGACGCGAAGGTCTTCGACCCGCCGTTCCCCAACGCCTACCGCGTCCTCGGCAGCCACCCCACCCCCGCGGCCGACCCCGGCGGCGACCTCACCCGCGACCCCGCCTACGGCCTGTTCGACCCCGAGTTCGTCAACCACACCCTGGAACTCGGCACCGTCGAACGCTGGACCCTGCACACCGACGACTCCATGCCGGCCTTCCACCACCCCTTCCACCTGCACACCAACCACGTCCTCGTCACCCACCGCAACGGTCGACGGCTCGACCCGCCGGTCTGGCAGGACACCGTCGACCTGGTCGGCGGCAAGCCGGGCGACACCGTCACCCTGCTGGTCAAGTACGAGGACTTCACCGGCCGTACCGTCCTGCACTGCCACCAGCTCCAGCACGAGGACCTCGGCATGATGCAGCTGGTCGACTACGTCCAGCCGAGGCGGCCCCGGGAGCCGGGCCGGCCCGCCTGGCCGGGACGGCCCCGCCCGCTCGACCACTGAGCGTGCCGCCTCCCGGCCGGGCGGACACCGGTCGGGAGGCGCGCCCGACCGCCCGCGCGGGCCGTGCCGTTGCGCGACCGCGCGGAAGACGGGCGGGAGAACACCCGGAACGTGAGTTCGGAAACGCCTCCCCGGGGTAGGAACACTCATGCAGCGGCCGTGACCGTTCCGGCCGCTCGGCACCGTGGACGGTGCCGCCGGGACCGCGCTCGAAGAGACCGGGCACGGGTCCTGGTGGAAGAAGTCCGCGACGCACGAGGTGCGGATCCGCACGCGTCGCCGGGCGTTCACCCGTATGCCCAGGAGTGATCACGTGTCCATCCACCTGGAAACGACCGACCGGGAGGTCCCGCCCGAGGGCCTGCCCCCCGACCTGCCGCGAAGACCGACGGCGGCCGAACTGCGCCGGATGGGCAAGTCCGAGGCCCGCGAACTGAGCGACGCGCTGTTCGGACGGCTGGCCGGGCTGGCCCGCGAGACCCACGCCTACAGCTACGTGCGGGGCACGATCATCGAGCTCAACATGCCACTGGTGCGCTTCATCGCGGCCCGCTTCCGCCACCGCGCCGAGGACATGGACGACATCCTCCAGGTCGGCACCATCGGCCTGATCAAGGCCGTCGACGGCTACGACCCGCAGCGCGGCGTCGAATTCCTCACCTACGCGATCCCCACCATCACCGGCGAGATCAAACGGTTCTTCCGCGACACCTCCTGGCCGGTACGGGTCCCGCGCGGCATGCAGGAGCTCTACCTCTGCGTCGCCCGCGGTTCGGACCGCCTCGAACAGGAACTCGGCCGACTGCCCCGCCCCGAGGAGATCGCCGAGGACCTGGACCTCACCGTCGAACAGGCCACCGAGGGACTGGTGGCGGGCCGCGTCTACCGCCCCAACTCCCTGGACGCCCTGCGTGACCAGGACACCGACGAGAGCGGCAGCGCCCTGCTCGACCACCTCGGCGGCTGCGACCCCGGCATCGAACTCGCCGACTTCCGCATCGCGGTGCGCCCCCTGTTGGCCCGGCTGCCCGTACGCGAGCAGACCGTCCTCGAACTCCGCTTCTGGGACGGCTGGACCCAGTCCCGGATCGCGGAGCGGATCGGCGTCTCCCAGATGCACGTCTCCCGACTGCTCAGCGCCACCCTGGCCCGGCTGCGCGAGGAGCTGGAGGACCGCGACGCCCCGGGTTGGGCCGACGGAACCGACGGAACCGACGGAACCGACGGAATCGGCGGAGCGGTCGAGGGCGCCGGTTGAGACGGCGGGTGGCCTCTGCGGGTCCGCCTCGGGTTTGTCGTCGGGCCGCTGGGCGGTCGGGCTGCGGCCGGGGCCGGGGCCGGGGCGTTAGCGATCGCGCATCCGGGGTACCCGGTGCGGGACCACGGGGGGCGGCGCGGCGAGGAGGCGGACACCATGGGCGGACACGAGCGGGCGCGACCGCGCGGAACCGGAAGGCCGCCGCGCCGCGACCGCGCCCCGGAACCGTGGCTGCGCGCCGTCCGGCTCGGCCTGCGCGGCCGGGCCTGGGACCTGGTGCGAGGCCTGCGGCCGCGGACCGTCCTCGGGCTCGCCCTGCTGTCGCTGGGACTCCTGGCCGCCGGACTGGGGGCGTCGAAGACCCCCTTCCTCTGGGGCCTCGCGGGCTGCTGGGCCCTGACGCTGGCGACCGCCTTCGCGGTGCTCCGCGCCTGCGCCGACGGCCGGACGCCCTCGACGGCCCCCGACGCCCGCTGACGGTCTCCGGCGGGCCGTCAGCGGCCGTCTGCGGGCCGACCACCGGGGTGAGGCGACCGACGGCGCGGTTTCGCTGCGTGATCGGCGCATACTTTCCGTAAACACACGGAGGTGCTCATGCCCATGGTGGATGTCGCTGCGCTCGGCCGGCTGGTCGCGGAGTACGAGGCCCTGTCCCCGTCGAGCTCGCCGGAAGCCGGGCAGCGGCTGCGCGACGTCTGCTACACGATCGGCATCTACACCGGGGAGGCCGACGCGGTCCGCGCGGTCGCCAGGGCCCGCCTGCTGCTGGCACGCCAAGGCCCGGCCGACGTCGCCACGGCGGCGGCCGGGGCGCCGGCGAACGACCGGGCCCGCGCGGCGCTCCTGGCCGAACTCGGCGAACTCGCGGCCCACGAACGGGTCCGGTCCGGGCCCCTCCAGAGCCTGCACGACGTGGTGCAGCTGACCCGGGTCACGGTCCCGGACTGCGTGGGCGCCGCCGTCAGCACCTGGCACGACGACGGCTCGGTCGAGACCTTCGCGGCGACCCCCTCGTACCTGCTCGCCCTCGAACGGGCGCAGGGCGGCTCGGAAGCGGGCCCGCTGCCCCGGCTCCGCCGCCAGGGCGAAGGACAGGTCGTGGTCCGGCTGGACCCCGGCCGGTCGGACCGGTTCGCCGACCGGGCCCGGCGCTGCGGCGTACGGGCCGTGGCCGGCGCCCACCTGCGCACCCACCCGCACGGCTGCACCGTGTTCAGCGCCTACCTGCGCACCCCGGTCGAGCCCGGCACCCCGGCCCTCGGCCTGGTGGAGGTGCTCGCCCTCCAGGCGTCGGCCGCCCTCGACCGCTTCGCGCTGTCCAGGGCGGTCGCCGACCTGCTGGACCGGCGGCACGCCACCGGCCTCGCCATCGGCATCACCGCCGAACGGTTCGACGTGACCCCGCACACCGCGCTGAGCCTGCTCGTCGGCGCCGCCCAACGGCTGGGCACGGACCTCGACACCGTGACCCGGCACCTGGCCGAGGGCGACGGGCCGCGCTCCGCGCCCTGAGCCGGGCCGGTCGGGCCGGGCCTCCGGCGGCTTGAACCGGTCCGGTCCGGGGCGGGGCCGGTGGCGGGATGCGGGACGGTTGCGCCGGTGCCGGACGGGCAGGTGCACAGACGGGCGGGAAGGCCCCGGCCGCAGCCTACGAGGAGGTCCTCATGAGCACGGTGAAGGAATCCGTGGACGTGGCCGTGCCCCTGCACACCGCCTACAACCAGTGGACGCAGTTCGAGGAGTTCCCGCGCTTCATGGAGGGCGTCGACTCGGTGACCCGGCTGGACGACCGGCACATCCACTGGCGCACCAGCATCGACGGCGTCACCCGCGAATACGACACCGAGATCGTCGACCAGGAGCCCGAGGAACTGATCGCCTGGCGGGCCGTGGACGGCGAGACGGACCGGAAGGAGAAGGTGACCTTCCGGCGGCTCGACCCGGGCCACACCCGGGTCACCCTCGCCGTCGACCTCCGGCACGAGCGGCCGGGGGAGAAGGCCGGCGAGGCCAGGGCCGCGGTCGACCACCGGGTGAAGGGGGACCTGAGGCGGTTCAAGGAGTACGCCGAAGCACGCGGACGGGGGCCGAGCGGCCCGGCCTGAGCCGACCGCGGCTCGCTGCGCGTGACCGTCAGGACGGTGCCGCCGGCCCTGCGGAAGCCCCGGGCCGGCCCCGTCACCCCGCGGCGGCCCGGCGGGCACCGCTCCGGTACTCGGAGGCGGCCACCGCCCCCAGCAACAGCAGCACCGGCGCCGCGAAGATCGCGAACAGGTAGTTGCCCGACAACGCCGCATACCCCAGCAGCAGCACCTGCACCCCGGCCATCGCCACGACGAGGACCCTGCCGTCACCGGGCCGCAGACGCCAGAGCTCGCGCACCGCCAACCCGTTGATCCCGGCCATCGTGTACCCCCCGAGCGCGAGCAGGTACGGCACCACCTTCGACCTCGGCGCCACCTCGTCCTCGAACCCGATGCCGTTGTAGAGCAGCGGCACCGCGATGCCGAAGTACAGCACCACCGCCACCGACTCCAGGACGAGCAGCACGGTCGCCGCAGCCCGCGACAGCCAGGAGAGACGGGTCATGGTGTTGAGCCTTCCAGGGGGTTGACGCGGCGACATCCAGTGCGGCGGGCCGACGCGGAGGTCCGCGGCTGCCCCTCGCCACCGGACGCGTGGCACGGCGGGCACGGCGGGCACGGCGGGCACGATGGGCGTGATGGGCGTGATGGGCACGCCTCATGGCACCGTCCGACCCGGCAGCCTCGGCATCGCAGCATAGTCAAGAAATGGCAAAGGCTGTACTGCGCCGCAGGTCGGAGAGCGCCCTTGCCCGCACGCGCGGGAGGTCGGGGCGGCGGGGGTTCGGCCGTCGTTTGCCGGGATTCGGTCAACTCGGCTGTCCGGCAGCCGGAGTTCGCCCGGATCGCGGGCGTACGGGCACGGCTGCTTCTACGCTCGTCCGAATACCGTGGCGTGAGGGGGAGTGCCGTGGCCCGTAGTCCTGTTCGGCGACGTCGGTCGATGACCGCCCGCCGGGTGCGGTGGATGAAGCGGAACGCGCCGCTGCTGGGGGCGGTCGCGCTGGTCGCGGTCGTTCTGGCCTCGCTGGTGGTCCGCTGGCTTGCCCAGCACCTCGTGCTGGTCGCCGTGCTGCTGGCGGCCGGCGCGGGCGCGGGTGTCGCCGTGCTGCGCTCGCGGGTGCGGGCCCGGCGGCGGGAGTTGGATGCGCGGACCGCCCAACTGCGGCACATCGGGCCGTTCCTGGCGATGACCCCGAAGGCCTTCGAGCACGCGCTGGCGGACCTGTGCCGCCGGGACGGCTGCACGAAGGTGAAGGTGGTCGGCGGGGCCGGCGACCTCGCGGCGGACGTCCTGGCCACCACCCCGGCCGGGCAGCGGATCCTCATCCAGGCCAAGCGGTACGGGCCGCGGACCTCCGTCGGCTCCCAGGACGTCCAGAAGGTCAACGGCACCTACCGCGACGTCCACCACTGCGACCTGGCCGCCGTGGTGACGACCAGCTCGTTCACCAAGGCCGCCGCCGCGTTCTGCACCCAGGTCGGCATCCGCGCCGTCGACCAGCGGGCGCTCGCCCTGTGGGCGGACGGGCGGGGCAGGCCGCCGTGGGCCTGAGCCGCGGCTTCCGTGGCCGGCGCCCGTAGGCCCGGGCTCCCGGGCGGCGCCCGGTCGTCCACGCCGGCGACTGTCGGAGGGCCCGCGTAACCTGGCGCAGAGATCAGGAAAGTGCGGGGCATGAGCGTGGACTTCTTCTGGCGGCGGGTGGACGGAGCGGTTCTGGACGAACTGTCGCCGAGGGAGCTCCATGCCCTGGTGCCCGGCTGGTTCGACGACGACTTCGGGCCGCTGGACGAGGCCGGTGCGGTGCTGGGCGTGGAGCGCAACGGGTACCTGATGGACGTCGCGCTGACGAAGGCGGCCGGCGGCTCGGGCCCGGACTCGCGGACAGCCCGACTGCCGGTGTTCGGTGGTGAGGAACGGGTGGTCGTCGAGGGGGATCCCGACTGTGACGACGAGTTCACCGAGATCAAGGTGTGGGTGCTCCGGCCCGATGAGGTCCGGACGGCATCGGGCTTCCTGGACGCGGTGGGCGTCGACGGGTTGGTGAGGACCGTGGACACCGCGGTGGCGGCCGAGGTCGTGTCCCTCGGGTTCGCCACCCCGTGGTCCGAGGCGTGGGCCGGTGCTCTGACCGCCGACCTCCGCAGGCTGAGGGACTTCTTCGCCGCGGCCGCGGTGGCCGGCGACGCGATGGTCAAGTTCGAGGCCGCGTAACACCTGGTGCGCGGCCCGGGCTACTGCGGCGGGTCGGCGGGCGGGGTCGGGGTCGGGCCGTCCGGGGGTGGCTCGCTGAGCCTGCCGGTTCCCTTGCCCGACGGCCGCTGCTCGGATTCCTCCGGTGCCGCGATCCCGTCCGGCGACGGCAACGGCAATGGCAACGGCATCGGCGGGTGGGTGGGCACCCTGGTGGGACCGCGGGAGCCGAGGCCTCGCTGCCTGCGCCACTGGCCCTGCCGGTCGCGCGGGATCCGGTCGCTCACGACGTCCTCCTGGTGGTGCTGGGGCTCACCATTGTGGCCCGGGGGGAAGGAGTGCGTGGTGGGAAACCCGTCACTGTGCCTCCCTCCGCGCGTCCCGGCGCGCCCCGCCCGCGAAGGAGGCGTCGGGGCGGGGTGGGTCCAGCCCCACCCCCGGCGGGGGTGCAGGTGGATTCTGCCGCCGTCCCGCCGTCCCTAGCGTTGATCGCGTGCCGCCCGATGCCGCGGGCGGCCGTGACGATGCGGGGAGGACGAGGTGCGGGAAGCGGCGGGTGCGGGGCAGAGGGCCCCGGCACTGCGGTTGTCGGGGCTGCGCAAGCGGTTCGGCTCGGTGGTGGCCGTGGACGGGGGCGAGCTGCCCCTGCCGCGCGGGTCGTTCCACTGGCTGACCCGCGGTCAGCAACGTTCGACACCGGGGCGGATGCGGAGCCGGGTGCGGGTCCGGGTGCGGGCGCGGCTGCCCGGGCGGACGACTGCGATCATGAACGACCCGCACCACCGAACCCGACCGGAGGACTCGTGAGCAGCCCGCAGACCCCAGCCGCCCGCGAGCCGGGCAGCGACGCCCGTCGGCCCGGCGGCGAAGCCCGCGAACGGGCCGACGCCGTCCGCGCATGGGCCGACGCCGTCCGTGAGCCGGGCGCCGCGGCCCGCGAGCTGCGCGCCGCCGCCCGGGCACTCGGGCGGCTCGCCGTCCTGACGGTGCTGATACCCGTCGGCGTGGTGCTGATGACGGTCTTCCTGCTGTCCTTCCTGCTCTGGGGCTGCCTCGGGATCTTCCCGCTCTTCCCGGCCGCCACCCGGATGGTCCGCTCCGCCGCCGAGGCGGCCCGGTGGGCGGCCGGCCACTGGTCGGAGGTGCCCGTACCGCCGCCGTACCGGCCGCGCCCGGCCCTGGAACGCACCCTCCACGGCTGGTACTGGACCGGCCACGACTACCACAGGAACCGCTGGTTCGCGGGCCTGGCCCTGCGCGTCCGCTGGCTCTGGAACGACCCGGCGACCTGGCGCGACGCCCTGTGGCTGATCGCCGACCCGCTGGTCGGCGGCGCCGTCGCGGCCGTACCCGTGCTGCTGGTCGGCACCGGCCTGTACGGGATCGTCCAGGCGCCGCTGCCGTACGACCTGCCGTTCGGCGGCCTGCCCGCACTGCTCCTCGGCCTCCTCGCGCCCGTACCGATCGTCGCCGGGCTCGCCCTCGCCCGCCCCGCGCTGCGCCTGCACGGCCGGTGGACCGGCACCCTGCTCGGGCCCACCGAACGCTCCCGGCTCGCCCGGCGGGTCGAGCAGCTGACCGAGATCCGGCTGGACGCCACCGAGGCCCAGGCCGCCGAACTGCGCCGGATCGAACGGGATTTGCACGACGGCGCGCAGGCCCGGCTGGTCGCGGTGAGCCTGCGTCTGGGCGCGGCGGCGGCACTGATCGACCGTGATCCGGAGCAGGCCAAGCGGGTGGTGACCGACGCCCAGGAGAACGTCACCCAAGCCCTCCAGGAACTGCGCGACCTGGTGCGCGGCATCCACCCGCCGGTCCTCGCCGAACGCGGACTCGCCGAAGGCGTGCGGGCGCTGGCCCTGGACGTCCCGCTGAAGGTCGAGGTGCGGACCGAACTGCCCGGACGGGCCGAGGCGCCGGTGGAGTCGGCGGTCTACTTCGCGGTCAGCGAGGCGCTCACCAACGCCGTCAAGCACGGCGACGCCCGGCACGCCGCCGTGCACCTCACCCACGCCGCCGGACTGCTCCGCGCCGAGGTCACCGACGACGGCCGCGGCGGTGCCGACCCGGACGGCGGCAGCGGCCTGAAGGGCATCCGGCGCAGGCTCGCCCCGTTCGACGGTACGCTCACGCTGACCAGCCCCCCGGGGGGTCCGACCAGGCTGATCATGGAGCTACCGTGCGTGTTGTCCTCGCCGAGGACCTCGTCCTGCTGAGGGACGGCCTCTCCCTGCTGCTCGGTGCCCACGGGCACGAGATCGTCGCCGCGGTGGAGAGCGGACCCGAACTGGCCGCCGCGATCGCCGACCACCGCCCCGACATCGCGGTGGTCGACGTCCGCCTGCCGCCCACCTACACCGACGAGGGCCTCCAGGTCGCGCTCGCCGCCCGCCGCGAACGGCCCGGCCTGCCGGTCCTCGTCCTCTCCCAGCACGTCGAACAGCTCTACGCCCGGGAACTGATCGCCGACGGCACCGGCGGCGTCGGCTACCTCCTCAAGGACCGGGTCTCCAAGGCCGACCAGTTCGTCGACGCCGTGCACACCGTCGCCGCCGGCGGCACCGTCATGGACCCCCAGGTCATCTCCCGCCTCCTCGCCCGCAACGCCTATGACCAGCCCCTCGCCCTCCTCACCCCACGCGAACGCGACGTCCTCGCGATGATGGCCGAGGGCCGCTCCAACGCCGCCATCGCCCAACGGCTGCACTTCAGCGAGGGCGCGGTCAGCAAGCACACCTCCAACATCTTCGCGAAGCTCGACCTCGGCGCCTCCGACGACGACAACCGCCGCGTCCTCGCCGTCCTCGCCTACCTCAACGGAACACGCACGCCCTGAGGCCACGCCGCTGCGCCGCGACGCCGACCGTGCAGGGGCGCACGGGCATGCGAAAACAGACTGCTGACTTTCCGTCAGGTATAGAATGCGGCGCGAGGCTCCGTGTCGGGAGAAGCACCAATGGGGGCAGTCGTGGACCGCGGATGGCAAGCCGATCCTTCGGCTTCGTTCGAGAGGCGCCTGGGGAAGTCCGCCAAGGAACTCGGCATGTCCGACGGCAGGGACGAATGCCCGGACATCTGGCAGCTTTCGAACGGCGACGTCGCCGTGATCGGTCGGGACCTCACGGAGGACTACCGTGGCCGGCTCCCCGAGGGCGTGGCCCTGGGGCCGGGTGAGCGGCTCGTCGTGATCCCCGGCCTCGTGCTCGGCACGGCGAAGGCGGACATCGCGGACGCCTGACCGACACGCTCCCGACCTGCGGTCCGGGTCGGCAGGCCGTTGCTCTCCAGTGAACGGAGGCGCTCGGTCAGGGCCTTGGGGGTGATCCGACCACCGATCGTTGCAAGGTGTTGTAGCGGGCAGCCCTTTCCGCCCATGCGGCGACCAGGTTGTGCACCTCGACGTGCCGGTTCCAGGAGGAGGTCGGTCGCAGTTCGCTGCGGTGGCTGCCGCATCGGCGGGTGATCCGGGCGCGGGAGCACGGGCTCCCTGTGCCGGTGCTTGGCGGGGCGGGGCGGGCTTGGCCGGGGTGGGTGTCGTGCCGCGGTCGCCCGGCGGTTGGGGGCGAGGGCGTGGCACGGTCGCGCACGAACTGCGTGCGGGGTAGCGTCACTCCTGGTCACCAGGTCGCTGCGGTGCGCACCCGGCGGCGGATGCCGGTCGGGGCCTGGGGGCCGATCCGCTGTTCCGTCCGACGACCCGACAGGAGTGCCCCCATGGCCGTACCCACCGACTTCGACCAGCAGGCCACCGGCTACAGCCTCCCGCACGCCTACTGGCTGGCGAAGGCCGCCGAGCTCGCCTACAAGGACGAGGCCGTGATCGAGGAGCAGGCCCACGCCTGGGGCTTCGACGCCGTGCGTCACCACCAGACGCGCTTCACCCCGCCGTTCCCGCTCCAGGACACCCAGGCCTACACCATGGCCGGCGACGACATGATCGTCACCGCGTTCCGCGGTACCGAACCCGCGCAGATCCGTGACTGGCTCACCGACGCCACCACCCCGCCCTGGCCCGGCCCCGCCCGGACGGGCTACGTCCACTACGGCTTCGCCGAGGCCCTCGAATCGATCTACCCGGACGTCGCCAAGGCCGTCTCCGATCTGCGGACCGACCATCAGACGGTCTGGTTCACCGGGCACAGCCTCGGCGGCGCCCTCGCCATGCTCGTCGCCGCCCGGCTCGACCTGGAGGACCCGAGCCTGGCGGCCGACGGCGTCTGCACCTTCGGCCAGCCCCGGACCTGCGACCGGCTGCTCGCCGCCGCGTACGACAAGGGCCTGCGGGGGCGCACCTACCGTTTCGTGCACGGCAACGACATCGTCCCCGAGCTGCCGCCGGAGCCCGCCTTCACCCATGTCCAGGCGCTGCGCCACATCGACTCCGCGGGCCGCGTCACGGAGAAGGTCGGGCTGGTCCCCGGGCTGACCGACCGGGCCAAGGGCCTGGGCGCGGCGGCGTTCTCGCCGGACGGCGAGGGCATCCGCGACCACATGATGCGCAGCTACCTCGCCGCGCTGGAGAAGGCCCTGGCCTGATCCGCGGGGCGCCGGAGGGTCCGGCGGGGCGGAGCGGGTGGGGCCCGCCCGGCCGGATCGGGGGGAAGGGAGGGGAGGAGTGGGGCGGGGGCGAGGGGCGGGGTCGGTGATCTTGGACGGATAGGCTGCCGTGACGTCAGGTCCTCGCGGTGAGGGCCGAGCTGATGAGGATCGGTGGTGTACGGACATGATGGGACCGGCGCATTCGCTGTCGGGTGCGGCCGCATGGCTGGGGGTGGGCGCGGTGGCGGCCGGGATGGGGGAGCCGATGCCCTGGCCGGTCCTGCTCGCGGGGGCGCTGATCTGCGCGGGGGCGGCGCTGGCGCCGGACCTGGACCACAAGGCGGCGACGATATCCCGGGCGTTCGGGCCGGTGTCCCGGGCGCTGTGCGAGGTGATCGACAACCTCTCGTACGCGGTGTACAAGGCCACCCGGGGCAAGGGTGACCCGAGGCGCTCGGGCGGGCACCGGACGCTGACGCACACCTGGCTCTGGGCGGTGCTGTGCGGGGCGGGCGCCGCGGCGGTGGCCGTGTTCGGCGGCCGCTGGGGTGTGCTGGTGGTGCTGTTCGTGCACATGGTGCTGGCGATCGAGGGTCTGCTGTGGCGGCAGGCCCGGGTCTCCAGTGACGTCCTGGTGTGGCTGCTGGGGGCGGCCAGCGCGTGGATGCTCGCGGAGGTCCTCGACAAGCCCGGCAACGGCTCGCAGTGGTTGTTCGAGGAGCCTGGGCAGCAGTACCTGTGGATCGGGCTGCCGATCGCGCTCGGCGCGCTGGTGCACTGCCTGGGTGACGCGCTGACCGTCTCGGGCTGCCCCGTGCTGTGGCCGATCCCGATCGGGCGCCGGCGCTGGTACCCGATCGGGCCGCCGAAGGGCATGCGGTTCCGGGCCGGCAGCTGGGTGGAGCTCAAGGTGCTGACCCCGGTGTTCATGGGGGCCGGCGGGGTCTGCGCGGCGGGGGCGCTCGGCTTCTTCGGCAGTTGACGGGATCAACGGCCCCGGAAATGGGCGGAGTCGGGCTTCCGTCCGCAGGGTGGGCGCCGGTCGGTGGGGGATCCCCGCCGGCCGGCGCCCTTTGCGTGGCGCCCCGCCGGCCGGCGCCCTTTGCGTGGCGCCCCGCCGGCCGGCGCGCCGCGCGGCCGTCTCCGGTGGGGGTGTCCGCCCGTTCAGCGGGCCGCGAGCAGGCCGTCCACCAGGGCGTCGAGGCCGTCCCGGTAGGTGTCCTGGGCGGTGAGCGGTGCCCAGCGGTCCGCCAGCCCGGCCAGGCGGGGGAGTCGCTCCGGGTCGAGGTCGGCGAAGACCTGCTGGCGGTGGGTGGGGCGGTCGTCGGCGGGCCGGCGGCGGGTGGCCGTGGCGCGGACCATGATCTCGCCGGCGGTGTAGTACCAGATCGCGCGGTAGCCCTGGACGGCCCGTTCCGGTGAGAGGCCGCAGGTGACCAGGCCGTCGACGATCTGCTCGACGAACCACAGGGAGTGGGCGGACATCACGCTGTCCCCGGTCAGGACCTCGACGATCCACGGGCAGGCGGCGAGCGCCTCGTGGATGGCGGCCGCCGCGGTGACGACCCGTTCGCGCGGGTCGGCCGGCAGTTCGGTCGGTCGCAGTGCCCGCGCGGCGTAGTCGTCCAGCAGCAGGACGAGCAGTTCCTCCTTGTCGCGGACGTGGTGGTAGAGCGCCATCGGCGTGCTGCCGATCTCGGTGGCCAGGCGGCGCATGGTCAGCCGCTCGACGCCCTCCTCGTCCACGATCCGGCGCGCCGTGGTGACGACCTCCTCCCGGGAGATCCGGGGCGGCCGACCGGTGGCCTTGCGCCGCGCGCCGGGCCGCGGGGCGGCGGGCGCCCCGGCGGGCTGCGGTCCGGTCGGCTGCGATCCGGCGGGCTGCGGGGCGGAGGGCTGCTGCATGCCCCCATCATCACCCGGGGCTCGACAGCTGGGGTCGCCCGGGGCTACTTTCTATACATGTACAAAAACTTACGAGGGCGCCCGGGCCGGGTGCTGGCGGCGGTGACGGTCGCCCAGTTCGTCTTCGCCCTGGACATGTCGGTGGTCAACGTCGCCCTGCCCGCGATCCGGGCCGACCTGGAATTCGCGCCGCTGGACCTCTCCTGGGTCGTGCACGTCTACGCGCTCACCTTCGGCGGGCTCCTGCTGCTCGGCGGCCGCGCCTGCGACCTGTACGGCCGGCGGCGGCTGCTCCTGCTGGGCCTGGCCGTGTTCGGCCTCTGCTCGCTGGCGGGCGGACTGGCCCAGTCGCCCTGGCAACTGGTCGCCGCCCGCGCCGGACAGGGTGCGGGCGCCGCGGCGGCGGCCCCGGCCGCGCTCGCGATGCTCACCACCACGTTCACCGAAGGCCCCCGGCGGGTGCGCGCGCTCGGCGTGTGGAGCGCGGCCAACGCCGCGGGCGGGGCACTGGGCGTGCTGGCGGGCGGACTGCTGACCGAGTACGCGAGCTGGCGCTGGGTCATGCTGGTCAACCTGCCGATCGTGGCGACGGCGCTCGCGCTGCTGCCGGCCGGCGGTCCCGCCGAGGAGACCGGAGCGGCCCAGGCGCCGGCCGTACGGCGGGAGCGGCCGGACGTGCTCGGCGCCGTCCTCGCGACCGCCGGGGTCGGGCTGCTGGTGTTCGGCGTCGTCCGCACCGATGTCCGGGGGTGGGGCTCCCCGGCCACCCTGGGGACGCTCGCCGCCGCGCTCGCGCTGCTGACCGCCTTCGCCGTCACCGAGGCCAGGACCTCCGCACCGCTGCTCCGCCCGGGCCTGCTGCGCAGCCGCTGGGTGGCCGGTGCCAACGTCCTGGTGTTCCTGGCCGCCGCCGGGCAGTTCACGGCCTTCTACTTCGTCTCGCTCTACCTCCAGCAGGTGCTGGGCCTGGGCGCCGCCGCCACCGGCCTCGCCTTCCTGCCCTTCTCGGCCGGACTGGTCGCGGGCACCGTGCTCGCCACGCGCGTCGTCGCGCGCCGCACTCCCCGGGCCGCCCTGGTGCCCGGGGCGGTGCTGGCCACCGCGGGCCTGGCCTGGTTCGCGCTGATCAGCCCGGACGGCGGCTTCCTCACCGACGTCCTCGGCCCGTCCCTGGTCACCAGCATCGGCACCGGGCTGGTCCTGGCCCCGGTCGCCGCCGCCGGGACCACCGGCGTGGCCGCCCACGAGGCCGGGACGGCCTCCGGCCTGCTCAACAGCTCCCGCCAGCTCGGCGGCTGCGTCGGCCTGGCCGCCCTGGCCACCGTCGCCGCCCACCGCTCCGGCGGCGCCACCGACCCGTCGGCGCTCAACTCCGGCTACGCCACCGGCCTGGCCGTCACCGCCGGGCTCTTCGCCCTCGCCGCGCTGGTGGCGATCGGTGTGCTGCCCCGGCGGCGGCCGCAGGCCCCAGGGCGCCCCGCCCCGCTCACCCCCGCAGCGAACCGACTGGAAGGAACCCGCTCATGACGACCACTCCGCTCGCGGCCGTGGACCTGTTCGCCTCGGCCCTGCACATCCACCCCGACGGCGACGTCCGGGCGGCCGGGCGCCGGATGGCCGCCGGCGACGCCGGGGTCTGGCAGATCGCGACCTTCCACGTGGAGAGCGACGCCGACGTCCACGCCGACCACTGGGAGATGCACCCCGAGGCGGAGGAGGCGGTCTGCTGCCTGGCCGGCGCCGTGCGCCTCCACCTCCGCCCCGTCGAGCCCGGCGACGCCGAGTCCGTGGTGCGGCTGGCGGCGGGCACCGCCGCGATCGTGCCCCGGGGGCGCTGGCACCGGCTGGAGCTCGACGCCCCCGGCGACCTGATGTCGATCACCCTCCGCAGCGGCACCCGGCTGGAGCCGCGCACGGAAGCCGGCTGAACCGAGCCGAAGACCGTGGGGCGGGGCGGGCGGGGCGGCCCGGAGCCGGTCGGGCCGCCCCGCCCGCCGTCAACGCCCCTCGTCACTCCGGACGTCGGCACCCTGCGGAGCGGCGGAGCCGGCGATCCGGCCCAGCAGGGTGGCGAGCTCCCCGGGCATGGACAGGAACGGGGCGTGGCTGCTGGGCAGCCGGTGGACGGTGTCGGCGCGGGCGGCGAGCTCGCGCTGCCGTGACGGTTCGAGGGCCCGGTCGTGCTCGCACACGATGTAGCTGGACGGCACGGTGCGCCAGCCCGCCGTGGTCACCGGCTGGGTGAAGGACCGGACGCTCTGCGGGGTCAGCCGGGCCAGGGCGCGGTCGGCCTCGGCGGCGGGCACGTCGGTGTAGTGCACGCGGCGGGCGTCGGCGTTCGGCGGGGTGCGGCCCGTGTCGTCCTCCGGAACGGGAGCCCCGAGGAAGGAGAACACGCTTTCGCCGACGTCCAGTTGGAAGGCGGCGAGGTAGACCGCCCGCACCACGTTGGCGGCGCCCGCGATGGCCTCGGTGGTGGGGGCGCCGCCGTAGGAGTGGGCGACCGTCACCACCGGGCCGTCGATCCGCCGCAGGCGGTCGCGGATCGCGTCGGCGTCCTCCAGCAGGCCCGCCGGGCGGGCGGCATCGGGGTGGGCGCCGTCGAGGCGGGCGGCATCGGGGTGGGCGGCGGAGCTGGGCAGGTCCACGGTGTGGGTGCGCCACCCGTCGGCGGCGAGGGCGGTGCGCACCGCGTCCCAGCACCAGGCGCCGTGCCAGGCGCCGTGGACCAGGAGGAAGGCGGGGCGGTCGGGGCCGGCGGTCATCTGCGGTGGTCCTCCGTCGTACGGGGCGCGGGCGGTGGGCCTTCCGAGTATCCAGCGGGAACGTGACGGCCGTGTGACGCCGGGCGTGTCGCCCGCCGGCCGGCCCGGGGCCGTCGCGGACCGCCGCCGGGCCCGCTCCCGAACGCGCCAGCGGCGCCGCCCTCGACGGGGCGGCGCCACTGGCGTTCAGCGGGGTCCGGGTGGGCGTCAGCCGTGCCGGCCCGGTCGGCGGTAGGCGACGAAGCAGAGGGTGCCGCCGCCGAGAAGGGCGATGGCTCCGAGTGCCGCGACGAGGGTGTCGGGGGAGGAGCCGCCGGTGTGCGGCAGTTCGCCGCTCTCCGACGGGCTCGGGACGTGGGTGTGCGTGTGGGTGGCGGTGGCCGTCGGGCTCGGCGAGTGGGACGGCGAGTGGGACGGCGACGAACTCGGGCTCGGGCTCGGCGACGGCGTCGGCGAGGAGGTCGGCGAGGGCGAGGAGGTCGGCGACGGGGAGGAGGTCGGCGAGGGCGACGGCGAGGGGGAGGTGGTCTGGAGGATCACGCCCATGTCGAGGTCGAGGTCGCGCTGTCCGCCGCTGAGGGTGACGGTCTGGGTGAGGCCGGTGGCCGGGTCGGCGTCCGAGTCCTTGGCCGGGTCGGTGCCGGCGTGCTGCTTGGTGACGGTGGCGCCCTTGGGCAGGGTGGCCAGGTCGAAGCGGACCGCGTAGCTGCCGTCCGGCAGGTTGTCGAACAGGTAGTGGCCGGTGGCGTCGGTCACCGCGGTGACCGGCTTGCCGTCCTTGTCCCGCACCGGCTGGCCGGTGCCGTCCAGCAGGTGCACGGTGACCCCGGCGATCCCGGTGTCACCGGGCTTCTGGACGCCGGAGCCGTCCTTGTCCTGCCAGACGAAGTCGCCCAGCGCGTTGTTGGAGGGTGTGACCCGCTTGACCGCGACGCCGACCTTGGCGGGCTCGGCCGGCAGCAGCTGGCGGCCGGCCGCGTCGGTGGCGGTGTACGCGAAGCTGTTCCAGGCGTACTCGCCCTCCGGCGCGTCGTAGGAGGCGACCATCGGCCAGGTCAGGGTGAAGGACTCGCCGGAGGCCATGGTGCCGGGGCGGTGGATGCGGAACCAGGTGGCCGTCCCGGGGCCGGGGAAGGTGGTGCTCCAGACTGCCGCGCTGTTGCAGCCGGTGCGGTTGACGACGACGGGCTCCACGCAGGGGTTGGGGTCGGTGGTGTACTCGATCAGCACGGTCGGGTCGCTGCTGGTGATCGGCTGGCTGAGCGACGGGGTCCAGGCGCTGCCGCGCGGGGCGTCCTGGGTGAGCACGTAGGTGTCGCCCGGGGTGGGGAGCCTGTCGTAGGCGATGAAGTCGGTGACCGGGTCGGGGGAGTCGTTGCGTACGGTCATCCGGTACGAGATCCGGCCGCCCGGGGTGGCGGTGCCGATGCTCACGTAGTCGGAGTCCAGGTCGCCCTTGACCTCCTTGTACGAGCGCAGCACCGACGGCACGTCCACCCGGATCTGCGAGGAGGCGTGGCAGAGCAGCTCGGTGGTGTTGCCGTTGCCGTTGAGGTCGAGCACGTCCGGGGTGCTGCCGCTGTCGGAGCCGGAGAACATGCAGGCGACGGGGGCGGTGGGCTGGTCCACGGTGACGTAGACGTCGTTGGTGAGGTCACCGGAGCGGATGCTGTTGGCGACCTGGACGTCGAAGAGCATCCGGTAGGCCAGCTGGTCGTGCAGGTACGTCATGTCCGGCGCGCCGGCCGGCCACTCCATCCGCAGGATCTGCCGGCCGTCCGGGCCGGGGGTCACGGTGATCGACGAAGGGGCCTTGGCGTCCGGGTAGTTGGGGTCGGGCCGGGCCGAGCCGTCGATGTAGACGACGCCGGCCGGCAGCACGTCGTAGAGCACCAGCGGCCGGTCCAGGTCGCGGGCGCTGCGGTTGTACGGGATGACCTGGAAGGTCGCCCGGCCGCCGGGGGCGGACAGCTCGCCGGCGACGGTGGTCTTGGCCGCGCCGAGGTTGGTGGCCTGGGTGATGGTGGTCTGCGCGCAGGCGTTGGCCGAGGCGTTGTTGGTGCCGTCGGTGGCGGTGGTGTCCACGCAGTTGGTCAGCGGCTCGGGGGCCTGGCGTCCGTCGTGGCCGGGGGTGGCGACCTGGGTGACCAGCTGCACCGCGTTGCCCGGGCTCCAGCCGGTGGGGATCGGGCCGTTCCAGGTGAACCGGAGGCCGTCCAGCCAGCGCCCGGCCGGGATGCCGAGCACGTCGTTGGCCGGGTCGCCCGCGCCCGGTTCGAAGGTGATCCGGCGGGTGTCGGAGCCGTTGAACGGGGTGCCCGGGGTGAAGGTCTGCCAGGTGGGGTCGCCGTTGAGGCGGTACTGCAGGGTCAGCAGGATGCTGGTGGGGTTCCACGGCTCCAGCTGGAGGGACTGCGGGAAGATCCAGTTGTAGATGCCGTCGGTGCTGCCGGCCCCGGGGTCGGTGACGGTGAGGCTGGTGGCCGGTCCGGCGGTGTTGGTGGCCGACAGGCTGAAGGAGTTGAGGTCGCCGTTGACGGTGGTGTCGCGCCAGACCTTGCTGGCGGTCACCACCACGCCGGTGGCCGGCGGCTGGAACGGGCTGGTGGTGGCGTTCGCGGTGTCGAGCTGGCGATCCGGGTCCGGCCCGATCGGGTCGCCGTGCAGGGCCACGACGTTCTCGGAGGTCGTTCCGTCCGGGAAGGAGGCCTCCGGGTAGTTGACGACCAGGACGCCGGGGATGCGGCAGCCGCCGCGCCCGTTGCCGGAGACGAACGGGCCGATGTCGTAGCCCCAGGTGTTCGGGCCGGGTGCCACCGGCGACCAGCCCGGTGAGCGGCCGGTGTCCACCACCGCGCCTGGCGGCAGGGTGTCCAGCAGCCGGCTGGTGTCCAGGTCGACGTTGGGCACGTTGTCGGTGGCGCAGGCGCTGAACTGGTAGGTGACGGTGCGTCCGTCACTGCTGGAGGTCTGGACGCCCTTGGTCACCGTGTACTGCGGCTGCACCTGGACGGCGGTGTCGGCGGTGGCGGTCTGCGAGGGCTCGCCGTTGGCCGACATGGTGGCCGAGTTGGTGGAGGTGGCGCCGTTCGGGGTGGTGAAGTTCGGGTACTTCATCGTCACCGTGACGGTGGCGGTGGTGCCCGGACTCAGGTCCTTCAGCCGGATGTCCATCGTGCCGCCCATCGCGCCCGCGGCGGGCACGGTGGAGGCGGCCACGTCCACCGAGGACGGGTCCGGCGTCCAGCCGAGGAACTGCATGTTCGAGGGCAGGGTGTCGAGGATGTTCCCGCCCGTGCACTCGGTGATGGAGCAGGTGTAGCGCAGGGTGTAGGTGACGTTCTCCCCCGGGGAGACGGTCGCCTTGTCGACGCTCTTGGTGAAGGAGATCGCGGCCTGGGCCGGTGGGGCCAGCACGCTGCTGCTCAGCAGTGAGCCCGCCACCAGCGCCAGGACCGAGACGATCCGTCCGGTCCGGTGTGGAATACGCATAGCGCGCAGTCCAGCCGATCGCCGTGCCGGGCCGGTCGGCGACACGAGGGGCGGTCGCGGCGATTCACCTGCTCGGCGGTCGCCCGCCCGGCCGCACCGCGGTCGCCGGAACGGGCGGCGGGGCCGATCATGGCGCGGGCCGCGGGCGACCGGCCCGACGGGGAGCGCCGCCCGGACCGGCCAGCCCGACGGAGCGCCCGGCCGGCCGGGCCGGTCAGCCGAACATCACGCCGGTCTCCCGGGCCAGGGTGTCCAGGCCGTAGCGGGTCACGTGCTCGGCGTTGTCCGGGTCGATGGTGCGGACGCCCTCGGCGGCGAGCCGCTCGTTGATCTCGTCCAGGTGCTGCTGGACGACCTGCTTCTCCGCGTCGGTGGTGCGGCCCTTGTGCGGCCGCCCGGCGTGTTCCAGGCTGGCGTAGTTGACCCGCTCCCGGCTGCCGGCGAGGGCCGTCGCGGAGGCGGCGGCCCGGGCGGCCGGCCTGGCGCCGCGCAGCACCTCGGCCATCGGCGCGGCCGAGGCCAGCCGGTTGAAGGTCTCGGCCTCCATCACCACCGTCTGCGGCTCCGCCCGGTCCGGGTGGTGCAGCTCGATCGTGACCAGGTCGAGCGTCAGCTCCCGCACCTCGCCCAACTCCCCGGCGAGCGCGTCGATCTCGACCGGACCGTCCGTCAGGTCGGGGTGCTGGAGCACCACCACCCGCACCAGGTCCCGGTCGTTCTCCGCGTGCCGGCCGGTCAGGTCCGAGAACCGGATGATCTTCTGGCCCATGGTCTCCCTCTCTGCCCCTGTGATCAGCCGAGAGCCTACGCCGGGATGATCATCGATGTGCACAAGCGGCCGGGCCCGGGGGATCACCCCCGGGCCCGGCCTTACCTGTCCTGCATCAGTTGGTCGTCGGAGAGGCCTCCTCCCGGCTCAGTACCGCGGGTTCACGCGGTAGATCGGACGGTCCGGCACCCACCAGTGGCTGGAGCGCCAGATCCCGAAGGTGAAGATCACACCGTGGCTGCCGCGCTTGTTGGCCGCCTTGATGAACTGCTTGCCGATCTTCTTCATCAGGTAGGACAGCGCCCACAGGACGTAGCCGGCGGCCCGGGCGACGATGTGCGGGAGCCTGCGCAGGATCTTCGAGATGCCCTGGGCGATCTTGCCGGAGACGTACAGCAGGGCACCGATCGTGTTGCCCTCGGCCCGGCTGAAGTAGGCCGTCCACTTCTTCTTCCAGTTCAGACCGGTCAGGTCGTCCATGGTGATCGGGTCGACCGGGTAGCCGTAGGCGTTCGGCGAGCCCTCCAGGACCGGGTCGGTCTGCAGGAAGCGGCCGGTGGTCGAGTCGTACAGGCGCACGCCCATCAGGGTGAGGCCGGAGAGGCCGTCGGCCTCGCGCTGCGCCCCGCCGAGCCAGCCGTACGCGGTCGAGCCGGTGGAGTCGACGGTGTTGCCGTACTCGTCGTAGTGGTAGACCGCGAGGTCCTCCAGGCCGTCCGGGGACATCTGGACGGACACGTCGCCGTGCAGGTTGGTCAGCAGCAGGATCGCGCCGCCGTCGGTGCCGGTGGCGGCCGTGAGCTGGCCGGTCAGGTCCAGGACGTCGCGGGTCAGCTTGCCGGCCGCGTCCTTGGACCAGGAGGCGCTGTCGTTGCCGCCGTCGAAGTGCTTGGTCTCCTGCTCGGTGACGGTCCAGGTGCCGTCGGTGCCCTTGGTCTCCGTGGTGCCGACCGCGAGGCGGCCGGAGGCGTCCAGGTCCCAGGTCCTGCGGGTGTCGCCGAGGGTCTCGGTGCGGACCAGGTCGTTGGTGTAGTAGCCGACCTGGGTGCCCTTCGGCAGGGCGGTGGTGCGGCCGAAGGCGTCGTACACGTAGCCGGTGTCGGTGAGGCGGTCGGCGGTGTCGTAGCCGTGGTTCTCGGCCTGGGTGACGGCGTCGGCGGTGGCCGGGTCGCAGTCGTCGGTGACGCTGGTGCGGTTGGTCCGGTTGCTGCTCCTGTCGAACGCGTAGGTCCGGGTGGAGCAGGCCAGGCCGGTGCTGTCGGCGGCCTTGGTGAGGCGGCCGGTGGCGTCGTAGGTGTAGCCGCTGGTGGTGCTGTTGCCGTCGCTCTGGGTGCGGCCGGCCTGCTGTCCGTGGACGGTGTAGTCGGCGGTGTCGGCCAGCAGGACGGTGCCCGCCTGGTTGGTGTAGGTCTTGCCGGTCTGGATGCCCCGGCTGTCGTAGCTGCTGGTCAGGGTGTTGCCGCCGGGCAGGGTCTGCGAGACCAGCCGGCCCTCGACGTCGTAGCCGGCGGTGAAGGTACCGGCCACCGAGTCGGTGAGCGAGGTGGGCAGGCCGCGCGGGTCCTTGGCGGTGTCGTAGCCGTAGGTCACGGTGGACGGCACCGAGTCGGACTTCTTCACCGGGCGGTCGAGCCGGTCGTACTCGGTGGTGGTGACGTTGCCGGCGCCGTCGTCGTAGGAGACCTGGCGGCCGAGCCTGTCGTAGCCCTGGGTGATGGTGGCCTTGCCGTTGTTGAGGGAGGCCAGCTCGCCGTTGGCGGGGTCGTAGCCGAGCACGGTGTCGGCGACCGCGGTGCCGGTGCCGCCGCTGACCGAGATCTTCACCGGGCGGCCGGCCGCGTCGTAGCTGCGGGTGGTGGTGCGGGTGACGCCGTTGGCGGTCTCGGTCTGGACCGTGACGTTGCCCCAGCGGTCGTACTGGAAGGTCTTCGTCGGCAGCTGCGGCGGGTTGCCGCCGCCGCCGGCGATCTGGGCGGCCGGGGCGATCGAGCAGACCAGGTCGGCCCACTCGGGGTGGCCGGCGCAGGCGCCGGTCCCGGTGCCGGTCCAGTAGGTGGTGACGGTGGTGGCCGCGTCGGAGCCGGTGGAGTTCGGGCGGCTCTGCGAGGTCACCCGACCGCTGGCGTCGTAGCCGGTGGCGGTGGTGATCTTCAGGCCGGCCGGGTCCTGGACGGACGTGACGGGCAGGCCCTGGGCCCAGTCGTAGCCGGTGGCGGTGGTGCGGGTGTCGGCGTCGGCGGCGTAGCCGTCGATCCGGGCGCCGACCGTCACCGAGGTGGCCATGTCGCTGACCGCGGCGCCCGCCGGGCGGCCCTCGTCGTAGCCGCTGACGGTGTGGGCGCGGGCCGCGACCTCGGCGCCGGCGGCGAGCGCCGGGGAGGTGCCGGAGGCGGCCACGTCGTGCTCC
Source organism: Kitasatospora sp. NPDC041917 (assembly GCF_055589745.1). Lineage (NCBI taxonomy): Bacteria > Bacillati > Actinomycetota > Actinomycetes > Kitasatosporales > Streptomycetaceae > Kitasatospora > Kitasatospora sp. NPDC041917. The sequence continues at coordinate 124,482 of NZ_JBVJBI010000016.1, read as the reverse complement.
AGGGTGACCAGCTGCAGCGGGTCGTACTGCTCCAGCAGGCGCTTGCCGTCGGCCGAGTGGAGCGAGGTGGAGGAGAGCACCTGGGCGCGGTCGGCCGTCGAGCGGCCGGCGATGCCGAGGGCGCGCAGCTTGTTGAGGTCGTTGCCGGTGGTGGCCAGGGCGAGGATGCGGTTCTCCGCGGAGAGGGTCCGCACCGGGCTGCCGTAGGCGTTGTACTCGGTGGTGGTGATGCCGCCGCCGGGGGTGGCGGTGTTGACCTCGCGGCCGGAGGCGTTGGTGTACGTCACCGAGGCGCGGTTGTAGCCGGCGGTGCCGAGTGCCTTGCCGTCGTGGGTGGCCGGGACGGCGTCGGGCGGCAGCACGGCGGTGGCGTCGGTCGGGGCGTCGGTCTGGCCCCAGGCGGCGACGTCGGACGGCGCCAGCGGGTACGGCGCGTTGGCGCCGCTCAGCGGGACGTCGTAGACCACCGAGGTGGTGGCGGTGCCGTCGGTGACGTCCTTGCTGCCCTGCTTGAGGGTGGGACGGGAGGCGGCGAGCAGCATGCCGTCGCCGGCGGTGGCGGCGTTGCCGGCCTTGCCGTACTCCAGGGTCCACGGCAGCTCGCCGGGGTCGGTCACGGTGGTGACCCGGCCGGCCGCGTCGTAGCCGTACGCGGTCTTCAGCGCCGGGCCGGTCCGCGGGTCCCACACCTCGCGCAGCCGGCCCTGGTCGTCGTACGCGTACTGCGAGACGACGACGGGGGTGGCGGTGGCGGCGCCGGGGTCGGTGGACCACAGGCGGATCTGCTTCACCTGGCCGGCCGTGTCGCCCGGGGCGGACGCGGTGGCGGTGGTGGTGTCGGCGTAGACGTACTCCAGCACCCGGCAGCCGGCCGTGGACGGCACGGCGGCGCAGTTGGCGGAGGCGGTCGCCGAGGAGGGCGCGACGACGTACTTCGGGCGGGCCAGGGTCTTTCCGCCGGAGACGACCTTCTCCGAGACCACCGAGGTGGTGGAGTTGTCGCTGGGCAGCGAGGAGCCGGAGGCCTGCCAGGTGGTGGCGGCCGGGTCGACCTTGGCGAAGGTGACCGTGATGCCCTCGGTGTCCTTCAGGGTGAAGGCAGTGGTGAACGCGCCGGTCAGGGTGAGGTTCTCGGCCCCTGGCTCGGGCTTCCAGCCGCCGGCGCCGGTGGCGGTGAAGCCGACCTCGGAGCCGTCCGCGGAGACCACCGAGAGGGAGGTCGCCGAGGTCTTGCGGACGTAGGAGTAGTCGGCGTCGGTGATCTCGGCGGTGGTGCCGGAGCTCCACTGCGGGCCGAAGATCGCCGCCTGGCCCTCCTGGGCCGAGCCGTTGGCGGGCCGGCGGGAGGAGAAGGAGCGCTCGGCGTGCAGGCCGAAGGCCTCGGCGTCGGTCTCGGACAGGGTGAGGTCACCGGTGAGGGTGTTCACCGATCCCGGGCCGACCTTGGTCTCCGGCGCGGTGCCCGCGTTGCGGTCCACCGTGACGGTGTTCGGCTCGGTGGCGTCGGTGGCGGTGCCGTCGGTGAACACCGCGCGGACGTCGACCGGGCCGTTCTCGGCCAGGGTGTCGGTGATGTTCCAGGTCAGCGCGGCCGCCTTGCCGCCGGGGGCGGGATGCGGCCAGGCGGTCACCGGCTGGCCGGCGGTGGTGGTGACGTTGGCGACCGGAACGTCCTTCCAGGCGTCCGTCTCGCCGCGGCGGTACTGGTAGCGCACCCCGGTGTAGGTGCTGTTGCCCTCGGCCTGCAGCGAGGTGCGGCGGGCCGGGCGCTCGCCCGCGCCGGGCGCGACCAGGGCGGAGCCCTTGCCGGCGTAGAAGGCGTAGGTCCTGTCGGCGGAGACGTTGCCCGCGGCGTCCCGGCTGTGCGCGGTGACGGTGTGGGCGCCCGCCTTGAAGGTGAGCTTGGCGTTGACCGGCGTGCCGGTGGTGGCCGCGGTGACCCAGGCCCCGCCGTCCAGCTTGTACTGGACGTCCTTCACGTCGCTGCTCGGCGGGGTGAAGGTGAAGGTGCCGCTGTAGTCGCCGTTGGCGTCCGGGGTGCCCGCCCACTGGCCGGCCGGGAAGTCGCCGGAGGAGACGGTGGTCGCGCCGGGCGCGGTGGTGTCCACGGTGAGGGTGCGGAAGGCGGACCAGGCGCTGTTGGCGGTGCCGTCCCAGGAGCGGGAGCGCCACTTGTAGGCGCCGGCCGGCAGCGCGGTGCCCGGGGTCCAGGTGAACGTGGAGCCCGAGGCCGCCATGGCGGTGCGGCCGGACTGCAGCGCGGCCGTGCCGTTGGACGCCCAGAGCTCGAAGTCGAGGGCTATGTTGCCGCCGTCGGGGTCGGTCGCCTTGGCGGACAGCGTCGGCGTGGAGTCGCCGGTGAGCGCGGCGTCGGCCGGGGAGATCAGGGTGGAGACGGCCGGCGGGGTGTTGTAGGTCACCGACAGGTACGGCGTGTTGGACGTCGCGTTGCCGGAGTTGAACTTCTTCCAGCCGTACGGGTCGCTCTCGTCGGTGGCCCGGATGCCCAGGGTGTTGTTGGTGTTCCCGTTGGCGGCCCAGGCCTTGACCAGCGAGGTGATGTCCTGGTTCACCCAGCCGTCGTTGCAGGAGCTGGAGTAGCCCTTGGTCGCGGTGGAGGTCGCCCACTTCTTGTTCCAGCCGGGCTGGGCGGTCCAGCGGGTGGCCGTGGTGGCCGTGCCGGTGTCCCAGACCTCCCAGCTCTTCGCGGTGCAGGACCAGCTGTGGAAGTTCCACAGGTTGAGCTTGCCGCCGGTGATCTGCTTCCCGCTGATCTTCGCCATCGGGAACTGCAGGAACGACCGCGCGACCTGGCCGGAGCCGTTGTTGCCCAGCTTCAGCTCGGTCTGCGAGGAGACGTCGGTGGCGTAGCCCTGCTGCACGAAGGTGTCGAAGCCGACGCCGATGTTGACCGCGGGGTCGATGGTGACCGGGTACGTGGTCTTCGGGTCGGTCAGGAAGGCGGCGTCCGGGGTCAGTGTCAGGTCGATCGCGTTCCCGTTCTGGGTGACCTTCAGCGCGACCGGCGCGGTGCGGGTGTGGTCGCCGCTGCGCTCGTCGACCTGCGCGTCCCACATCACCGGGGCGGGCAGTTGGCCCTTCTCCTCGCCGGTCTTCGGGTCGAGGAACGACACCGAGTCGTCCGGGTTCTGCCGGGCCCGCAGGCCGGCCGCGTCCAGGGTGAGCGTCACGCTGCCGTTGGCGGCCACCGCCGAGCGGTCCTTGAGCTCCAGGAACTGCTCGAAGCCGGTCCGGGTGGACTCGACGACCAGGTCGGTGGCGGTGAGCGCGTTCGCGTACCGGGCCCTGGCGCCGTCCACCGAGGGTTCGGGCAGGGCGCCGCGCCAGGACAGCGACATGGCGGTGCCGTTGCCGTTGTCCAGCGAGACCAGCGGGGTGGTCGGGGCCTTCGGGTCCCCGGCCGGGGCGCCGGCCGCCTTGAACGCCGACGCGGCGGCGGGCGGGGTGGCGCCGGCCAGCGAGAGGTCGAGCGGGTGGCCCTTGGCCTTGACGCTGCCGTCCGGCTGCCGGGCGAGGTCGGTGTCGATCGGCTGGAGCCTGCCGGACCTGTCCTTGTAGCGGACCGGCCCGGACGCGAGGTCCAGGGTCGTGGTGCCGTCCGGGTTGATCCAGGTGGTGGTCGACTCGGTGCGCTCGTCCACGACCTCGATCCGGCGGTTCTCCAGCCGGGCCTTGAGGTGGGCGGTGGCGATGTCCTTGGCCTCGGCCGGGCCCAGGGCCTTGGCGGGCTTCGGGGCCTGCTCCGTGGTGACGGCCACGGCCTGACCGGTCGTCATGATGACGGCGGCGGCCTCGACGGAGAGCACCACGGCCAGCGCGACGGCGGTGTTGCGCAGCACGCCGTTGCGACGGCGCTGCGTGGAGGGGGGCGGCGAGCCGGCTTCGGACCGGTGCCGTGATGATCCGCCCGGGGGGCGTGACATGGAACTCCTCGATTGTTCTCTGCGGGAGGGGAGGGGGGTGGAGGAACGGGGGGCACGGCCGGGCCGCCGACAGCCCATCGGCCATGCCGGGGTAAAGCGGTAGCAATGAACCGGCCAACTTCCGGGCCGGATGGGATCGGTGGAAACCCGTCCGGAACAGCGGAAACCGTTCGGGCGGGACGACGGGTGGCCGACGCGGACCCCGTCGGTCGGCGGGACTACTGGAGGCCGGACGGGGTCCGGCCGGTGAGCGCCAGCGCCCGGTCCAGCAGGCTCTGCGCCCGAGCCAGAGCCGCCGTCTCGTCGGGGGCGCGGACGTAGAGCACCAGGCCGATGCCGTCGGGGACGGCGCGGGCGCGCACGTGCTCCAGACCGTCGTCCGGGCCGGCGCACGCCCACAGCCCGACCTGGACCTCCGCGGCCGCCGCCTCCCCCGAGGAGGCGGCGGCATCGGTCGGCAGCGTCAGATGGACCGCGAACACGGCAGGTCAGACTTGCCCGACGGCGGCGTCGGCCGACGGGCCGTCCCAGCCGATCGACCGGGTGGAGGGGGTGTCCCAGCCGATCGAGAGAGCGGCGGGGCCGTCCCAGCCGATCCCCCCGCCCGGGCCCTGGGCGGCGGACGGGGCGGCGTCGGGGGCGGTCGAACCGGCGGCGAAGGCCGGCGCGACGGAGCCGGCGAGGGCGAGGGTCAGGAGGACGGCGGCAACTGGACGGACGGACACGGGAGAGTCCTGTTCTGTGCGGGAACTGCGCTGAGGGAGACCGCAGTTCTGGGTGTCCGGAAAGACGGGGAGTGCGCGCACCGGGAATCCTCCCGTTCCCCGGCCCGTCACGGGAAGCGAATCCGCGGGCAGGATCAGGACAGGCAGCATGCTGCAACACCGCACCGGGCAGCGGCCCGAATTCCGCCTTTGTGCGGGCCCCGCCGAGGGCGTCGACGGCCCGGGTGGGGCGTTGACCGGATCATGCCCTTGCGAGGGCGTTCCGGCCGAAGGAATGATCAGCCCCGGGCCGACCGGGCATACGGAACCGTCCACGGGGATCAGGGGTCGAGAAGTGCTGGAACTGCTGGGGCTGGATGCCACTGCGGAAGCCGTCTACCGGGAAATGCTCGCCGACCCCGAGGGCGGGGTCGCGGAACTCTGCGAGCGGCTCGGCCTCCCCGAGGCCGCCGTGCGCGCGGCCCTCGACCGGCTCGCCGACCTCACCCTGCTGCGCGCCTCCCGCGAACGGCCCGGCACCCTGCGGCCGGTCAGCCCGGAGCGCGGACTGGAGATCCTGCTGCGCCGTCAGGAGGAGGAACTCGCGCGCCGGCAGCAGGAGGTCGCCGCCTCCAAGGCCGCCGTCGCGCGCGCCCTGGGGGAGTACGCGAAGGTACGGGCCGACAACCCGGTGGGCGACCGCGAGCGGCTGCTCGGCCTGGACGCCATCCAGGACAAGCTGGAGGTGCTGACCTCCCGGCTGACCAGCGAGGTCCTGGCGGTGATGCCCGGCGGCGCCCAGTCCGCGGCCAGCCTGGCCGCGTCCCGGCCGCTGGACGAGGACGCCCTGCGGCGCGGGGTCAGCCTGCGCACCATCTACCAGGACAGCATCCACGACGCCCCGGAGACCCTCGACTACGTCCGCTGGATGGCCGGCCTCGGCGGCGAGGTGCGGACCGCGCCGGTGCTGCCGCCGCGGATGCTGGTCTTCGACCGGAGCACGGCCGTGGTGCCGATCGACCCGGAGAACACCCGGGCCGGCGCGCTGTGCACCAGCGAGCCGGGGATCGTCGCGTCCCTGGTCGCCCTGTTCGAACAGACCTGGGAGACCGCCGTCCCGATCGCCGACGACCGGGACGGGGTGGCCCCGCTGAGCCTGACCGCCGGGGAGCGCGAGCTGCTGCGGCTGCTGTCCACCGGGCTCACGGACGACGCGGCGGCCAAGCGGCTCGGCGTCTCGGTGCGGACCGTCCGGCGGCAGATGGCCGCCCTGATGGAGCGCCTCGACGCGGCGAGCCGCTTCGAGGCCGGGCTGAAGACCGCCCGGCGCGGCTGGTTGTAGCCGCCTCCCGGCCGGGCGGGGCCGCCGCGGACCGGTTCCGGGATTCGCCGACGGGCCGTCCGGGTACGCCGTACGCTCGGGGCGCCGGCGGTCGGCCGCCGCCCGGGGCCCGGAGGAGGACGGCGTGGACACGGCTGCGGAACGCACGTCCCCGGGCGGGCACCGGACCGACCCGGTGCTCGTCGACCGCGTCACCGAGGCGCTCCTGCTGGCCGGCCTGCCCGTCGGGTACGGCGGACACGGGCCCGGCGTCCACCTGCGCCCGGCCCGGCCGCACGACGACTCCGACGACTGCGCCGGACTGATCGCCCTGCACTGGGAGCCCGGCCTCCGGCTGGCGGCCGCCGCGGCCATGGAACAGCCCCAGCAGCCGGCGTTCGCCGCCCGACGGGTCGTCGGCAGCACCATGCGGAACGCGCTCGCCGAGTTCCTGCCGGCCTTCGGCATCGAGGTCGTGGCCGGCCGGCTCGGCGGGGAGACCAGGGTCGGCCGGGCCGACGGACCCGCTCCGGCCACCGGCCAGGACGCCGCCGCCCCGGCCCCGGCCGGCTCCCGCCCGCAGGACCTCGGCATCGGCGCGGACGTCGTCGCCGCGGTGCGCCGCACCGCCGGGCTCGCCGGCCTGCCGGTCGCCGACCACCTCCACGCGCCCGGCATCACCCTCACGCCGTGCCCGGCCGTCGAGGACGGGGACGACACCACCGGCGTCGCCGACCTCCACTGGAACCCCTCCCGCCAGCTGTCCGCCGCCGCCGACGGCGACACCCCCGCCGCGGAGCGCGCCGCCCGGGCCCGCACCGCCGTCCAGGACGCGATGCGGCACGCCTTCGGCGCCGTCCTCGGCGCCTGCGGTCTCGATCTCCAGTGGCGCCGCCCGGCCGCGCTCCCGTACCAGCTGCGCGCCTACGGGCTCGTCGACGAGCTGCCGGTACGGCGCTGACACCTGCCGGGCCCCGGAGGGTCGGCCTGCTGGTGCGGATCCCCCGGGCGGTGCAGGGGAGTCGGCGTGCGGAGACACCGACCGATCGCTGCGGCAGGATGGTTGAAGGGGTGGCGCCGCTCTACGGGACTTCGGCCTCCTCCCGTAGATCGCGTGCGGCGTGCGGGAGTTGCACCGCGGGGCGGCGCAGTGGGGTGCGGAGGCGGTGGGCCAGGGCGGCGGCGGCCACGCAGAGGGCCAGTGCGGTCCAGAGCAGCGGGGGGTTCTGCAGGCCCAGGCCGATGACGGCCGGTCCGACCGCGTAGGACACCGTCCAGGTCAGCTGGAACAGGGACATGTACGGGCCTTCGTCGCCCTTGGGGGCCATGGCGACCGCCGCCGCGGCCGCGGTGGGCTTCGAGGCCAGTTCGGCCAGGGCCAGGACCGCCGCCACCAGGACGGCGAGCGGGCCCTGGAGGGCGTGCGGGGCGGTGGAGACGGCCGCGGTCAGGGCGATGGCGACGGCCACCGCGCCGATCGACAGGCGCAGGACCCGCGAGCGGCTCCAGCCGGAGAGCCGGCGGCTGATCCGCATCTGCAGGGCGGTGGCGGTGGCGTAGCGGACGGCGACCACGACGGTCGGCCACCAGGCGGCCTGGTGGAGGCTCTCCACCAGGTAGACGGGGAAGGCGACCGTCGGGATCAGCCAGGCCGCCGACAGCAGCGTCTGGGACGCGACCAGGGACATGAAGGGCCGGTCGCGGAGCGCCGCCCGGGTGTTCGACCTGGCTGCCCTGCGCGCGGGCCGCTCGGCGGCCGGCACGGTGACCCCGAGCAGGAGGACGGCCGCGAGCAGGGAGCTCGCGCTGTTCAGGGCGAGCGCGACCCGCAGGCCGTGTCCGCCGGCGAGCGCCATCAGGGCGGTCGCCCCCAGCGTGCCGACCCCCAGCGAGGTGGTCTTGAGCACGGTGACCGCGGAGAACCACTCGGTGAGCTCCGCCGGTTTCGCGAACCGCGCCACCAGCGTGGGCCAGGCGGCCCCGTAGAGGCGGTCGGCGGCCGTCACGAGGAAGCTCACGGCGGCCACGGCGGGCAGGTTCCCGGCCGCGAGGAACAGGCCGTACCCGAGCGCGGTCAGGACGTTGCTGACGAGCAGACAGGACTTGGGCCCCGCCGCCTGGACGAGCCGTCCGCAGAGCGGCACGACGGCGAAGGACGCGATCGACCCGACCGTCACGGCGGTGCCCGCGGCGGCCGCCGGGAAGTGCTGGACGGTGACGAAGAACAGCAGCGACAGCGGCAGGAAGACGCCGGAGCCGAACGTGTCGATCGCCACCGAGAGGAACAGCCGCCGCTGCCGACGGAACCGCCCGGCCCCTGTCACGCCACCCCCACCCTCGAACCCCCGGTCACCCCTGCCCCGATCGGATCCCCCGATCGCGGTCGCGACTACCGCGTGTCGCGCAGCTTGAGAATGTACGTCGCGGTCAGCGCGACCGCACGGTCCTCGTCCCGCGTCAGCTCCGCGAGGGCGCGCGACGTCGTGCTCCCCGGGACGTCCGCGAGCGCCTGGGCCAGCCTCCGGCGGGCGTCCGGTCCGACGCCGTCGAGGGCGAGCCGGTCGACCAGCCCGGTGGCGATCCGGTCCGCCAGCGCGGGGTCGTTCGCCAGCGCGCCCAGGGTGTCGGCCGCGTCGGCGTCGTTCGCCGCCTCGACGATCATGTCGATGAGCGTCGGGACCGCGTCGGCGACGCCACGGGCGCCGAGCGCCAGCGCCGCGTACCTGCGGACCACGGCGTCGGGGCCGCCGAGGGCGTCCCGCAGCAGTGCGGTCGCGGTGCCGTCCGGCAGTTCGGCGAGGGACCGTACGGCACGTTCGCGCACCTCGGCCGCGGGCGAGCGCAGGCCCTGCGCGAGCAGGGCCGCCCCGGCGCCGCCGGCCTGTGCCAGCGCCCAGCGGAGGGCCCCGGCGACGTTCGGGTCCGACTCGCCCAGCACGGCCTCGACCAGCGCCTCCACCGGCACCGCGACGTCCTCGCCCGCGGACAGCGCGGCGCGCTGCCGCGCCCCCGGGCTCTTCGACTCCAGGGCCTGGAGCAGCGCGACGACCTGGAGCACCTCCTCCCAGCCGGCCGGTCCCGCGGCGTCGATCCGTCGCAGCCGGGTGAGCAACTCGGTCTCCGCCGCGATGCGTTCGCGTGTGCGGCGGATGAGGTCGGCGACGAGTTCGGCGGGCGCGAAACCGGGGTCGTCGAGGGCCCGCCCGACGTCGCGCAGCGACAGGCCCAGCGACCGCAGGCTCTCGATGTGGAAGATCCGCCGGATGTCCTCGTCGGCGTACCGGCGGTAGCCGGAGCCGGTACGGCCCGTCGGCCGCACCAGTCCGAGCGACTCGTAGTGTCTGAGCATGCGGGCGCTGACCCCGGAGCGCCGTGCCACGTCGCCGATCAACACTGCCTACCGTCCCTCCCGGCGGCCCTCGCCGAGGACCGCCGTGCGCTTCGCCTCCTCGATCGCGACCTCGAATCCGGCGTCCGGGTCGCGCCACAGCCGCTCCGTGGCGAGCGCGTGGGCGCGCACCCGGGGGTCGGGGTCCGCCGTCGCGGCGTCCAGTGCCGGCAGCATCGCCTCCCCGAGCGCGATCAGCGCCCGGCTGAGGCTCAACCGCGTCCCGCGTCCGCCGCGTCCGAGCTGAGCGGCCAAGACTACGGCCAACTCGCGCTCCCCACCGTCGGGCACGAGCACGACCGCGGCCCGCCAGGCACTGCGGGCCACCTCCTCGTCGGCGTCGGCCAGCAGCGCCGGCGTGATCGCCGGCCAGGCCCGCCGGTCCCCGATCTTGGAGAGGGTGTGCAGGGCCTGGCTCCGTGCCTGGGCACCGTCCGCGCGCACCTCGTCGAGCAGCAGCGGGACCGTCACCGCGGCCTCGTGCCGGGTGAGCGCCCAGGTGAGCATCTCGCGCACGGTGAACTCGGGCTCGACCGCGCACCGTTCGACCAGCCCGCCGACGAACCGCGGGTGCGGGTCGCTGCCGACGGCCATCGCCGCCCGCAGCCGGACCGACGAGTCGTCGTGCGCCAGACCCCGCAGGGCCCGCAGGGTGTTCGTGTCCTCTTCCGCCCCGACCATCAGGACCACCTCCTCGGCAGCAGTGAAAGCCTTGTCACCGTGTCAAGGTCAAACGGCCGGGAGGCGGGACGCGCCGCGGGTTCGTCCCCGATCACCCGGGCCGGGTGATCCGGCCCCGGGGCGGCTGCCGACCGGCGGGGTTATTCTGCGGCTGATGGGCGGATCGGAGAGTGCGCGGCGACGACGGCCCGGCGTGGTGGGACGACTGCTGAGGACGCTCCGGGCGGATCCCTCCCACATGCCCGAGCGGCTGGCGGCCTTCGTGGTCGACTACCTGGGCCCCCAGGCGGCCGAGACGGCCGCGGCGCTGCGCGGACCCGGGCAGGCGGGGACGGCCCGGCAGGATCCCACCGAGCAGATCATCGACCGGGGTGTGCGCCGGACCGTGGTGGAGGGTTCCTTCCTCGGGGGCCCGTTCCTGCTCCTGCTCCCGGTCGCGTTCGTCGCCGCGCTGCTCGCCCAGCTGCGCATGGTGCTGGAGCTCGCGGCCCTGGCCGGCCACGACCCCTGCGGCGACGACGCGGCGGCACAGATCCTGGTGGTGCAGGGGGTCCATCCGACGGTGGAGCAGGCGCAGGAGGCCCTGCGGAAGGCGGCGCGGGCCGGAACCGGGGGGCGGGACGAGGCCTCCTGGCCGTCCGTCGTCCGCCGCCAGGCCTATCTGATCGGCCTGTTGACCCCCGAGGACCCGGCGCGTTCGGCCGTGCGCAAGTGGCTCGGCTGGGCCGGCCTGGGCGTGCTGCTCCTCGTCGGGACCGTGGTGCCGTTCGTGTGGGTGCCCGCCTGCGGACAGATGTACTGCCGCGCCACCGGCGAGCTCGCCGACCGGGCCCTCCTCCGGTTCGGGCTGACGGCGTCCGCGGCGGCCCAGGCGAGGAGGACCTCGTCGATCCTGCGTCCGGGCATGCTCCTGGTGGCGCTGCGGACCGTGGTGGCGTGCCTGGCGACCGCGGGCGGGGTGCTGTTCGTGCTGCTCACCGGGGCCCGGGTCGCCGGCCACGCGTGGCTCGCGATGTTCCTCGTGCTGCTCGGGCTGAGTGCGGTGGCCGTCGGCTGGCGCTGGTTCCGTGCCCGGAGGCACCGGCGCACCCGGGCGGGGTAGGCGCGGGCCGGCCGCCGCGGGGGCGGCGCGAGGTCAGAGCAGGTCCAGTGCGCGCGCCCGCCGCACGGCCCGGTTGCGCCCGGTGACGGAGAGCTTCCGGTTGATGCTCTTGAGGTGCGTCTTGACGGTGTTCACCGAGAGGAACAGCCCGGCGGCGATCTCCTCCGTGGACAGCATCTGCGCCGCCAGTCTCAGGACGTCCAGTTCGCGGTCGCTCAGCGGTTCGACCAGGGCGTCGGTCGCGGCGGTGTCCCCGGACGCCCCGGCCGGGAGGCCGGGCAGGAGGTCGGCGGGCAGCCAGCCGTGGGAGTCCGCCAGCTCGGGCCGGGCGTGCAGCAGGTGCCGCAGCCACGGCCCGGCGTCCCGGAACGGCCGGCGCAGCCGCTCCGGCCGGGCGACCGCGAGGGCGCGGGCGAGCAGGCGCTGGGCCGCGGCCTCGTCGCCGAGCGCGAAGGCCGCCTGGGACCGGGCCAGCAGGACCCGTACGGTGATCGCGGGCCCGTGGCCGTCGCGCTCCGGGACCGCCTCCAGGATCCGCAGGGCGCCTCGGTTCTCCCCGGCGGCGAGGTGCGCCCGGGCGGTGGCGACGGCGTGTTCCGGACCGTCCGCGCCACTGCGCTCCAGCGCCTCCAGCGCGGCGGCCGGGTCCCCTTCGGCGAGGTGCCCGGCCGAGACGGCCACGGCCACGGCCTCCCGCACCCAGGGCGGCGGGGGGTCGGTGGCGGGACCGCCGTCCGCGAGCCCGCCGAGGAGGTCGAGGGCCGCGCGGGGGTGGCCCTCGGCCAGCAGCGTCCTCGCCCGGACGATGGCGATTCCCGCGGTGACGGCCGGGTCGTGGTCGGCCGCGGCCGACCGGGCGGCCCGGTCGATCGCCGCCCGCGCGGTCGGCAGGTCGTCGCGGTCGACGGCGAGCGCGGCCAGCACGAGCTGGCCGGCCCCCGTGCGGGATTCCGGGGACAGCCCGGAGCGTTCGGCCTCGGCCCCCGCCTTCCGCAGGTGGGCCTCCGCCGGCCCCGGCCTGCCCCGCAGCACGTCGATCAGGGCGAGTCGGGTGAGCGATTCGTGGCGCGGGCAGGCCGTGGTGGGGTCGTCGGCCGCCGCGGCGGCGGCGGACAGGGCCGCCCCGGCGGCGTCGAGGCTGCCCTTCCAGAGCAGCGCGGATCCGAGGTCGGTCAGCCGGAGCGCGGGAAGTTCCGGGTGCTCGCCCAGCAGACCCGGCGGGACGTCCTCCTCCAGCCGCGCGGCCTGGACGGCGGCGGCCCGGGCCATGTCGGCCGAGCCGAGCAGTCGGCCCGCCAGCACCCGGAGGTGGGCCGCGCTGAGCAGGGCCGTCGGAACGTCCTCGGCATCGCGTTCGGACAGCATCGTCTCGGCGCGCCGGAGGTGATCGAGTCCGCGGTCCACGTCGTGGCGGGCGAGATCGCGGGCCGCCCGGACCAGTTCCGGGGCGGGCCCCCGGGCGTCGGGCGCCATGTCGGCGAACAGGCGGTCGAGCCGGTCCGCGTCGCGGCCGGTGAACAGCCGTCCGATGGCCAGCCGGTCGACGACCTGCGTCGCGGCGAACTCCCAGTCACCGGCCGCGGCGGCGTGCACCAGCCCGTCGGTCAGGTGTCCGGCCGCGGTGAGCCAGCGGGCCGCCCTGCGGTGGAGCGCCCGGTCCAGCCCCGGGCTGCGTGCCGCCAGCTGGACGCGCAGGATCTCGGCGAACAGCGGGTGGCAGCGGTACCAGGAGCGGCCGACGGGTTCGACGAAGGTGTCGGCGCGCGCGAGGTCGGCGAGGATCCGCGCGCCGTCCGTCCGGCCGGTCAGGGCGTCGGCCAGCTCGGGGTGGATCTGGTCCAGGACGCTCGTGCGCAGCAGGAGGTCCTGGGTCTCGGCGGGCTGGGTGTCGAGGACCTCGGCGAGCAGGAAGTCCGCGACCGTGCTGCGGCAGGCCTCGAACTCCTTCAGGTACGCCTCGGGGTCGGCGGCGCCCTGGGCGGCCAGGGCGGACAGTCGCAGACCGGCGGCCCAGCCGCCGGTCCGCTCGGTCAGCGTCCGGACGGTCCCGGCGGAGAGGGCGAGGCCGTGCCGCCGCATCAGCGCGGCGGTCTCCCGCGGGCGGAAGGCCAGGTCGGCGGCCCGGATCTCGGTGGCGCAACCGGAGGCGCGGTAGCGGTGGAGCGGCAGGCGCGGCTCCGTGCGGCCGATCAGGACCAGCCGCAGCCCCTGGCCCGCGTGGCCGAGCAGGAAGTGGAGTCCGGACGCCACCTCGGCGGACGACACGTGGTCGAACTCGTCGAGGACGAGGACCACGGGAGCCTCGCGGCGGCTCAGGTGGGCGGCCAGCCGGGCCAGCAGCGTGTGATCGACCTCGTCGGCCCGGGCGGGGGTGCCGATGTCGTCCGGCAGGGTGACGCCGTGGTGCCGGAGGGCCTCCAGCAGGTAGGCCCAGAAGACCCCCGGCGCGTTGTCCTCCCGTTCCACGGTGAGCCAGACCGCGGAACCGCTCAGCCGCGTCCTGGCCAGCCAGTCGGCGACGAGCAGGGTCTTCCCGGCCCCCGCCGGGGCGTTCACCAGCAGGAGGGACGTCCGGAGACCGTCGCCGAGGCGCTCGGCCAGCCGCGGCCGGTGCACGAAGGTCCCCGGAATCGGGGGGACGGCGAAGCGGGCCGCGAGCACGGGATTGCCGCCGGGTATCCGGGTCGGCCGGGTGGAGCGGTGCCGAGGCGCGTCCGCCGGACGGGCGGGGGAGTCGACGGCTGGGCTGAGGGGCATGGTGCTCACCTCAGGGTGGGGTACGGCGCATGGTGAGCGCGGATCGCTGACAGATCCCATCCTGGCCGACGCCGTCCGACCTGGCAAAGGGGCCTCCCGGCCCACCGGTGGGGGCGGTCCGCCCCTGCGGTGCCCTTCCGGCGGCCCTCAGTCCTCGTCCGCCGGGACCGGCTCCGGAGTCGAAAGGAGCCGGGCCAGTCGTCCCTGGCTCGCCACCACGTACCCGATGCCGATGCCGAGCGTGATGGCCGTGAACACCACGATGAGCCAGCTGAGCAGGGTGAAGACCAGGCCGAGCGGGCCGAACTGGGTCACGCTGCGGTTCAGCGAGCGGGGGACGTAGAGCCGCGACACCCAGGCGAGCGTGGTCAGCGCGGCCCCGGTCAGCACCGCCCCCGGCAGCAGCGGGAGCCAGGGGATCCGGCCGCCGAGCAGCAGGTGCTGGGTCCACCACCACAGCAGCGTGGCGGTGACCAGGTAGAACAGGACCCCGAGGCCCGTGCCCGCCCCGAACCCGGACCGCACCTGGCCCTGGAGGATCAGGGCGGTCAGCCAGACCAGGAGCCAGGCGAGCCACCGCCAGGCCGCCAGGCGCCCCGCCAGGTGGGGCAGGTACCAGCTCCGCTCGCACAGGCGTTGCAGGATGCGGCTGCAGCTCGTGGCCGAGAGCAGGGTCACCATGATCCCGATGCCGCCGAAGGCGTCGGTGGTGGACTCCTGGCCGCTGGGGTGGAGCGCCCCCTTGATCTCGTCGAGCGATTGGCCCTGGAGCCCCAGGACGGTGCGCAGCGACTCGGAGACGCTGTTGCGCACGTCCTGGGGCATGAAGGCGGCCAGCACGAACAGCACCGGGATGGCGGTCAGGAAGGTCTGGGCCGCGAGGCGGGTGGCCGTGTCCAGGACGTGGACGTGGAGCAGCTGGGCCGCGAGCCGGCGCAGGAACGGGACGTCGCGCAGGGTGGCCGTCCGCCCCCTCAACCAGGCGGTCCTGGCGCGGATCCATGCGGCGCGGCCGGGCTCACCACGCTGTGCCGCCACCCCGGGCTCCCTCCGGTCGATGCCTGCCCCCGGTCCGTCGCGGCCCGTCGTCGGCCGAGCGCCGAGGATTCCCAGACTGGGCGACGGGACGGTGTGCGGCACCCCGGGCGGTCCGCCGTTCGGCGCAACCCGCGGGCACCGGCGCCCTCCTGCCCCGCCGGTCCCCGCCGATCCGGTGGGACCGGGCCGCGCGTCGGCGCGCCGCGGGGGGACCACCGGCCGCGGCGGCCGTCCTCGACGGGCGACCCGGTCACGAGGGGGCGAGGGTACGAGGCAGGCGCGTACGGACCGCGTGGGCCGGTGAGCGGGAGGAGTCACGGTGAAACGCTGGAGAGCGCTGATCGTCCTGGGCATGGCGCAGTTCCTGATGGTGCTCGACGCCTCGGTGATGAACGTGTCCATCAGCCAGCTGGTCGAGGACTTCGACACCGAGGTCACGGCGATCCAGGCGGTGATCACGCTCTACACGCTGGTGATGGCGGCGTTCATGATCACCGGCGGCAAGCTCGGCGACATGTTCGGGCGCCGACGGATGTTCATGGTGGGGCTGGTGGTC
The DNA here is from genome assembly GCF_055589745.1 of Kitasatospora sp. NPDC041917. Classification (NCBI taxonomy): domain Bacteria; kingdom Bacillati; phylum Actinomycetota; class Actinomycetes; order Kitasatosporales; family Streptomycetaceae; genus Kitasatospora; species Kitasatospora sp. NPDC041917. The sequence continues at coordinate 108,991 of NZ_JBVJBI010000016.1, read as the reverse complement.
TACGCCGTGGGATCGGCGATCACGGCGGTGGCGCCCACCCTGGGGCTGCTGGCGCTCGGCTGGTCGGTGATCGAGGGGCTGGGTGCGGCGCTGGTCCTTCCGGCACTCGCCGCGCTGGTGGCCGGCGCCTACCGGGGACGGGACCGCGCGACCGCCTACGGTGTCATCGGCGGCCTGTCCGGGGCGGGCATCGCCGTGGGGCCGCTGCTCGGCGGATGGCTGACCACCTACCTGACGTGGCGGCTGGTCTTCGCCGGCGAGGTCGTCCTGGTGGTGGTCATCCTCTTCCTACTGCGCTGGATCGAGCGGCAACCGGTACCGGAGCACCACGAGCGGATCGACCTGGTCGGTGTGCTGCTGTCGGTGTCCGGGCTGGGGCTGGTGGTGCTGGCCGTGCTGCAGAGCAGCACCTGGGGCTGGCTCCAGCCGCGCAATCCGCCGTTCACCGTCCTCGGATTCTCGCCGACGCTCTTCGCCGTCGCGCTCGGCGGGGTGCTGCTGGTGCTGTTCCGGTCGTGGGAGCTGCGCCGGGAGCATCCGCTGGTCAGGTTCGCGCTGTTCCGCATCCCACCGCTGAGGTCCGGCCTGCTGATGCTCTTCTGCCAGAACCTGATCCTCCTCGGGTTGTTCTTCGTCATCCCGCTCTACCTCCAGGTCGTCCAGGGCGAGAACGCCTTCGAGACCGGTCTGCGGTTGCTGCCGGTGTCGATCACGATGCTCGCCGCCTCCATGTCCGGCTCGCTGCTCACCCGCTTCGCCTCGCCGAGGACGGTGGTGCGGATCGGGCTGCTGGTGCTGTTCGCCTCGTCGCTGTGGCTGGTGGGCACCGTCCAACCGGAGCTCGACGACCTGTCGTTCGCGCTGGCGATGGCCGCCCTGGGGATCGGCATGGGGCTGCTCGCCTCGCAGTTGGGCAACGTGGTGCAGTCGAGCGTCGGGGAGGAGGACCGCAGCGAGGTCGGCGGGCTGCAGTACACCGCGCAGAACCTCGGGTCGTCGCTGGGCACCGCGCTGATCGGCGCCATCCTGATCGGCGCCCTGACGGTGGCGTTCGGCAACGCCGTGGCCGGGCACCCGGAGATCTCCGACGCCGTGAAGCAGCAGGCGGGCATCCGGATCGAGGCGGGCGTCACCTTCGTGCCCGCGGACCAGCTCGCCACCGCGCTCGCGCAGAGCACCGTCCCGCCGCAGGAGGCGGCCGCCGTCGTCGACTCCTACAGTGCGGCCCAGCTCGACGGCCTCAAGGTGTCGCTGCTGGCCGCCGCCGCGATCACGCTCGCCGCCTTCGCCTTCACCGGTCACCTGCCCGCGCGGCGGGTGCCGCGCGGGAGCGGGCCGGAGCGCGGGGGGACGGGCGGCGGCGGGGCGACGGCCGGGGCGTAGGGCCGCACCGGTCCCCGCTCGGGGGCTCGCCGGGGCCGCCTCACACCCCGGACCGGGCGGTGATCCGGCCGCTGTCGATCGCGGCGGTGAGCGCGGCGTGGTCGGCGCCGGTCAGGTCGGCGTAGGTGAGGGCGAAGTCGGCGATCGCGCGGTCGAAGACGTCGCCGGAACCGAGGTACGCCGCGATGGCGACGCGGTCCCCGGTGCGCGCGTGTCCGCGGGCGAGGGTGCGGCCGCACAGCTCGGCGTACCCGTCCAGCAGGCCCTTGGGCATGCCGTCGATGACGGCGGAGCCCTTCATGTCGCGCAGCTGGCGCCAGTAGAAGTCGCGGCCGGCCGGGCCGGTGGCCCAGCCGAGGAAGATGTCGCTGACGGCCTGGAGGCGGCGCTGTCCGGCGACCACCCGGCGGCCCTGGTGCCGGTGGACGCTGGGCGCGAGGTGCGGTTCCAGCACGGACCGTTCGGCCTCCTTCACCTGGAGGAAGAGCGGCTCGCCGGTGGCGCGCGCGCGGAACAGGCCGATGTGGCAGCGGGTGCCCACGCTGCCCACGCCGACCACCTTGCGGGCCGCGTCGATCAGTTCGAAGCGGTCGAGCAGCGCCGCCCGCTCCTCCGGCAGGGTGTCCCGGTAGTCCAGGAGGATCTGCCGCAGGTGGGGCAGGTCGGCGGGGTCCATCGGTTCCAGCAGCGGCGGGTCGGCGACGATCCGGGGCTCGCCGTCCGGGCCGGGCTCGGTGAGTTTGGCCAGGGCCTGCAGGCTGGTGCGCGCGCGTGCCTTGGCGATCGTGGTCCGGACGCGCTTGCGGTACTTCGACTGCTGGACCAGCGGCAGCAGTTCGGCGGTGTCCACCCGTTCGTACCAGACGTCGAGTTCACCGAGGCCGGCGAGCCGTCGCATGGCGAGCCGGTACGCCCGGGCGGACGACTGCGCCACGGCCCGGGCAGAGGCGTCGGATTCGCCGTTCTCGCGTGCGGCCACGGCGATGCTGGCGGCCAGGCGTTCGACGTCCCACTCGAAGGGGCCGGGCAGGGTCTCGTCGAAGTCGTTGAGGTCGAAGAGCAGGGCGCGCTCCGGCGAGGCGAAGAGCCCGAAGTTGCACAGGTGGGCGTCCCCGCAGAGCTGGACGGTGAGGCCGGTGTTCGGGGCGGTGGCGAGGTCCGCGGCCATGATGGCGGGCGCACCGCGCAGGAAGGCGAACCGGGAGGCCGCCATCCGGCCGTAGCGGATCGGCACGAGCTCCGGGACGCGGGTGGCGGCCTGGGCCTCCAGGACGTCGACGGGGTCCGCGCGGTCCGGCCCGGGGGTCCAGGTCCCGTGGGCCGAGCGCGGCACGTTCCGGCGGGCCCGCCGCCCCGCCGAGACCGAGTCGGGGGCCGACCGCTCCACCCGCTCACCGTCGTCGGCTCCCGGGGGCCGGCCGGGCGCCCCGGTCGGTGCCGACGTCATGCCGACACCTGCCGGTGCGTGGTCCGGGTGGCCTGTCTGATGGTCTCGACGACGTGCGCGACGGCGTGGGCCATCGTGCCGGTCAGGAGGAACAGGAGGGTGATGAGGATCCAGCCGTCCTTCTCCTCGATGCCGAGGTCGGCCGGGTGCACGGGGCGGACCGGCGTGGGCGCGCGCTGCGGCGCGGGGCGCAGGAGTTCCCTGGCGATCGCGAGGATGCCGGACAGCGCGTGGCCGATCGCGCCGGCCATGAGCATCGAGGCGCCGACCACGATCCATCCGACACGTCCGACCTCGTCGGGTGAGGTCGTGGTGGTGGGACGTGACGCCTGGTGGTGGGTACCGAGCACGGGGCTCGCCTCCTTGCGGGGGAGGGAAACATCCTTCCCCTCACGCTAGGGGCGGTGGCCGGAGCCCGGGTCACCCGGCGTGGGTGAGCGCGGCCGTGCCGGAACCCGCGGTGCGGGTGATGATGGCCGCGACGGACCCCATCGGCCGTCTCCGCGGCGATGACGGGAGCAGGCGTCGTGACAACGTCCCGCGGTGGTACCCCCGCCCCGCGCGACCCGGCCCCGCGCGACCCGGCCCGGGGCGGAATCCGGAAGCGGACCGACTACGCCGGAGCGGTGTACGGCTCGATGCTCGCCGCCTCCGTGATCGCGGCCTCCAGCCTCACCGAACCGCACCCCCGGCTGTCGCTCATCCTGCTGCTGGTGATCACCGGGATCGTGTTCTGGATCGCGCACGTCTACGCGCTGGTGGCGGGGGAGCGCGAGGCCGGCCACCAGGTCACCTGGAGCCAGGTGCGCGAGGTCGGCCGGCACGAGTGGCCGCTGGTCGAGGCGTCGGCGCTGCCCGCCCTGGCGGTGCTGGTCAGCCCGTGGCTGGGGGCGGGGGAGAACGCCTGGCTCGCCCTCGGTGTCGCCGTGGCGCAGCAGGTGGCCTGGGCGACGCTGGGCGCCCGCCGGGCGGGCGCCTCGTCGGGCCAGATCCTCGCCGAGGGGGTGGTCAACCTGCTCCTGGGCCTGGTCATCGTGGCGGCCAAGGTCGCCGTCGGGCACTGAATCACCCGCGGCGGGTGAGGCCGCCGCCGTGCCGACGGTGCTCAGTACCGTGCCGGCGGTGTCAGCCGGCCAGGAGCCGCTGCTTCTGCGTGGCGAACTCCTCCTCGGTGAGGACTCCCTGGTCCTTCAGCTGCGCCAACTGCTGCAGCTGGGAGATCTTCGCGTCCACCCCCGTCGGGGCGGGTGCGGCGGGTGCGGCGGGAGCGGGCGGCGGGGGCGGCGGTGCTGGTTCGGCCGCCACCTCCTGTTGCGCCCAACGGCCCGCCTGGCGACGGGACACCCGGTTGGACACGGCGGTCGCCGTTCCGGCGACGACGGCGGTGCGCGCGACACCGCGCAGCAGTCCAGGCATGACGCGTACTCCTCTCGGTGGCTTCAGGTCTCGGCGACTTCGCGTCCCGGTGGCTTCAGGTGCCGGGGCTTCACGCGGTGGCGGACGGCCCGGAGGCGGAGCCGCCCGGCGCGTCCGTCGGTTCGTTCCCGCCGGCACCGTCCAGCTCGTCCAGGGAGCGCAGCAGCTCGGGCATCGGCACCCGGCCACTGGCGACCAGCCGGGCACCGCCCCGGCGCAGGGCCGTGGCGAACGGGGCGGCCCAGGTGTTCTCGTAGATGAGCACACCGGCCGAGTTGCCGGGCTCGATGACCCCGGCGGCCTCGCTCAGGTCGCCGGCGTCGAGCAGGCCCGACCCGGCGCCCTCGAAGACGGCCAGGTCCAGTCGGCCGTCGCCGTCGAAATCGGCGATCTCCATGCCCGTGACGGTGCCGTCGGCGTCCTTGCGCACGAACGCGAAGTCCAGGATGCGGATCACATTCCGGTCCACCAGGTCGACCAGCAGCGGGAGTGCTTCCCCGGTCATCCGGTTGCCGGGGAACTCGACCACCACGTAGTCGATGGGCCCGGTCTCGGCGAGGACGTCCTCGGCCATGGCGGTGCTCCTTTCGGGGGAGTCCCTCGCCCGTCCCGGCGGGCCGGGCGCTGATACCGACCGTACGGGCCGCCGACGCGCCGGCGGATCACCTGCCCGGGGTGAGGCGGCGGCCCGGTGCCGGGCACGTCCCGGACCGGGCGGAGGGCGGGCGGCCGGGTCGCGCCCCTCGTCCGGGTGGCCCAGCCCGGGGTGCCGGGCGGGGGCCCCTGCGGCGTGAATGGTGTCCAGCGGCGCCGTGGCCGCGCAGCGAATGCCGGGAGGGCCGTTGAACGGGCCGAGTGAACCCCAGCCGTCCGAGCCCCCGACGGGCGGGCCGGTGAACGGAGGCGCCACCGCGGGGCCCCGGCACCCCTCCCGGGCGGGCCGGATCGTCAGGAGCACCGTCTCGGCCGTGCTGATCACGCTGACCTGCATCCTGGTGCCGGTCTCGCTGCTCACCGTCTGGGTGCACGACATCGCGCTGGACACCGACCGGTACGTCAGCACGGTCGCGCCGCTGGCCACGAACCCCGCGATCCAGGACGCCGCGGTCAACCGGATCACCCGGGCGGTGGACGTGAAGGTGGACGGTCCGGAGGTCGCCTCCGACCTGGCCGCCTGGCTCCAGTCGCAGGGCCTGCCGCCCCGGGCCGCGTCCGCCGTCAAGTCGCTGGGGCCCAAGATCGACGACGCGGTGGACCAGGTGGTCTCCAAGGCGGCGACCAAGGTCGTGCGGAGCGACGCCTTCGACACCGTCTGGACGCAGGCGAACCGCGCCGCCCACACGGCCGTGGTCCAGGCCCTGACCGGACACGGCCGCGGCGCGGTCGGAGTCAGCGACGGCACGGTCACCCTCGACGTCGGGAAGGCCGTGGACCAGCTGAAGGACCAGCTGGTGGCCGCGGGGCTGACACCGGCCGAGAAGATCCCGGACGTGAACAAGCATCTGGTGCTGTTCCAGTCCGACAAGCTGGCCAAGGTCCGCGGGGCCGCGCACGCGCTGGACGTGATGGGCAACTGGCTGCCGGTGATCACCGTGGTGATCGGTCTGGTCGGCGTCCTGCTGGCCCGGCGCCGGCGCCGGGCCCTGGTGTCCACGGCGCTCGGCGCGGCGGGGGCCGGCCTGGTGGTGGCGATCGCCCTGGTGATCGCCCGGCACTACTACCTCGACCACCTGCCGCCCGCCGTGCAGTCCCGGGATGCCGCGGCCGCGGTCTTCGACACGCTGCTGAGGTTCCTGAAGGTCAGCCTGCGCACCCTCGTCGTCCTGGGCGTGGTGGTCGCGCTCGGCGCCTACCTCTCCGGGGCGGGACGGCTGCCGCGGGCCGTGCGCGGCGGGGCCGACCACGCCGCCGACTCGGTCGCCGGCTGGAGCGGCGCGCACGGCGTGCACACCGGACGGGCCGGAACCTGGACCGACGCCCACCGCCGCTGGCTCGCCCTCGCGGCGCTGCTGATCGTGGCCCTGGTGTTCGCCCTCTGGAACCACCCGACGGTGCTGACCGTGCTGCTGCTCGTCCTGGTGCTCCTCGTGGTCCTCGCCGTCCTGGCCCTGCTCGCCGCCTCCGGACGGGTCGCCGGCCCAGGACGGGGCGGTGCGCCCGGCGGGGCCGACGCGCCCGGAGGCGGCGGGGCGTCCGGAGGCGGCGGCGCCGAGAACCCCCGGGAGGAGAGCTGAAGGGGCTCCACCAGGGACGTCCGGGCCACGGCCGCGGCCGGTCCGCGCCACGACAGGACGGGGATCCGGTTCTACCGTGAACGTAGGACTTCTGTTCCACCCTCCCGCCTACCGCGGTCCGCGAGGCGGTTGCCATCGAAGGAGTCACCGTCATGACGAGCAGCGTCAGTGGAGTCGGCAGCAGCCAGATCCCCCAGCCCCAGCGGCACCCATACGCGTCCGGGTGGACCATCTTCGCGGGGGTCATGCTGATCACCGGCGGTCTCATGGCGGTCTTCGAGGGGATCTCCGCCATCGCCAAGGACGACCTGGTCGTCGTCACCCGCAACTACGCGTACTCGCTGAACAGCGCCGGCTGGGGGTGGATCCACCTCATCCTCGGCGTCCTGATCGTCGTGGCGGGCGTGGCGGTCTTCAGCGGCGCCCTCTGGGCCCGGATCTTCGGTGTCGCCCTCGCCGGGCTGGGAATGATCGCCAACTTCCTGTGGCTGCCCTACTACCCGGCGTGGGCGATCGTCCTGATCGCGATCGACGCCCTCGTCATCTGGGGGCTGTGCCACGGCGGCCTCAAGCAGGCGGCCGAATGACCCCCGAGGAGGCCCGTCCCTGACCGTTAGACCGGCCCGGATCCCGGCATCCGCCGAGGTCCGGGCCGTTGCGTGCCCACCGGGAGCATCGACGCCGTCCCGCCGCGGAGGGGTCCCCGTCCGGCCCGGACGGGCGGCGGGACGGCCTGTGAGGCCCGGGTGAAGGTCGTGGGTGGGGCCGGTGATCGGCCGTTGATCGGGCGTAGACGGCGAGCCAGGAGCATCGGGGACCGGAGGGAGCCGGTCGGAGGCCACAGCCTGATCGCCGGGTCCCGTACGGCCGGACCACGGGCCGTGCGGGCGCCCGGAGCTGAGGCCGCCACCGGTCCCGACGCCAGGAGGAGTCCGGACCACGAAGGGCAGACGAGGCATGGACGGCGGGCAGTCGGTGCAAGCGGTGAGAACGGCGGCGGGCTTCGGCGAGCTGCTGCGGCTACGGCGCGAGCGGGTCGGGCTGACCCAGCAGTGCCTGGCCGATCACGCGACCCTGAGCGTGCGGGCGATCCGGGACATGGAGAGCGGCCGGGTGCGCCGGCCCCGCAACGAGACCGTCCGGCTGCTGGCGGACGCGCTGCGGCTGGAGGGCCGCAGCCGGACGGACTTCGAGGAGACCGCCCGCCGGCACCCGCTCGCGGACGAGCCGGTGGCCGAGCCGGCCGCCCCGCCGGTGGCCCGCGGGGCGATCGTCGGCCGGGACATGGAGGCCGAGGTGCTGGCCGACGCCTTCGCCGTGCACGGGGACCGGCTGGTCTCGCTGGTGGGCCTGGGCGGGGTCGGCAAGACCCGGCTCGCCCTGGAGGTGGCCCGCCGGCTGCACCTGGCCGTCCGCTGGTCGGTGCGCTGGGTGGACTGCGGCGGCGGCCCGCACCTCTGGCGCGCGCCGCTGGACGACCTCGCCCGGGACATCGGCGAGCGGCCCGCCCTGCTGGTGCTGGACGGCGCCGACGGCGGGGTGGACGCCGGGCAGCTGGACGGGTTGTTCCACCGCTGCCCCGGGCTGCGGGTGCTGATCACCGCCCGGGAGGCCCGGCCGCTGCCCGGGGGACAGGTCATCCCGCTCGCGCCGCTGCCCGTCCCGGCCCCCGAACTCGACGCCGAACCGGAGGCGCTGGCGCAGGTCGGGGCCGTCCGGCTGCTGCTCTCGCACCTGTGCCGGCTGCGCCCCGGCTACACCCTGGAGCGCTCCGAGGCGCCCGCCGTCGCGGAGCTCTGCCGCCGCCTGGACGGCCTGCCGGGCGCGCTGGAGCGCGCGGCGGGGTGGGCGCTGGTGCAGTCCACCTCCCAGCTGGTGGCCGGGCTGGCGGTCGTCCCGTTCACGCTGGCGGCGCCGCCCGTGGTGTTCGGTGCGCGCGGTGACCTGCGGGACGAGGTGGAGCCGGCGATCCGGCGCCTGACGGAGCGCCAGCGCGCCCTGCTGGAGGTGCTCGTGGACGAGCCGGGGGACTGGTCGGGGGAGGACGCGGTGGTCCGCAGCGGCTGGACGCTGCAGGCCTGCCTGGCCACGGTGCACGAACTGCTGTCGCGCGGGCTGATCCGCAGCGTGCCCGCCCGGGACGGCGTGCGCTTCACGGTGCTCAACCTGTGCCGGCGCCTCGTCCGGGAGGAGCCCGGGATCCGGCTGGGGCCGGCGGGGGACGGCCCGCTGCTGGCCGTCGCGGGCTGACCGTGAGGCGTCGAACGGCTGCCGATTCTGCCGCTTAATGCCGCAGGAGCTGCCGCTTGCCGGGCCCGATCGTTCCTAGCGTTCTCCGTGGGGCCGGACCGCCGCGGGAACGCGCCGGAACGCCATCGAGGATCTCTACCGATGAGGGCTGAGTCGTGGAGCACGGAAACGCCGAACAGAACGGTCTGGACGTCGTCGTGACGACGACGGCCTCGGATTCGCACACCTGGAACCTGGTCTTCCTCCAGTTCCTGCTGGAGGAGACGGGCCACCGGGTGACGAATCTGGGCGCATGCGTCCCGGACGCGCTGCTGATCTCCGAATGCCGCCGGATCGAACCGGACCTGATCGTGATCAGCAGCGTCAACGGGCACGGCTTCCAGGAGGGCCTGCGGGTGATCGAGGCCCTCCGCGCCTGCCCGGAACTGCGGCGCACCCCGACCGTCATCGGCGGCAAGCTCGGCATCGCCGGGGCCGACGACCCCGACCGCGAGCGGACGCTGCTGGCGGCCGGCTTCGACGCGGTCTTCGAGGAGGGCGCCGCAGTGGCCGGGTTCCGCGAGTTCGTCGGCGGACTGCGCTCCGGGGTCCTGCTGTGACGGATCCTGTGGTGACGGATCCTGTGGTGACGGGCCCCGCAGTGACGGGTCCCGCCCGGGCGGGCTTCGGCGCGTTCGTGGCCCAGGCCGCCGAGGCCGGCGCCCTGGTGGTCCAGCCCCGGATGGGCATGGCGCGGGCGGCCGTGATGCGGGAGGGCCTGCTCGCCACCCGGGGGGCGGCCGCCGTCACCGTCGGCACCATCACCCTGGACAGCTACACCCGCACCGGCGACCTCGACGCCGCGCGGCGCGCCCTGGCCGCCGGGGCGGGCCTCAACGGCTACCCGATCGTCACCCACCCGGTCGAGGTCACCCGGGAGGTGCTGCGCGGGGTGGCGGACGCGGGCTTCCCGGTGCAGGTCCGGCACGGCTCGGCCGCGCCGGAGCGGATCGTCGAGGCGCTGCTGGCGGCCGGCCTGGACGCCACCGAGGGCGGACCGGTCTCCTACTGCCTGCCGTACGGCCGCACCCCGCTGCACGAGGCGGTGGCGCGCTGGCGGCGCAGCTGCGAAATCCTCGCCTCCGTCCGGGAGTTCGGCGCCGAGCCGCACCTGGAGACGTTCGGCGGCTGCATGATGGGACAGCTCTGCCCGCCCTCGCTGCTGATCGCCATCAGTGTGCTGGAGGCGCTGTTCTTCCGTCAGAACGGGCTGCGCAGCATCTCGCTCAGCTACGCCCAGCAGGCCAACGCCCGCCAGGACGAGGAGGCGCTGGCCGCGCTCGGCCGGATCGCGGGGGAGCTGCTCGCGGACGTCGACCGGCACCTCGTGGTGTACGCGTACATGGGCGTGTACCCGCGCTCGCCCGGCGGCGCGCGGCTGCTGCTGGAGGACGCGGCGCGGCTCGCGGTGCGCGGCGGCGCGGCCCGGCTGATCGTCAAGACCACGGCCGAGGCGCACCGCATCCCCACCGTCGCCGAGAACGTCCGGGCGCTGGAGACCGCGGCCGCGGCCGCCGCGGCGGAGCGGGGCCGGCCACGACCCGTCGCCGCGCCGGACACCGGGATCGAGGCCGAGGCCAGGGCGCTGATCGGCGCGGTGCTCGACCTGGACGCCGACGTCGGGCGGGCCCTGGTGCGGGCGTTCGCGGCCGGCTACCTGGACGTGCCGTACTGCCTGCACCCCGACAATGCCGGGCGGACCGGCAGTTCGCTGGGCCCGGACGGCCGGCTGCACTGGTCCGGCGTCGGCTCGATGCCGATCGCGGGGCTCGTCGAGCGCGGCCGGGCGCCGATCCTCGGCTCGGCCGGGCTGCTGGCCGCCCTCTCCCACGTCCGGCGCGGCTACGACGGCCGGGCCGAGTACGCGGCCGCCTCCGTGGCGGCGTCCGCCGCCCGGGGCCTGCCGGTGGCGCGCTGAGCCGCCCGCCGGGCCGCGAGGCCCCGACCCGCCCGGCGTTCAAGCACCCCCGCCCGCCCGCCGCTCCACCACCGACGACCGCCCGCGCCTCCGACGGCGGGCCACGGACCACCCGAGAGAACAGGACCCCGATCATGCCCGACACCACGCCCCGGCCCCCGGTCGATCCGGGCCGGCACCTGACCGCCCCGACCACCCGCAGCGCCCTGCGGATCCAGCAGCAGCTGCTCGCCGCCGCCCGCGAGTTCCTGCGCGGCCGGGGCTTCACCGAGCTGCTGCCGCCGATCATCGGCCCGGTCACCGACCCCGGTGCGCGTGGCTCCAAGCAGGTGGACATCGACTTCTACGGCCACCGCTACAAGCTGATGACCAGCGCGATCCTGTACAAGCAGGCCTCGCTGCTCGCCTTCGACAAGATCTTCTGCATCGCCCCGAACGTCCGGCTGGAGCCGCTGGAGACCGCCGGGACGAGCCGGCACCTGGCCGAGTTCCACCAGCTGGACGTGGAGGTCGCCGGCGCGAGCCGGGACGACGCCGTCCAGCTGGCCGAGGAGCTGGTGGTGCACATGGTCGACAGCACGGTGCGCGAGCTGCCCAAGGAGTTCGCCGAACTCGGCCGGGACCCGCAGGCCTTCGCCGAGCTCCTGAAGGGCTCGTTCGGCCGCGTCCGGCACGCCGAGGCGGTGGCCGAACTGCGCGGCATCGGGCACCCGCAGAGCCTGGACGCCGAACTCGACTGGGAGGGCGAGGCATTGCTGTCGGACCGGCGTGACCGGCCGTTCTTCGTCACCGACTACCCGAAGGGCTCGCGCGGCTTCTACGACCGCGAGCACCCGGAGGACCCGGGCCTGCTGCGGAACTTCGACCTGCTCGCGCCCGAGGGCTACGGCGAGCTGTGCAGCGGCAGCCAGCGCACCAACGACTACGCGGAGATCGTCACCCGGATGCGGGAGACCGGCGAGAACCCGCAGAAGTACCGCTGGTACCTGGACCTGGTGCGCGAGGGCGTGCCGGCCAGCGCGGGCTTCGGCATCGGGGTCGAGCGGCTCACCCGGTACGTCGCCGGGCTGGACGCCGTCTGGCAGGCCAGCGCGTTCCCCAAGGTCGCCGGGGTGGTGTCACCGTGAGGGAGCGCAGCGAGCCCGCCGTCGAGCGGAGCGGGGCGGACGCCGCCGCCGTGAAGGACCTGACCGCGCCCGGCTTTCCGGAGGAGGAGGTCCGGCGGCGGGCCCGCGTCGGGGCGGCCGCGGCGTTCCCGCCCGCCGAGGAGTACGGGCGGGTGCTGTTCGGCGCCGGCCGGCCCGGGGAGCCCGCGCAAAACGACGCGCTCGACGCCCTGCGGATCGTCCCGCCGCTGTTCCTGCCGCAGCGGCTCGCCAAGCTGATCGACCTCGGCCGCGAACCCGACTACCGGGACGTCGAACTCGCCACCGCCATCGGCGGGTTCGCCTCGGCGCTGCCGGTCTACGTGTCGGCGACCGGCTCCACCCGGGCGGCCGGCGGCGACCTCGGGCTGGCCCTGAGCCGGCAGGCCGGGGCGCTCGGGATCCCGATGGTGATCGGCGAGAACGTGGTGCCGGTCAACGGCTACGGCCGGCTCGGTGAGGCGGCCGACCGCACCCTGCTCGGCCGGCTGCGCGCCTACGGCGAGCAACTCCCGGACGGGCTCGGCGGCGTGGCCGTGCAGCAGAGCACCGAGGACGCCGACGCCGAGGTGTGGAACCTCGTCCACAGCGATCCGGCCGCCCTTCCGCTGCTCGAATCCGGGCGGCTGGCCTTCGAGTTGAAGGTCGGCCAGGGGGCCAAGCCGGGCCTGGGCGGGATGACCGTGCTGGACGCGGAAGCCGCCGCCGCGCTCGGCGACCGCTTCGGGCTGGACCCGCTGTTCGGCGACGGCCGGGTGCTGCGCGCCGCCACCCCGGGCACCTTCACCGCGGAGATCCTGCGCCAGCAGATCCGGCTGATGCGCAACAACTACCCGCGGGTGCGGATCTGGGTGAAGCTCTACCCCGGCCGGGACGTGGCCGAGGCCGCCCGGGTGGCGCACGAGGCCGGAGCGGACGCCGTCGTGGTGGACGGCGCCGAGGGCGGCACCGGCTGGGCGCCGGGGGTGTTCCTGCCGCACGTCGGCCTGCCGCTCGCGGAGTGCCTGCGCCGGCTGGCGGCCGCGCCGCCGCCCTCCCTGCTGGTCTCCGGGCGGATCTGGGAAGGCGCCCGGGCGGTCAAGAGCCTGGCGCTGGGGGCCCGTGCGGTGGGCCTCGGACGGGCGGCGCTGCTCGCCGTCGCGGAGGACCGGGAATCCGGTCTGCGCCGTTTCGCGGAATGCCTGGCGCTGGAACTCCGACTGCTGATCAGTTCGCTCGGGAAATACGCCCCCGAGGCCCTGGACGGGGCGGACGTCTGGTCCCCCGAGAATTCCTGAAACACCCTCGGCCGGTAGCCCTGGCCTGCCTGGAAAGCGGCATGATGAAACTGCCGATTTCCTTCCGCTCATTCTGCCGATAGGGCCGTCGAATTCCCCCTATCGTCGCTTTCGTCGCCGATTTCTCTCACGATCTGGGGTTGGATGATGTCCTCGCGCGGTTTCCCCACCGAATTCACGGCGCCCGGTTTCGCGCCGTTCGCCTCCGCCGTCGCCCGCTTCCCGGAGCGGCCGGCCGTCCGGGCCGGCGGCCGGACGGTCGACTACCGGGAGCTGGACGGCCTGACCGCCGCCCTCGCCGCCCGGCTCGCCCCCGGCCGGACGGTCGCCGTGACCGGCCGCGACCGGCTGGACCACGTGGTCGCGCTGCTCGCGGCGCTGCGGGCCGGCGCCACCTACCTGCCGCTGGACGGGGAGGCCCCCGAGGAGCGCAACCGCTGGATCGCCGAGGACGCCGGGGCCCACCTCGCCCTGAACGGCGAGGAGCTCACCGAAATCGGCGGAGGGGCGGGCGGGAACGCCGGCGCCGGCTACGTCATCTACACCTCCGGCACCACCGGCCGCCCCAAGGGCGTGCACGTTCCGCTCGCCGCCCTGGCCGGCCACCTGGCCGGTGTCGTCGAGACCTTCGGCCTGACCGAACGGGACGTGGTGCTGCAGTTCGCCCGTCCGACCGTGGACGTGGCCGTCGAGCAGGTGCTCGGCGCGCTGTCCGCCGGGGCCTGCCTGGTCCTGCCGGAGCAGCGGCTCCTGGCCCCGGCCGCGCTGCTGGACCTGCTGGACGCCGAGGGTGTCACCGTCGCCAACCTGGCCGCGGGCTACTTCCAGGACGTGGTGGCGGCCCTGGGCGGCCGGGTGCCGCGCACCCTGCGGCTGATGATCTCCGGCAGCGACAAGCTGGAGCCCGCCACCGCCGCCGCCTGGTGGTCGGCGACCGGGGTGCCGCTGCTGAACGCCTACGGCCCGACCGAGACCGTGGTCACCGCCACCACCCACCGGCTCGACGGCACGCCGGAGCAGCCCGCCGCCCGGGTGCCGATCGGCACCGGGGTCGGCGCGCGCCGCCTCCACGTGCTGGACGGGCGGCTGCGGCCGGTGCCGCCCGGCGAGGCGGGCGAACTGTACGTCGGCGGGCCGCTGTTGGCCTCCGGCTACCTCGGTCGTCCCGGCCTCACCGCCGGCCGCTTCGTCGCCGACCCGTTCGCGGAGGCCGACGGGGCCCGGGGGGGCCGGATGTACCGCACCGGCGACCTGGTGCGCCGCGCCGCCGAGGACGGCCCGCTGGAGTTCCTCGGCCGCGGCGACCACCAGGTGAAGATCCGCGGCTTCCGGGTCGAGCCGGGCGAGGTCGAGCAGGTGCTGGCCGGTCACCCCGGTGTCACCGGATGCGTCGTGGTGGCGCACGAGGGCCGGCTGGCCGCGTACGTCACCGGCGCCGCGCCGGGGTACGCCGAGGCCCGGGCCTGGCTGGCCGAGCGGCTGCCCGAGCACATGGTCCCGGCGACGCTCACCGCGCTGGACGCCTTCCCGCTGACGGCCGGCGGCAAGGTGGACCGCGGGGCGCTGCCCGAGCCGCGGACCGTGCCGCAGGGCAAGCCGGCCGGCCGCCCGCCGCGCACCCCCGCCGAGCAGCTGATCGCGGCGGTCTGGGCGGACGTGCTCGGGGTGCCGGAGGTCGGCGCCGACGACAACTTCTTCCACCTGGGCGGCGATTCGCTGACGGCCGTGCGGGTGGTGGGCCGGGTCTTCGACGTCTTCGGCATGGTGTCGCCGTACACCATCTTCGACGCGCCGACGCTGGCCGAGTTCGCCGCCGCGGTGACCTCCGCGTCCGGCGGCGCGCGCCCGGCCCCGGTCCGCTCCGGCGCCGCCCAGGCCCCGCTGTCCAAGTTCCAGCGCGGGCTGTGGTTCCTCGACCAGTGGAACCCGGACGCGCCGACCTACGTGGTGCCCTGGGTGTTCCGCTTCTCCGGGCCGGTCGACCCCGAGTTGCTGCGGCGGGCGCTGGCCGGGGTGGTCGAGCGGCACGAGAGCCTGCGGACGACCTTCGAGCTCGCCGAGGACGGTCCGCGGCAGGTCGTCCACCCCTCCGTGGAACTGCCGTTCACGCTCACCGAGACCACCGCCGAGGAGGTGGACGCCCTGGTCGCCGAGGCCGCGCTGGAGCCCTTCGACCTGGAGTGGGGGCCGCTGGTCCGGGCCCGGGTCTTCCGGGCCGACGGGGCGACCACGCTGCTGCTGCTCCTGCACCACATCGTCTGGGACGAGGGCTCGCTGGCCGTGCTGGAGGCCGAACTCCAGGAGCTGTACGCCGCCTTGGCCGAGGGCCGGCCCGCCGAGCTGCCGGAGCTCGCCGTCCAGTACGGCGACTACGCCGCCTGGCAGTACCAGGACGACACCGCCGAGCGGCAACTGGACTACTGGCGCGAGCAGTTGCGCGACGCGCCGACCGCCGACGCGCTGGTGCCGGACCGGCCCCGGCCCGAGGAGCAGGCCTTCCGCGGCGCCTTCCACCGCTTCGCCATGCCCGGTCCGGTGGCCGAGGCCGTCCGGGCGCTCGCCCGCAGCGAGGACGCCACCCCGTTCATGGTGCTGCTGGCCGGGCTGGCCCTCGCCCTGCACCGCCGGTCCGGGCAGCGCGACCTGGTGCTCGGCTCGCCGGTGAACGTCCGCGGCCGGGCCGAACTCGACGGCCTGATCGGCTACTTCGTCAACCTGCTGCCGCTGCGGCTGAAGCTGGAGGAGGGCGCCTCCTTCCGTGAACTGGTCCGGCACGTGCGCGAGGTGTCGATCGGCGGCTACCGCCACCAGGAGGTGCCCTTCGACGACATCGCGGGCGCCGTGCTCGACGAACGCCCCGAGGACCGCAACCCGCTCTGCCAGGTGCTGCTGGAGCTGCACCCGCTGGACCCCCGGCCGTTCACGGTCGGCGGGCACGAGGTCACCCGGGCCCTGCACTCCAACCCGGTCTCCCGCTTCGACCTGTCCGTCTCGGTGGACGACCTGGGCACCGGCTTCACCGGCCGCTTCGAGTACGACAGCGACCTCTTCGCCCCGGACACCATGGCCGGCCTGTGCGAGGAGTGGCTGGGCACCCTGGCCGCCGCCGTCGAGGTGCCGGTGCACGCCCTGTTCGAGGCGCGGGCCGCCCGCGACCCGCGGGCCGTCGCCCTGATCTCCGGCGAACGGAGCGTCGGCTACGGCGAGTTGAACACCGCCGCGAACCGGCTCGCCCGGCACCTGACGGGCCTCGGCATCGGGCGCGGCGACACCGTCGCGGTGCTGGCCGAGCGCGGGCCGGAGCTGGTCGTCGCCCTGTTGGCGGCCCTCAAGGCCGGCGCCGCCTACACCCTGCTCGACCCGGACTTCCCGTCCGAGCGGCTGGCCGGCGCGGTCGCCGACACCGGCGCCGCCACGGTGGTCACCCACCGGCACGCCGTCGTGCCCTTCCCGGTCGGGCGGCAGGTGGACCTGGACGCCGCGGCCGCCGAACTCGCCCGGTACGCGGGGCACGACCTCGGCCTGCCGGTCGAGGGCGCCGACCTCGCCTGCGTGATGTTCACCTCCGGCTCCACCGGCCGCCCCAAGGGCGTCGCCGTCCCGCACCGCGCGCTCACCACCACCTACCTCGGCCAGGACTACGCCCGCTTCGGCCCCGAGGAGGTCTGGCTGCAGTGCTCGCCGGTCTCCTGGGACGCCTTCGCTCTGGAGCTGTACGGCGCGCTCTGCTTCGGCGGTGCCTGCGTCCTCCAGCCCGGCCAGCGCCCGGACCCGCAGACCATCGCCGAGCTGACCCGCCGCCACGGCGTCACCCAGCTCCAGCTCTCCGCCAGCCTGTTCAACTTCCTGCTGGAGGAGTTCCCGGAGACCTACGACGGCCTCAAGCTCGCCTTCACCGCCGGCGAGCGGGCCTCCGTCACCCACGTGGCCAAGGCCCTGGAGGCCTACCCGGGCCTGGCGGTGGCCAACGGCTACGGCCCGGTGGAGAGCCTCGGCCTGACCACCTGCCACCGGGTCGGCCCCGCCGACACCGCCGGTGCCTCCGTCCCGATCGGAGTCCCGCTGAACGGCAAGGGCGTCCTCGTCCTGGACGAGCGGCTGCGCCCCGTCGAGCCCGGCGCGACCGGCGAGCTGTACGCCACCGGCGACGGTCTCGCCCACGGTTACCTCGGCCGGCCCGGCCTCACCGCCGAACGCTTCGTCGCCTCCCCGTACGGCGCCCCCGGCGAGCGCCTCTACCGCACCGGGGACCTCGGTCACCTCAACGCCGAGGGCCTGTTGGAGGTCACCGGCCGGATCGACGACCAGGTGAAGATCCGCGGCTTCCGGGTCGAGCCCGGCGAGATCGAGGACGCGCTCACCCGCCACCCGGCCGTCCGGGAGGCCGCCGTCGCCGTCCACGAGCCCGCCCCGGGCGACCGCCGGCTCGCCGCCTACGTGACCGTCGCCGCCGGCGCCCCCGCCCCGGACGCGCTGCTCGACCACCTGGCCGCCCTGCTGCCCGAGCACATGGTGCCCGCGACCCTCGACGTCCTGGACGCCCTGCCGCTCAACCACAACGGCAAGGTGGACCGCAAGGCGCTGCCCGCCCCGGCCGGCCGCCGGGCCGCCGACGCGGCCGGGGCCACCGACGGCTCCGGGGCCACCGTGGCCGCCGACCCGCTGACCGAGGCCGAACGCCTGGTCGCCGAGGCGATGCGCGAGGTGCTCGACCTCGCCGAGGTCGGCCGCGAGGACAACTTCTTCCGGATCGGCGGCAACTCGCTGGCCGCCGTCCGGGTCGCGATGCGGCTGTCCCGGGAGACCGGCAGCCGCGTCCCCCCGCAACTGGTGTTCCGGGCCCGGACCGTGAGCGCCATCGCCGAACGGCTGGCCGCCCGATGACGGGCCGCACCGCACACGAAGGGAACGAGGCCGTGAGCCCGTCCGACCGCCCGGCGCGCACCGCGCCCGTCTCGGGGCTGCAGCGCGGCCTCTGGTTCCTCGACCGCCTCGACCCGCGGGCCGTCACCTACTGCACCCCCTGGACCCTCGACGTCACCGGCCCGCTCGACCTCGCCCTGCTCCAGCGCGCGCTGGACGCCGTCACGGCCCGGCACGAGACGCTGCGCACCACCTTCGCGCTGCACCCCGACGGCCCCCGCCAGCAGGTGCACCACCGCCCCGCCGTGCCGCTCGCGGTGACCGACCTGCGCCCGCTGGGCGGCCCCGGGCAGGAGGAGCGCCTGGAGGACCTGCTCACCGCCCGCTGCGCCGAGCCCTTCGACCTGGCCGCCGGCCCGCTGCTGCGCGCCGAGGCCTTCCGGCTCGCCGACGAGCGCACCACGGTGCTGTTCACCGTCCACCACATCGTCTGGGACGGCTGGTCCGCCGAGGTCTTCGAGCGCGAGCTCGCCGAGCTGTACGGCGCGGCGGTGCGGGGCGGGCGGGCCCGGCTGCCGGAGCTGACCGTGCAGTACGCCGACTGCGCCGAGGAGGAGCTCGGCACCTCCTACGAGGAGCACCTGACCTACTGGAAGCAGCAGTTGGACGGCGCCCCCACCCTGCTGGAGCTGCCCACCGACCGGCCCCGGCCCGCCGAGCGCGGAGCGGCCGGCCGGACCGAGGAGTTCGGCCTCGCGCCCGGGACGGCGGCGCGGGTCCGCGCGCTGGCCGAGGCGGAGGGCGTCACCCCGTTCACCGTCCAGCTGGCCGCGTTCGCCCTGCTGCTGAACCGCTGGACCGGCGCCGACGACCTGGTGGTCGGCACCCCCGTCACCACCCGGGACCGCCCCGAACTGGAGCACCTGCTCGGCTACTTCGTGAACCTGCTGCCGCTGCGCCTGCGGCTGGCGCCGGCGCTGGGCTTCCGGGACCTGCTGGAGCACGTCCAGGACGTCGCCTTCGAGGCGTACGGCTACCTCGACCTGCCCTTCGACCAGATCGTCGACCGGCTCGGCGCCGCCCGCAGCGCCCAGCACCCGCCGCTGGTCCAGGTGGTGTTCGGCGCCCACGGCGAGGACCGCAGCCCGCTGGCGCTCGGCCCGGCGGCCACCGCCCGCAGCCGGGTGCGCTCCAACGGCACCAGCAAGTTCGACCTCACCTGGTCCGTGTTCGACGGCGGGGACGCCGGGGGCGAGCTGCGCGGCGAGGCCGAGTACCGCAGCGAGCTGTTCGACCCGCAGACCGTCCGCCGGCTGGCCGCCGAGTACGACGCCCTGCTCACCGCGGCCCTGGACGACCCCGACGCCACCGTGCTGCGGCTGACCACCCGCCCCGTGGACGCGGGCGCGGCCACCGACACCCCCGGCCACTGCCTGCACCACCTGTTCGAGCGGGCCGCCGACGCCCACCCCGACCGGCCCGCCGTCGGCGACCCCGACCGCACCCTGAGCTACGCCGAACTGGACCGCCGGGCCAACCGCCTCGCGCACGCCCTGCGCGCCCGCGGCGCCGGCCCCGGCGACCGGATCGGCATGCTGCTGGAGCGCACCGCCGACGTCCTGGTCACCGTCCTCGGCGTGCTCAAGACCGGCGCCGCCTACGTGCCCGTCGACCTGGCCGCCCCCGCCGACCGGGCCGCCCTGGTCTTCGGTGACACCGGCGTCGCCCTGGTGGTCACCGACCGCCCGGACCGGGTGCCCGACGGCCCCTGGCAGGCCTACGACCTGAGCGCCGAGGCCGCCGACCTGGCCGCCCGGCCGGACACCCGCCCGCCGGCCGCCGGCCGCCCCGGCGACGTCGCCTACGTCATCTTCACCTCCGGCTCCACCGGCCGCCCCAAGGGCGTCGCCGTCGCCCACGAGCACGTCAGCCGGCTGATGGCGGACGGCGCGCGGCACTTCGGCTTCGGCCCGCAGGAGACCTGGACGCTCTTCCACAGCTACGCCTTCGACTGGACGGTGTGGGAGATGTGGGGCGCCCTGCTGCACGGCGCCCGCCTGGTCGTCGTCCCGTACGTGACCAGCCGCTCGCCCGAGGAGTTCGCCCAGCTGCTGGAGGAGGAGGGCGTCACCCGCCTCTGCCTCACCCCCTCGGCGCTGCGCCAGCTGGAGCCGGTGCTGCGCCGCAGCCCGCGCGCCCTGCCCGCGCTGAAGTGGATCATGCTCGGCGGGGAGGCGCTGGACCCGGCCGTCGTCCAGCGCTGGTTCGAACTCGACCCGCCGCCCCCGGCCCGGCTCTGCAACCTGTACGGCATCACCGAGACCACCGTCCACGTCACCACCCACGACCTGGCCGGCAGCGCGGGCTTCGAACGCAGCCTGATCGGCACGCCCATGCCGCACCTGAGCGCCCAGGTCCTGGACGACTGGCTGCGGCCGGTGCCGCCCGGCGCGGCCGGCGAGCTGTACATCGGCGGCGGCAGCCTCGCCCACGGCTACTGGGGCCGCCCCGGCCTCACCGCCGGGCGCTTCGTCGCCGACCCGTACGGCCCGCCCGGGGCCCGGCTCTACCGCACCGGCGACGTCGCCCGGCGGCTGCCCGGCGGCGGACTGGAGTACATCGGGCGCGCCGACTTCCAGGTCAAGCTGCGCGGCTTCCGGATCGAGCTCGGCGAGATCGAGAACGCCCTCGCCGCCCACCCGGACGTCGACGCCTGCGTCGTCACCGTGCACGAGGACCGCCTCGCCGCGTACGTCACCGGACGCGAGCCCGCCGACGTCCGCGCCTTCCTCGGCCGCTCGCTGCCCCCGTACATGGTCCCGGCCACCTTCACCGTGCTGGAGTCGCTGCCGCTCACCGTCAACGGCAAGGTGGACCGCGCCGCCCTGCCCGCCCCCGGGCAGCGCAGCGCCGCCGCCGCGGGCCGCCACGTCGAGCCGCGCACCCCGGAGGAGGAGGCCTTCGCCGCCGTCTGGACGGAGGTCCTCGGGGTGGACGGCATCGGCGTCCACGACGACTTCTTCCACCTCGGCGGCGACTCCATCCGGGCCGTCCAGCTGGCCGGCGCGCTGCACGAGCGCGGCTGGGGGCTGAGCCTGCGCGACGTCTTCAACGCCCCCACCGTCGCCGCCCTGCTGCCGCTGGCGAAGCCCGTCACCGAGGACCCGGACGCCCACGAGCCGTTCGCCCTGATCACCCCGGAGGACCGCGCCGACCTGCCGCCCGGCGTCGTCGACGCCTACCCGATGGTGTCCATGCAGCTCTCCATGGTCTTCCATATGGAGATCGCCGGCGGCACCGACAGCTACCACAACGTCAACTCCTACCGGATCTCCGGCGACCTCGACGAACAGGCGTTCCGCCGCTCCGTCGCCGAGGCCCTGGACCGCCACGCCGTGCTGCGCACCGGCCTGGACCTGTCCGGCTACGGCGAACCGCTGCAGCTCGTCCACGGCCGGCTGCCCGCCCCCGTCGAGTTCGCCGACCTGCGCGGCACGGCCGAAGCGGACCAGGACGCCGCGATCCGCGAGGTGTTCGACACCCACCGGTGGACGCCCTTCGACCTCACCGCCCCGCCGCTGTTCCGGATCACCGTGCAGCGCCTGGCCGAGGACGCCTTCCAGCTCACCGTCTCCGAGCACCACGCGATCCTCGACGGCTGGAGCTTCACCTCGCTGCTCACCGAGATCCTAGAGCGCCACGGCGCCCTCGCCGCCGATCCGCTCGGCGCGCCCACCCCGCCGCCGCGCACCGCCTTCCGCGACTTCGTGGCCGTCGAACGGCAGGCCGCCCGGGACGAGCGCTCGCTCGGCTACTGGCGCGAGCGGCTGTCCGGCGTCAGCGGCCAGCTGTTCCCCGGCAGCGAGTCCGTGCACGAGGCGCCGCGCACCGTCGAACGGGTGCTGCCCGAGGCGCCCGACCAGCTGCGGACCGTCGCCGACGCGCTCGGCGTGCCGGTCAAGTCGGTCGCGCTCGCCGCCCACCTGCACGCCCTCGCCGCCGTCACCGGGAAGCAGCGCGTCACCACCGGCCTGGCCGTCAACGGCCGGCTGGAACGGCTCGGCGGCACCGAGGTGTACGGGCTGTTCCTCAACACCGTCCCGCTGAGCTGCGAGCCCACCGGCGACCTGCTCGCCCTGGTCCGCGAGGTCCACCGGGAGGAGCTGGACATGATGCCGCACCGCCGGGTGCCCTTCGCCCGGCTCGCCCGGCTGATGACCGACACCGCGCTGGACAGCCAGTTCGGCTACCTGCGCTTCCACGCCCTCGGCCGGCTCAGCTCGGCCCGCATCGTGGACGGCCGGATCGGCACCGAGCCGACCCTGCGCCACGAACCCAACAGCTTCGCCTTCGGCGCCTCGGTGATCCAGGACCCGGTCACCCAGCGGGTGCTGCTCGCGGTGGACCACCAGCGCTCGCTGGTCACCGACAGCACCGCCGAGCAGTTCATCGACACCTACGCCACCGCCCTGCACACCATGGCCGCCGCCGCCCGAGACCTCTGAGGACCCGTCATGACCGATCTGCTGGACCGCCTGCGCGCCACCGTCGCCGCCCACCCCGAGCGCACCGCCGTGCTGGCCGGCGCCGACCGCCTGGACTTCGCCGAACTCGACCGCCGCACCGCCGCCCTGGCCCGCGCCCTGCGCGCCCTCGGCGTCGGCCGCGGCGACCGGGTCGGCGTCCACCTCGGCCGCACCGCCGACCTGCCGGTCGCCCTGCTCGCCGTCTGGCGGGCCGGCGCCGCCTACGTCCCGCTCGACCCGGCCTACCCCGCCGAGCGGCTCGCCTTCATGGCCACCGACGCCGGGCTCGCCGCCCTGATCAGCGCCGACGGCCTCCCGGCCGCCGAGGGCGTGCCGGTGCTGCGCCCGGACGCCGCCGCCGACGGGCCCGACCTGCCGACCGGGGCGCACCCGCTCGACCCGGCCTACGTCATCCACACCTCCGGCTCCACCGGCCGTCCCAAGGGCGTCGAGGTGCCGCGCGGCGCCGTCGCCGCCCTGGTCGAGGCCCTGGAGGCCACCGGCGCCTACCGCGCCGGGCCCGGCGTGGTCGGCTGGAACGCCAGCGTCTCCTTCGACGCCTCCGTCCAGCAGTGGGCCCGGATCTGCCGCGGCGACACCGTCCTGGTCATCGGCGAGGAGCACCGCGCCGACCCGGCCCGGGTCGCCGCCCTGCTGGCCGAGCACGCCGTCACCGACCTCGACCTGACCCCCTCGCACTGGGAGCTGCTGCGCGAGCCGCTCGCCGGCGCCCGGGTGCCGCGGCTGTTCATGGGCGGCGAGCCCGTCCCCGAGCGCACCTGGCGGGAGCTGGCCGACGGCGGCATCGACGCGCTCAACCTGTACGGGCCCACCGAGTGCACCGTCGACGCCGTCACCGCGCCGATCAGCGGCCCCGGGCCGCACCTGGGCGAACCGCTGCCCGGGGTGCGCCTGCACCTGCTGGACGAGAAGCTCGCCGCCGTCCCCGACGGCGTCGTCGGCGAGCTGTACCTGGCCGGGCCCGGACTCGCCCACGGCTACGTCGGCCGGCCCGCACCGACCGCCGAGCGCTTCGTCGCCGACCCGTCCGGCGGGCCGGGAGCCCGGATGTACCGCACCGGCGACCAGGCCCGGCGCGGCGAGGGCGGCCGGCTGGAGTACGTCGGCCGGGTGGACCGCCAGGTCAAGCTGCGCGGCTACCGGATCGAGCTCGGCGAGGTCGAGCACGCCCTGGCCCGGCTGACGGGCGTCCGGGCCGCCGCCGTCACCGTCCACGAACCCGCCCCCGGCGACCGGCGCCTGGCCGGCTACGTCACCGGCGCCGTCACCGCCGCCGAGCTGACCGAGCGGCTGCGGGCCACCGTGCCCGCCCACCTGGTGCCCTCGGTGATCACCGTGCTGGACGCCCTGCCGCTCACCCCCAACGGCAAGGTCGACCTGGCGGCGCTGCCCGTCCCCGCCGCCCCCGCCACCCCCACGCAGGAGGCGGCGGCCGGCACCGGCGGACTGGCGGAGCAGGTCGCCGAGGTCTGGAGCACCGTGCTCGGCGTCACCGGCGTCCGGCCCACCGACGACTTCTTCTCGCTCGGCGGCCACTCGATCGCCGCGCTGCGGGTCGTCCACCTGCTGCGCCGCCGGCTCGGCATCGAACTCCAGCTGCGCCACCTGCTCGACTCCGCCGACCTGGCCGCCTTCACCGCCACCGTCGGGCAGGCCGCCGCGGCCGGCACCGCCGCCCCCCGGCCCGCCCTGACCGCCCGCGCCCGGGCGGCCGGCGCATGACCGCCGCACTGCGGGTACGGCCCCGCGTCGAGGGGGACTGGCTGTTCGTCCCCGCGCCCCAACCCCACCGCCCCTACCGGCTGTTCTGCTTCCCGCACGCCGGGGGCGACGCCACCGCCTACACCCCGCTCGCCCGCGCCCTCGCCCCGGCCGCCGAGGTCTGGGCACTGCGACCGCCGGCCCGCGGCGGCCGGCTCGGCCACCCGATGCCCGCGAGCTTCGACCTGCTGGTCGACGCCGTCCTGGAGGCCCTCACCCCGCACCTGACCGGCCGGTTCGGCTTCTACGGGCAGAGCTTCGGCGCCCTCCTCGGCTACGAGGTCGCCCGGGCGCTGCCCGCCGAGCGGCGCCCCGAGCTGGTCGTCGCCGCCGCCGCCTCGCCGCCCGCCGCCTGGGCCGGGGCGGACCGCCCCCGGCACACCGCCGACGAACTGCTGCGGCTGGCCGGGATGGGCGAACTCGTCGAGGGCGTCGCCGACCTGAAGGAGAACGCGCTGCGCGGCATCCGCACCGACCTGGCCGTGGTCGACACCTACCGGCCCCGGCCCCACCCGCCGATCGGCTCCGCCCTGCACACCGTCGTCGGCGTCGAGGACCCCCTCCTCGCCGTGGGCGGCCTCGAAGGCTGGGCCGCCCACACCCGCGGCGGCTCCGGCCACCACGTCGTCCCCGGCGGCCACCTGCTCGCCACCGTCGACGGGCCCGGCCCGGTCGACCTGCTCTCCTCCCTCATCGCGCGGCCCGGCGCCGCCCACCAGTCCACGACGGAGCACTGATGCCAACCACCACCGCGGTCGACCTCACCGACCCCGACCTGTGGGCCCGCCCCGACACCCCCGCGCTGGTCGCGGAGCTGCGCCGGGAGTCCGCCGTCCACCGCACCGACACCGTCGACGACGGGCAGGTCTGGTCGGTGCTCTCCTACCGGCACTCCGCCGAGGTGCTGCGCAACGCCGCCCTCTACAGCTCCGAACAGGGCTCGCTGCTCGGCGCCGGCGAGGGCAACGTCCCGGTCGGCTCCGGCCGGATGATGGCCCTCACCGACCCGCCCCGGCACCGCGAACTGCGCGCCCCCGCCAACCCGTTCTTCGCCCCCGGCCCGGTGCGCGGCGCCGCCCGCGGCATCACCGACCTCGCCGCCTCGATCGTCGAGAAGGCCGTCGAACTGGGCGAGGTCGACCTCGTCGACGCCGTCTCCGCCCTCCCGCTGTCCGTCATGTGCGACCTCCTGGACGTCCCCGAGCAGGACCGCGAGATGGTCGAACGGGTCTGCGACGTCGCGTTCCTCGGCAACACCCCCGAGGAGCGCCGGGCCGGCCACCAGCAGCTCATCCCGTACCTGCTGCACCAGGTGATGCTGCGCCGGACGGACCCGAGGGACGACCTGATCAGCAAGATGGCGACCTACCGGGTCGGCGGCAAGCTGCTGCCGGTCGAGGACGTCGTGCTCAACCTGGACAACATCGTGGTCGGCGGCGTCCAGACGGTCCGTCACACCGCCGCCATGGGCCTGCACACCCTCACCCGGCACCCGGAACTGTGGCGGAAGCTGCAGCGCGGCGAGGTCGGCATGGACTCGGCCCTGGACGAACTCCTGCGCTGGACCTCGGTCGGGCTGCACACCCTGCGCACCGCGAGCCGGGACACCGAACTCGACGGCCACACCATCCGGCGCGGCGACCGGGTCGCCGTCTGGGTGTGGTCCGCCAACCGGGACCCGGAGGTCTTCGACCGGCCCGAGGAGATCCTGCTCGACCGCAGCCCCAACAAGCACCTCGCCCTCGGCCTCGGCGCCCACTACTGCATCGGCGCACCGCTGGCCAAGGCCGAACTCGGCGCCCTGTTCACGGCGATGCTGGAACGCGTCGCCGTCATCGAGCCGACCGGGCCGGTCACCCACAACCGCTCGATCATCAACTTCGGCCTGGACCGCTTCCCGGTCCGCCTCCTCCCGCGCTGACGTCCGACGGCGGCAGCCACCCGCACCGAACTGCCGCGTACCTGCCTCGCCTCCTGCCGTTGCGGGCCCCGGGCCGCCCGTACCTTCGAATCAACCCAAGGAGGACACCATGAGCAACCCGTTCGAGGACGACAACGCCGGCTACCTGGTCCTGGCCAACGACGAGAACCAGCACTCCCTCTGGCCGGTCTGGATCGACGTGCCCGCCGGCTGGACCACCGTCCACGGCGAGGACACCCGCCAGGGCTGCCTCGACTACATCGAGGCCAACTGGACCGACATCAGGCCCGCCAGCCTGGTCGCCTCCCTCGCCCACCAGTGAGCGCCACCATGCCGACCTGGGAACTGAACCCCGGCCGCCCGGCCCTCGCCCACGCCCCGCGCACCGCCGACCTGGGCGAGGCCTGCGACTGGCTGCGGGAGAACGAGACCGAGCTCACCGACGCCCTGCACCGCCACGGCACGATCTTCCTGCGCGGCCTGCCGGTCGCGAGCACCGAGGACGTCGCGGCCGTGCGCGACGTGCTCATCCCCGAGCGCACCCCCTACCGCGAGAAGGCCACGCCGCGCAGCGACTACGGCAACGGGGTCTTCTCCTCGACCGACCTGCCGCCGGCCCAGCCGATCCGGATGCACAACGAGAACAGCTACACCCTCACGTTCCCCGGCCGGCTGCTCTTCGCCTGCCTGATCGCCCCCGAGGAGGGCGGGGCCACCCCGACCGCCGACTGCCGCAAGGTGCTCGACCACCTGCCGGCACACCTGGTCGAGCGGGGGCGGACCTCCGGCTGGACGCTCACCCGCGCCTACTCGGACTACGTCTCCCTCGGCTGGCGCACCGCCTTCGCCACCGAGGACCCCGCCGAGGTCGAGGCCTACTGCCGGGAGAACGGCATCACCTGCGAGTGGCGCCCGGACGGCAACCTGCGCACCAGCCAGCTGCGCCCCGCCACCATCCACCACCCGCGCACGGGTGAGGAGGTCTGGTTCAACCACCTCGCGTTCTGGAACGAGTGGTCGCTCGACCCGGACATCCACGAGGCGATGACCGAGGAGTTCGGCCCGGACGGCCTGCCGTTCAACACCGGATTCGGTGACGCCGAACCGCTCGGAAGCGCCGACGTCGACGCCCTCAACGAGGCGTACCACGCCGCGACCGTTCGCGAGCGGTGGCAGGTCGGCGACGTGATGCTGGTCGACAACGTGCTCTGCGCACACGGCCGGGACCCGTACCGCGGCGACCGCAGGATCGCCGTCTCGATGGGACAGCCGGTCGACGTCCTGGACTGCCGGCCCAGCGTCCGCCCGGACCTGGCCGCCGTCTGACCGCCGACCGACCGTCCCCATCCCGAACACCCCGTGCCGTGCCGTGACGTGAGTAGAGGAAGCACCGTGATCCCGGTTTCGTACGCCCAACAGCGTCTCTGGCTGATCGACCAGATCGAGGGGCCGACCGCGCTGTACAACCTGCCGTTCGCCCTGCGCCTGCGCGGCGAGCTCGACACCGCCGCGCTGCGCGCCGCGACGGCGGACGTGGTCGCCCGGCACGAGGCCCTCCGCACGGTGTTCCCGGTGGTCGGGGGAGTCCCGGTGCAGCGGATCCTGCCCGCCGAGGAGGCGCGGCCGCGCTTCCTGGTGCTGGACCGCGCACCGGCCGACTACCCCGCCCACCGGGACGCGGCCGCCGCCGAGACCTTCGACCTGAGCCGCGAACTGCCCATCCGGGTCACGGTGTTCACCCTCTCACCGACCGAGCACGTGCTGCTCGTCGTGCTCCACCACATCGCCGGCGACGGTTGGTCGCTCGGCCCCCTGCTGCGCGACCTCGCCGAGGCCTACCGGGCCCGCCTCGCCGGCGACGCCCCGTCGTGGGAGCCGCTGCCGATCCAGTACGCCGACTACGCGCTCTGGCAGCGCGATCTGCTCGGCGACGAGCGCGACCCCGAGAGCCTGCTCGTCCGTCAACTCGACTACTGGCGAACCGCGTTGGCGGGTCTGCCGGAGGAACTGGAGCTGCCGACCGACCGCCCCCGACCGCCCGCCCCCACCGGCGCCGCCGACTCCGTCGACGTCGCCTGGGACGCCGGTCTGCACACCGCCCTGCTCACCCTCGCCCGCACCCACCGCACCACCCTGTTCACTGTCCTCCAGGCCGGCCTGGCCGCCCTGTTCACCCGGCTCGGCGCCGGCACCGACATCCCGCTCGGCACCGGCGTCGCCGGGCGCGCCGACGAGGCCCTGGACGACCTGGTCGGCTTCTTCGTCAACTCCCTGGTGCTGAGGGCCGACACGTCCGGCGACCCGAGCTTCGCCGAGTTGCTCGGCCGGGTCCGGGAGGCCCAGCTCGACGCCTTCGCCCACCAGGACCTCCCCTTCGAGCGCCTCGTCGAGGAGCTCAACCCGCCCCGCGCGCTCGGCCGCCACCCGCTGTTCCAGACCCTGCTGGTGCTGCAGAACCACGGGCAGGACGCCGCACCCGACCTGCCCGGGCTGGAGAGCGCACCGGAACCGATCGGCCTGCGCGTCGCCAAGTTCGACCTCAACATCGGCATCGCCGAACAGCACGGCCCGGACGGCGCCCCCGCCGGGCTCACCGGCTCGATCGAGTACGCCGCCGACCTCTACGACCGCGCCACCGTCACCGCCCTCGCCGACCGGCTCGGCCGGCTGCTGGCCGGCGCCGCCGCCGACCCGCAGGCGCCCATCGCCACCCTGGACGTGCTCGCCCCCGAGGAACGCACCCGCATCCTCGTCGAATGGAACGCCACCGACGCCCCCCGGTGGAGCGGCACCCTCGTCGAGTCCTTCGAGCGCCGGGCCGACCGCACCCCGCACGCCACCGCCCTCGTCCACGACGGCGGCACCCTGACCTACACCGAACTCGACACCCGCGCCAACCGCCTCGCCCACCACCTCACCGCCCTCGGCGTCGGCCCCGAGACCCCCGTCGCGATGCTGATGGAGCGCTCCGCCGACGTCGTCGTCGCCACCCTGGCCGTCCTCAAGGCCGGCGGCTGCTACGTCCCCATGCACCCCGGCCTGCCGCCCGAGCGGATGACCGGCGTGCTCGCCGACACCGGCGCCCCCGTGCTGCTCACCGACCGCGCCGACCCGGGCTTCCCGCACGGCGCCGCCGTGGTCCGCCCCGGCGACGAGGCCGGCGCCCCGGCCCACCGCCCCGGCGTGCCCGTCCACCCGGACCAGCTCGCCTACGCGATGTACACCTCCGGCTCCACCGGCCGCCCCAAGGGCGTCGCCGTGCGCCACCGCGACGTGCTCGACCTCGCCGCCGACCGGCGCTGGCAGGACGGCCGCCACCAGCGCGTCCTGCTGCACTCCCCGCACGCCTTCGACGCCGCCACCTACGAGATCTGGACGCCGCTGCTGGCCGGCAACACCGTCGTGGTCGCCCCGCCCGGCGCCCTCGACGCCACCGCCCTGCACGCCGTCACCACCCGCCACGACGTCACCGCCGTCTTCCTCACCAAGGCCCTGTTCGACCTCGTCGCCGAGCAGGCCCCGGAGACCTTCGCCGCCCTGCGCGTCGTCTGCACCGGCGGCGAGGCCGCCTCCGGGGTGCTGCTGCGCCGGGTCCTGGAGGCCTGCCCCGAGCTGCTGCTCGCCCACGTCTACGGCCCCACCGAGACCACCACCTTCGCCACCCACCACCCGCTCGCCCCCGCCGACCTCGACGGCCCCCGGGTGCCGATCGGCGGCCCGCTCGACAACATGCGCAGCTACGTCCTCGACGCCCGGCTGCGCCCCGTCCCGCCCGGCGTCCCCGGCGAGCTGTACCTCGCCGGCGCCGGCCTGGCCCGCGGCTACCTGGGCCGTCCCGGCCTGACCGCCGAACGCTTCGTCGCCTGCCCGTACGCGCCCGGCGAGAGGATGTACCGCACCGGGGACCTCGTGCGGCTGCGCGCCGACGGCGCCGTGGAGTTCCTCGGCCGGATCGACGGGCAGGTCAAACTGCGCGGCTTCCGGATCGAACTCGGCGAGATCGAGGCGGCGCTGTCCCGCCACCCCGCCGTCCGCCAGGTCATCGTGATCGCCCGCGAGGACCGCCCCGGCGACACCCGGCTGGTCGCCTACTGCACCGCCGAGGCCTCGCTCACCCCGGCCGAGCTGCGCGCCTTCGCCGGCACCGCGCTGCCCGGCTACATGGTCCCCGCCGTGGTCGTCCTGCTGGACGCGCTGCCGCTCAACGCCAACGGCAAGGTCGACCGCCGCGCCCTGCCCGCCCCCGACCTCGCCGCCGACGACACCGGGCGCGCCCCCCGCGACGAGCGCGAACGGGTGCTCTGCGAGCTGTACGGCGAACTCCTCGGCATCGACGACATCACCATCGACGACGACTTCTTCGCCCTCGGGGGCCACTCCCTGCTCGCCACCCGCCTGGTCGGCCGGGCCCGCACCGAGCTCGGCGTCGAACTCGCCATCGGCGACCTCTTCCAGGCCCCGACCGTCGCCGGGCTCGCCGACCGGCTCGCCGACCGCGCGACCGGCGCCCCCGCCCCGGCCCGCCCGTCGCTTCGGCCCGTCGCCCGGCCCGAGCGGGTGCGGCTCTCCTTCGCCCAGCGCCGGCTCTGGTTCCTGGCCCGGGCCGACGGCCCCTCGGCCACCTACAACGTCACCCTCGCCCTGCGGCTGAGCGGCCCGCTCGACCCCGCCGCCCTGGAGGCCGCCCTCGGCGACGTCGTGCACCGGCACGAGGCCCTGCGCACCGTCTTCGGCGAGCACGACGGCACCCCGTACCAGCGCGTCCTCGACGCCCCCGCGACCGGCCTGCTCACCGTCACCGACCGCCCGAGCGGCGAACTCGCCGGCCACACCTTCGACCTCGCCACCGACCTCCCGGTCCACGCCTACCTGCGGCCCGAGGGGGCCGAGGAGCACGTGCTGGTCCTGGTCGTCCACCACATCGCCGGGGACGGCGCCTCGCTGGGCCCGCTCTACCGCGACCTCACCGACGCCTACCGGGCCCGCCTCGCGGGCGAGGCCCCGCCGTGGGAGCCGCTGCCCGTCCAGTACGCCGACTACGCGCTCTGGCAGCACGAACTGCTCGGCGACGAGGACGACCCCGAGAGCCCGCTCTCCCGCCAGCTCGCCCACTGGCGCGAGGCGCTGGCCGGCGCGC
Source organism: Kitasatospora sp. NPDC041917 (assembly GCF_055589745.1). Classification (NCBI taxonomy): domain Bacteria; kingdom Bacillati; phylum Actinomycetota; class Actinomycetes; order Kitasatosporales; family Streptomycetaceae; genus Kitasatospora; species Kitasatospora sp. NPDC041917. Next base: position 77,653 of record NZ_JBVJBI010000016.1, on the reverse strand, counting down.
CCGAGGAACTCCCGCTGCCGCTGGACCGCCCCCGCCCGCCGGTCGCCACCCACCGCGGCGCGGTCGTCCCGCTGGAGTTCGACGCCGACCTGCACGCCCGGCTCACCGCGCTCGCCGCCGAGCACGGCGTGACCCTCTTCATGGTCCTGCGGGCCGCGTACGCCACCCTGCTGCACCGCTTCGGCGCGGGCACCGACCTGCCCATCGGCACCCCGCTGGCCGGCCGCCTCGACGAGGCCGTGCAGGAGCTGGTCGGCTTCTTCGCCAACACCCTGGTGCTGCGCACCGACCTGTCCGGCCGCCCGAGCTTCGCCGAGCTGCTGGCGAGGGTCCGGGAGAGCGACCTGGCCGCCCACGCCCACCAGGACGTGCCCTTCGAGCGCCTGGTGGAGGAGCTGAACCCGACCCGGTCGACCGCCCGCCACCCGCTGTTCCAGGTGATGCTGGCCTTCGCGGGCGCCGCCGAGGACGGCCCGGACCTGCCCGGCGTGACGGTGACGGAGGAGCCGGTCGACTTCGGGACGGCCACCTTCGACCTCACCCTGCGCCTGGTCGAGCGGCAGGGCGCCGAGGGCGCCGCCGCGGGGCTGGCCGGCGTCCTGGAGTACGCCACCGACCTGTTCGACCGCGGGAGCGCCGAACAGCTGGCCGCCGCCCTGGAGTCGGTCCTCCGCCAGGTCGCCGCCGACCCCCGGCGGTCCGTCGCCGAGCTGGACGTCCTGCCCGCCGGGCGGCGGGCCGCGGAGGCGGGCGACCACACCCCGCTGCCCGCGACGGTGCCCCTGGTGCCGGCCGTCTTCGAGGCGCAGGCCGCGGCCACGCCGGACGCGGTGGCCCTGGTCTGCGGCGAGCTCTCGCTGACCTTCGCCGAGCTGAACGCCCGGGCCAACCGGCTCGCCCACGCGCTGATCGCCCGGGGCATCGGCCCCGAGCGCGTGGTGGCGCTGGCCCTGCCGCGCTCGGCCGAGACGGTGGTGGCCGTCCTCGCGGTGCTCAAGGCCGGCGGCGCCCACCTGCCGCTGGACGCCGAGTACCCGGCCGAGCGGACGGCGCACATGCTGGCCGAGGCCCGCCCGGCGCTGGTGCTCACCGACGACCGCTGGCCGCTGCCCGAGGTGCTCGACGGGCACCCCGCGCTCGACCTCGCCGCGCAGCCGGCCGGCCCGCAGACCGACCCGGCCCCGCGGGCCACGGCGGCCGACGCCGCCTACGTCATCTTCACCTCCGGCTCCACCGGCCGCCCCAAGGGCGTCGTGGTGCCGCACGGCGGCATCGCCGCGCTGCTGGCCGCCCACCGCGCGGGCGTGATGGCCGGGGCCGCCCGGCAGCGGGTCGCGCTCACCGCCTCGCTCTGCTTCGACGCCTCCTGGGACGGCCTGCTGTGGCTGGTCGCCGGCCACGAGCTGCACCTGATCGGCGGCGACGTGCGGCGCGACGCCCGGGCGCTGGTCCGCCACGCGCGCGAGCAGGGCATCGGCGTCCTGGAGGTGACGCCCTCCTACGCCGAGCAGCTGATCGAGGAGGGCCTGCTGGAGGAGCCCGCGCCGGCCCTGGTGCTGCTCGGCGGCGAGGCCGTCGGCCGGGCGCTCTGGACGCGGCTGCGCGAGGCCCCGGGCACCGCCGCCCACAACCTCTACGGCCCGACCGAGTGCACCGTCGACGCCCTGACCCACCCGCTGGAGGCCACCGGGCGGCCCGTCCTCGGACGCACCGTCGCCGGCACCCGCTGCCACGTCCTCGACGAGTACCTCAACCCCGTCCCGGCGGGTGTGCCGGGGGAGCTGTACCTGGCCGGCGCCGGACTGGCCCGCGGCTATCTGGCGCGGCCGGGACTGACGGCGGAGCGCTTCGTCGCCTGCCCCTTCGAGCCGGGCGCGCGCATGTACCGCACCGGGGACCTGGTGCGCCGCACCCGCGACGGGGAGCTGGAGTACCTCGGCCGCACCGACCACCAGGTGAAGATCCGCGGCTTCCGGATCGAACCCGGCGAGATCGAGCGCGTCCTGACCGCCCACCCGCGGGTGCTCCAGGCGGCCGTCCTGCCCGACGGGGACGGGCTGCGCCTGGTCGCGTACGTGGTCGCCGACGGCCCGCTCGACCCGGCCGAGCTGCGCGCCACCGCCGCCCGGACGCTGCCCGGCTACATGCTGCCGGCCGCGATCGTGCCGCTGGACGCGCTGCCGCTGAACGCCAACGGCAAGCTGGACCGGTCCGCCCTCCCGGCACCGGACTTCGGGGCGCTGTCGGCCGGCCGGGCGGCGCGCACCCCGCAGGAGGAGATCCTGTGCGGGCTGTTCGCGGAGGTGCTCGGCCTGGAGGGCGTCGGTATCGACGACGACTTCTTCGATCTGGGCGGTCACTCGCTGCTGGCCACCAGGCTGCTCAGCCGGGTGCGGGCGGCGCTGGGTGCCGAGTTGGGGATCCGGGACGTCTTCGAGGCGCCGAGCGTGGCCGGGCTGGCCGCCCGCCTGGGCGCCGGCTCCGAGCGGGCGGCGCTCGGTACGGGCCGTGAGCGCCCCGACCGCGTCCCGCTGTCCTTCGCCCAGCAGCGCCTGTGGCTGATCGACCGGATGGAAGGCCCCAGCGCCCTCTACAACGCGCCGCTGGCGCTGCGCCTGACGGGGGAGCTGGACGCCGCCGCGCTGGAGCTCGCCCTCGGCGACGTGGTCGCCCGGCACGAGAGCCTGCGCACCCTGATCGAGGAGTTCGACGGCACCCCGTACCAGCGCGTCCTTCCGGCCGGGGAGGCCGTGGTCCCGCTCGACACCCGGGACTGCCCCGCCGACGAGGTGGCCGCCACGGTGGCCGGACTGTGCCGCCACGCCTTCGACCTGCGCACCGAACTCCCCGTCCGCGCCGCCCTGCTGCGGGTCGCGGCCGAGGAGCACGTGCTGGTCCTGGCGCTGCACCACATCGCCAGCGACGGCTGGTCCCTCGGCCCGCTGGTCCGCGACCTCACCGGCGCCTACGCGGCCCGCGCCGAGGGCGCCGCCCCCGGCCGGGCGCCGCTGCCCGTCCAGTACGCCGACTACGCGCTCTGGCAGCGCGAGCTGCTCGGCGAGGAGAGCGACCCCGAGAGCCTGGCGGCCCGCCAGCTCGCCCACTGGCGCGAGACCCTGGCGGACCTCCCGGACGAGGCGACGCTGCCGCTGGACCGCCCCCGCCCGCCCGTCGCCTCCCACCGCGGCGACCGGGTGGCGCTCACCCTGGACGCCGAGTGCCACCGCGAACTGGTCGCGCTCTCCCGGGCCCACCGGGTCACCCTGTTCATGACCGTGCAGGCGGCCCTCGCCGCGCTGCTCACCCGCCTCGGCGCGGGCACCGACGTCCCGATCGGCTCGGTGGTGGCCGGGCGCTCCGACGAGGCGCTGGACGAGCTGGTCGGCTTCTTCGTCAACACCCTGGTGCTGCGCACCGACACGTCCGGGAACCCGAGCTTCGCCGAACTGCTCGGCCGTGCCCGGGAGACCGCCCTCGGCGCCTACGCCCACCAGGACGTGCCCTTCGAGCGCCTGGTGGAGGAGCTCAGGCCGGCCCGCTCGCTGGCCCGCCACCCGCTGTTCCAGGTCATGCTGGTGCTCCAGAGCAACGAGCGGGCCGAGCCGGCCACGGCGGGCCTGCACGTCGAGCCGCTCGCGGCGGGCAACGGCTCCGCCAAGTTCGACCTCAGCCTGATCGCCGAGGAGTCCTTCGGCCCCGACGGCGAGCCCGCCGGGATCGACTGCGCCCTCGACTACGCCACCGACCTCTTCGACCGGGAGACGGTCGAGGCCGTCGCCGTGCGCCTCGCGCGGCTGCTGGCGGCGGTGGCCGCCCGGCCCGAGCTGCCGATCGGCCGCATCGAGCTGCTGTCGTCCGAGGAGCGTGCCGCGCTCCCGGCGGCCGGCGCCGCCCTGCCGGCCGAACTCCCGCTGCTGCCCGCCGCCTTCGCGGCCCAGGCCGCCCGCACCCCGGAGGCCGTCGCGCTGGTCTGCGGCGAGGTCCGGCTGACCTTCGCCGAACTGGACACCCGGGCCGAGCGGCTCGCCCACCGCCTGCGGGCCGCGGGCGCCGGGCGGGAGTCGGTGGTCGCCCTCGCCCTGCCGCGCTCGGCGGAGACGGTGGTCGCCATGCTCGCCGTGCACAAGGCCGGCGGCGCCTACCTGCCGCTGGACGCCGAGTACCCGGCCGAGCGCACCGCCCACATGCTCGCCGACGCCCGCCCGGCGCTCGCCCTCACCGACGACCGCTGGCCGCTGCCCGAGGTGCTGGCCGGCCTGCCCGTCCTGGACGTCGCCCCGCCGGCCGACGTCGCCCCGCCGGCCGAGGACGCCGAGGGCGCCGCGCCCGACCCGGGGTGGTGCGCCCTCGACCCGGGCGACGCCGCCTACGTCATCTACACCTCCGGCTCCACCGGCCGCCCCAAGGGCGTCGTGGTGCCGCACGGCGCCGTCGCCGCCCTGCTCGCCGCCCACCGCGCCGCCCTGATCCGGGGCACCGAGGAGGCCCACGGCCGGCAGCGGATCGCGCTCACCGCCTCGCTCTGCTTCGACGCCTCCCTGGAGCCCCTGCTCTGGATGTTCGCCGGGCACGAGCTGCACCTGATCGGCGACGAGCTGCGCCGCGACCCGGCGGCGCTGGTCCGCCACACGGCCGCCGCCGGGATCGACGCCCTGCACCTCACCCCGTCCTACACCGAGCAGCTGATCGAGGAGGGGCTGCTGGACGCACCCGCGCCGCGCCTCCTGCTGCTCGGCGGCGAGGCCGTCGGCCAGGCGCTGTGGCAGCGGCTGCGGGAGCACCCCGACACCGCCGGCCACAACTTCTACGGTCCGACCGAGGCCACCGTCTACGCGCTGACCCAGCCGTTCGACGCGGCGCGGCGCCCCGGTCTCGGCGGCCCGATCGCCGGGGTGCGGGCGTACCTCCTGGACGAGTACCTCAACCCCGTCCCGGTGGGAGTGCCGGGGGAGCTGTACCTCGCGGGCGCCGGACTGGCCCGCGGCTACCTGGCGCGGCCGGGACTGACGGCGGAGCGCTTCGTCGCCTGCCCCTTCGAGCCGGGCGCGCGCATCTACCGCACCGGGGACCTGGCCCGCCGCACCCGCGACGGCGGCGTCGAGTACCTCGGCCGCACCGACCACCAGGTGAAGATCCGCGGCTTCCGGATCGAACCCGGTGAGATCGAGCAGGTGCTGGCCCGCCACCCCGCCGTCCGCCAGGCCGTGGTCACCGTCCGGGAGAGCGACACCGGCGACCGGCGCCTGGTCGCCCACTGCGCGGTGGGCCACTGCACGGCGGGCCGGGAGACGCCCGAACTCGCCGTCGAACTGCGGCGCTTCGCCGCCGGGGCGCTGCCCGGCTACATGGTGCCGGCCGCCGTCGTCCTGCTCGACACCCTGCCCCTGACGGGCAGCGGCAAGGTCGACCACCGGGCGCTGCCCGAACCGGACTTCGGGGCGCTGTCGGCCGGCCGGGCGGCGCGCACCCCGCAGGAGGAGATCCTGTGCGGGCTGTTCGCGGAGGTGCTCGGCCTGGAGGGCGTCGGCATCGACGACGACTTCTTCGACCTGGGCGGCCACTCGCTGCTGGCCACCAGGCTGCTCAGCCGGGTGCGGGCGGCGCTGGGTGCCGAGTTGGGGATCCGGGACGTCTTCGAGGCGCCGAGCGTGGCCGGGCTGGCCGCCCGCCTGGGCACCGGCTCGCGGCGACCGGCGCTGAGCGCGGCGGGCGAACGCCCGGAGCGCGTCCCGCTGTCCTTCGCCCAGCAGCGCCTGTGGCTGATCGACCGGATGGAAGGCCCCAGCGCCCTCTACAACCTGCCGCTCGTCCTGCGCGTGGCGGGCGAGCTGGACGCCGCCGCGCTGGAGCTCGCCCTCGGCGACGTGGTCGCCCGGCACGAGAGCCTGCGCACCCTGATCGAGGAGTTCGACGGCACCCCCTACCAGCGGATCCTGCCCGCCGGGCAGGCCCGCGTCCGGGTCGAGCTGCTGCCGCCCGGCACCGAGCCGGCGAGCTGCACGGCCCGCCCCTTCGACCTGGCCGCCGACCTGCCCGTCCGCGCCCACGTCATCCCGGCCGGGCCCGGGGAGCACCTGCTCGCCCTCGTCCTGCACCACATCGCCGGGGACGGCTGGTCGATGGGCCCGCTGCTGCGCGACCTCGCCACGGCCTACGCGGCCCGCACCGGCGGCGCGGCCCCGCAGTGGGCGCCGCTGCCCGTCCAGTACGCCGACTACGCGCTCTGGCAGCGCGAACTGCTCGGCCGGGAGGAGGACGGGGAGAGCCTGCTCGCCCGCCAGCTCGCCCACTGGCGCGAGGCGCTGGCCGGCCTGCCCGAGGAGCTGTCGCTGCCCGTCGACCGGCCGCGCCGCGCGGCCGCCTCGCACCGCGGCGAGCGGGTCGTCGTCCCGTACGGCGCGGAACTCCACCGCGCTCTCGGCGAGTTGTCGCGCCGGCACCGGGTGACGATGTTCATGACCGTGCAGGCGGCCCTCGCCGCGCTGCTCACCCGCCTCGGCGCGGGCACCGACGTCCCGATCGGCTCGGTGGTGGCCGGGCGCTCCGACGAGGCGCTGGACGAGCTGGTCGGCTTCTTCGTCAACACCCTGGTGCTGCGCACCGACACGTCCGACGATCCGAGCTTCACCGAGCTGCTGGCCCGCGTCCGGGAGACCCAACTCGACGCCCACGCCCACCAGGACGTGCCCTTCGAACGCCTGGTGGAGGAGCTGAACCCGGCCCGCTCGCTGGCCCGCCACCCGCTCTTCCAGGTGATGCTGCTGCTGGAGGGCCGGGGCGACTCGGCGCCGCTCGCCGCGGCCGGCCTGGACGCCTCGGCGGTGTCCTCCGCCGGGACGGTCGCCAAGTTCGACCTGAGCGTGGGCCTCGGCGAGTCCTTCGACGCGGACGGCGCGCCCGCCGGCCTGGAGTGCGCGATCGACTTCGCCACCGACCTCTTCGACCGGGAGACGGTCGAGGCGATCGCCGTGCGCCTCGGCCGGCTGCTGGCGGCGGTGGCCGCCCGGCCCGAGCTGCCGATCGGCCGCATCGAGCTGCTGTCGGCCGAGGAGCGCGCCGCGCTCCCGACCGCCGGCGCCGCCCTGCCGGCCGAACTCCCACTGGTCCCGGCCGCCTTCGCGGCCCAGGCCGCCCGCACCCCGGAGGCCGTCGCGCTGGTCTGCGGCGAGGTCCGGCTGACCTTCGCCGAACTGAACGCCCGCGCCAACCGGCTCGCCCACCACCTGATCGGGCGGGGCATCGGACCCGAGTCCGTGGTCGCCCTCGCCCTGCCGCGCTCGGCCGGGAGCGTGATCGCGACCCTGGCCGTGCTCAAGGCCGGCGCGGCCTACCTGCCGCTGGACGCCGACCACCCGGCCGACCGCACCGCCCGCACCCTCGCCGACGCGGCCCCCGCCCTCGTCCTCACCGACGACGGCTGGCCCCGGCCCGAGGCGCTGGCCGGCACCCCCGTGCTGGCCCTCGCCGAGGCCACCGGGCCGGACACCGACCCGGCCCCGCGCGCCTCGGCCGGCCACGCCGCCTACCTGATCTACACCTCCGGCTCCACCGGCCGACCCAAGGGCGTCGTCGTCCAGCACGGCAGCCTCGCCGCCCTGCTGGCCGTCCACCGGGCCGGGCCGATCGCCGCCGCCGAGGCCGCGCACGGCCGACTGCGCGTCGCGCTCACCGCCTCGCTCTGCTTCGACGGGTCGCTGGAGAGCCTGCTCTGGATGTTCGCCGGGCACGAGCTGCACCTGATCGGCGACGAGCTGCGCCGCGACCCGGCCGCGCTGGTGCGGTACGTGCGCGCGGAGGGCATCGGCGCCATGGACGTCACCCCGTCCTACGCCGAGCAGCTCCTCGCCGAGGGCCTGCTGGAGGGCGCCGCCCCGGCCGTCCTGGTGCTGGGCGGCGAGGCCGTCGGCCAGCAGCTCTGGACGAGCCTGCGCGCGGCGCCGGGCACCACCGCCTACAACCTGTACGGCCCGACCGAGGCCACCGTCTACGCCCTCGGCCGGCCGCTCGGCGGGGCGGAGCGCCCCGGTCTCGGCGGCCCCGTCGCCGGGGTGCGGGCGTACCTCCTGGACGAGTACCTCAACCCCGTCCCGCCGGGCGTGCCCGGGGAGCTGTACCTGGCCGGCCCGGGCCTGGCCCGCGGCTACCTGGGCCGCCCCGGCCTGACGGCGGAACGCTTCGTCGCCGACCCGTTCGCGGCCGGGGACGGGCCCCTCCTGCCCGGTGGTGGGCACGGAGGGAGGATGTACCGCACCGGGGACCTGGCCCGCCGCACCCGCGACGGGGAACTGGAGTACCTCGGCCGCACCGACCACCAGGTGAAGATCCGCGGCTTCCGGATCGAACTCGGCGAGATCGAGCACGTGCTGACGCTCCACCCGCGGGTCGGCGCCGCCGCCGTGCTGCCCGCCGCGGACGGGCTGCGCCTGGTCGCCCACGTGGTGGCCGACGGCCCGCTCGACCCCGCCGAACTGCGCGCCTTCGCCGCCGGCCACCTGCCCGGCTACATGCTGCCCGCCGCCGTCGTCCCGCTGGCCGCGCTGCCGCTCACCGGCAGCGGCAAGCTCGACCGGACGGCGCTGCCCGCACCGGACTTCGGGCAGCTCGCCGGCGGCCGCGCCGCCCGGACGCCGCAGGAGTCGATCCTGTGCGGGCTGTTCGCGGAGGTGCTCGGCCTGGAGGTCGTCGGCATCGACGACGACTTCTTCGACCTCGGCGGCCACTCCCTGCTCGCCATGAAGCTGCTCGCCAAGGTCCGCGGCGCCCTCGGCACGGACCCCGGCATGCGGGCGCTGTTCGAGACACCCACCGTGGCCGGGCTCGCCCGACGGCTCGACCACGGCCCGGCGCCCGACGCGCTGGACGTCCTGCTGCCGCTGCGCGCCGGCGGCGACCGGCCCCCGCTGTTCTGCGTCCACCCGGCGGCCGGCATCAGCTGGGTCTACTCCGGGCTGCTGCGCCACCTCGGCCCCGAGCAGCCGGTGTACGGCCTCCAGGCCCGGGGCCTGCGCGGCGACGCACCGGCGAGCGTCGCCGAGATCGCCGAGGACTACGTGCGGCAGATCCGCGCGGTGCGTCCCGACGGCCCGTACCACCTGCTGGGCTGGTCCTTCGGCGCGGTGGTCGCGCAGGAGATGGCCGTGCGGCTGCGGGCCGAGGGCGCCGAGGTCGGCCTGCTGGCCCTGCTCGACGGCGCCCCGGCGGTCCGCACCGCCGGCGCCCCGCCCGTCGAAACCGCCGACACCCTCGCGGAGTTGCTGCACTCGCTCGGCCACGACCCGGCGGACGGCCGGGGCCTCGCCGATCTGCGGGCCGTGCTCGGGGAGGCCGTGGCCGTGCTGCCGGAGGTCTTCGACCGGCACCGCAAGCTGATGGCCGAGCACGTGCCGGCCCGCTACCGGGGGGACGCCGTCTTCTTCGGGGCGACCACCGGCAAGCCCGCCGACTGGCCGTACGAGCAGAGCTGGCGGCCGTACCTGGACGGCCGGATCGAGAGCCACCGCCTGGCCTGCGCCCACGGCGAGCTGACCCGGCCGGAACCCCTCGCACGGATCGCCGCCGTGCTGACCGAGAAGCTGCACACCGAGAAGCCGCACACCCAGAAGCCGGGAGCGTGACCCGCGATGACCACCACCGTCCCGATCGAATCGCCGGCGCCGCCGGAGCGGCCGCGCGGCCGGTGGGGCCTGTGGGCCCAGGGGGACTTCCGCCGGCTCTGGATCGGTGAGACCACCAGCACCCTCGGCACGGCCGTCGGCAGCGTGGCGCTGTCCCTGGTGGCCGTGGTCACGCTGGGCGCCGGCCCCTTCGCGGTGGGCGTGATCAACGCCGCCGCCTGGCTGCCCTGGCTGTTCCTCGGCCTGCCGGCCGGAGCCTGGGTGGACCGCTGGCCCCGGCTGCGGGTGATGCTGGTCTGCGACCTGCTGCTGCTCGTCCTCTTCGCCAGCGTCCCGGTGTCCGCGTGGCTGGGGGCGCTCTCCCTCGCCCAGCTGGTGGTGGTGGCCCTGCTGACCGGGGCGGTGAAGGTGTTCTTCTCCACCGCCTACGGGGCGGTGCTGCCCGCCCTGGTGGCGAAGGCCGACCTGCTGGAGGCCAACGTCAAGCTGCGCTCCGGGGCCTCGGCGGCGGAGATCGCCGGCCCGGGCGCGGCCGGTCTGCTCGCGCAGGCCTTCGGCGCCGCCAGCGGGATGCTCGCCGACTCGCTCACCTACCTGGTGTCGGCGTTCTGCCTGCGGCGGATCAGGACGGAGGAGCGCCCCCCGCCGGTGTCCGAACGGCGCGGCATCCCGCGCGAGATCGGCGAGGGCGTCCGGTTCCTGCTGCGCGATCCCTACCTGCGCACGTTCGCCTGCTTCGCGGCGGTCGGCAACCTGGGACTGAACGGCATCCAGGCGGTGCAGACGGTCTTCCTGGTGCGCAGCGTGGGGATCGAACCGGGCGCGGTGGGCGCGGTGTTCGCGCTGGTGAGCGTCGGCGGGCTGGCCGGTGCGATGCTGGCCGGGCGGATCGCCCGCAGGCTGGGCACCGCGCGCGGGCTGCTGGTCTGCGAGCTGGTGGTCGCGCCCTTCATCCTGCTGCTGCCGCTGGCGGGCGAGCGGCTGCCGCTCGTGGTCAGCGCGCTCGCCTGGGCCGTCGCGGTCTGCGGCGTGGTGGCGGGCAACGTCCTGGCCGGCAGCTTCTCCCAGGCCTACTGCCCGCCCGAGATGATCGGCCGGATCAGGGCCAGCTCCGCGACCCTCAACTACAGCGCGATCCCGGTGGGAGCCCTGCTCGGCGGCTGGCTCGGCGAGGTGATCGGCGCCCGCGGCACCATCTGGCTGATGGCGGGCGTGCTGCTCTCGGCCGGCGGGGTGCTGCTGGCCAGCCCGCTGCGCGGCCTGCGCGACTTCCCGACCAGGCCGTCGGACCCCGCCGCCTGACCGCGCCGCCCCGCCCCGCCCCACCCCGCGCCACCTCCCGACCCGCCCTCACCCGGAGGCCCCGATGACCCGCACCGCCCGCCCGCGCCACTACCTGATGTGCCGTCCGACCCACTTCGAGGTCAGCTACGCGATCAACCCGTGGATGGACCCCGCCAAGCCGGTGGACACCGACCTCGCCGTCGCCCAGTGGGAGCGGCTGTACGCCCTCTACGGCGAGCTCGGCCACCGGGTCGACCTGATCGACCCGCTGCCCGGCCTGCCCGACATGGTCTACGCGGCCAACGGCGCCACCGTGGTGGACGGCAAGGTGCTCGGCGCGCGCTTCCGCAACGCCGAGCGGGCCGCCGAGGGCCCGGCCTACCTGGAGTGGTTCCGCGCCCGGGGCTTCGAGACGCGCGATCCGGAGCACGTCAACGAGGGCGAGGGGGACCTGCTGCTGACCGCGGGGTCCGTGCTGGCCGGGCGGGGCTTTCGCAGCGTGGCCGACGGGCACGCGGAGGCCCAGGAGTTCTTCGGCCGGCCGGTGATCGGGCTGGAGCTGGTCGACCCGCGCTACTACCACCTGGACACCGCGCTCGCCGTGCTCGACGGCGACGAGATCATGTACAACCCGGAGGCCTTCTCGGCCGGCAGCCGTGCCGTCCTGCGGCGGCTGTTCCCGGACGCGCTGCTGGTGGGCGGCGAGGACGCGGCGGTGTTCGGCCTCAACGCGGTGAGCGACGGCCTGCACGTGGTGCTGCCGGAGGCGGCCGTCGGCCTGGCCGCGCGGCTTCGCGAGCGCGGCTTCCGGCCGATCGGGATGGACCTCAGCGAGCTACTCAAGGGCGGCGGCAGCGTGAAGTGCTGCACCCTGGAGATCCGTTCGGAGGTCTGAGAAGCGGCTCGGCCGGGCACCGGTGATCAGTGGTGACCACCGGTGCTCGGCTGTAGATCGGCCGTTGACCGCCCCCGGCCAGACTGGTGCCACACCACGACGGAACCCCTTCCCCCCGGGGAAGCGACCCAAGGGAGCACCAGAGATGACGCAGCGTCCGGCCACCGCCCGTACCCGCCTGCGGCTGTTCACGGTCGGCCTCGGGGTGGTCGTCGCCCTGGGCGCGGGCCTCTCCGCCACGGTCGCCGTGGCGGAGTCGGCCGGCGCCGGGACGGCGACGGTGGTGAGCGGCGACGCGACGCCGACGGCCGTCCCCACCCCGACCCCGACCAGCACCGGGCACGGCAGCACCGGCGACTGGAACAGCACCGGGTCCTGAGCGTGCCGGGCCCCGTGCACGCCGGTTCCTGAGCGCGCCGAAGCCGGGCGCAGGATCGATTCTTCAGCAGCCCGACGACAGCCGGTCGGCGGCCCGCCGCCCCTTCGGGACCGAGGGAGCCGACGGGACCGAGGGAGCCGACGGGACCGACGGAGCCGACGCGGCCGACGGAGCCGACGCGGCCGATGCGGCAGAACCCTCCCGTGGGGACAGCAGCCCCGCCACCTCCGCCGCCTCCGGCAGCCCCAGCCGGACGAAGATCCGGTGCGCCTCCCGCAGCCGGCCGCCCGCCTCGGCCTCCCGCCCGAGGTCGGCCAGGGTCCGGCCCAGCACCACCAGCGCGTGGCCCTGGTCCCGTTCGGCACCCAGCTCCTCGCACAGCTCCAGCGACTGCCCGGCGTGCTCCAGCGCCTCGTCCGTCCGGCCCAGCGACCGCAGACTGTCCGCCATCCGGTAGCGGGCGTGCGCCGCCCGGGCCCGCAGACCGGCCGCCGAGGCCACCGCCAGGCACTCGCCGAACCAGGTGACCGCCTCCTCGTGCCGCCCCAGCCCGTGCAGCGCCAGCCCCAGCACGTACAGCGTGTACGCCCGGCCCGGATCGTCGTGCCGGGTCCGCAGTTCGGCCAGCGCCTCGTGGCAGATCGGCACCGCCTCGGCGGCCCGCCCGCTGCGCACCCGGGCCAGCGCCGCGTTCACCGTCGTCACCAGCGCCCCGGAGCGGTGGCCGAGTTCGCGGGCCAGCAGCAGCGCCTCGTCGTAGTGCCCGACGGCCTCGTCGTAGCGGCTGAGGAACTGGCAGACCAGGCCGAGGTCGTTCAGCGCCTGGCGCAGGATCACCGTGTCGCCCGCCGAGCGGGAGGCGGCCACCGCCAGCCGGGAGGCCGCCTCCGCCTCCTCCAGCCGGGTGGCGGCCAGGGCGACGTTGCCGCGGAGGAAGTGCGCCCGGCCAGCTGCCCGGTGGTCGGCGCGGTGGACCGCGGCGGCGGCCAGGGCCTGCGCGGTGGTGGCCAGTTGGCGGCTGGGCGGGGCGAGGACGAACGGCGTGAGCGCGATCAGCAGATCGATCGCGGCGCGCAGCGGCTCGGGCCCCGGGCCCTGCCCCGGCCCGTGTGTCGGGCCATGCGTCGGCGCACGGCCGTCGGCAGGAGCGGGCGGGGCGGCCGCGGCGTCGTCCGCGACGGTCCAGCCCGCCACCTGGGCGGCCAGCGCGATCGCCCCGGAACCCTCCGCCTCGGCCCAGGCCCGCGCCCCGTCCGGGCCGTCCAGCGGAACGCCCGCGCTGCGGGCGGGCCCCAGCGCGCCGGCCGCCGGATCCCCGGGAACGGCGTGCTGGAAGGCCGTGCACGCGGTGGCCAGCAGGTGGTCGAGCATCCGGTCGCGGGCCGCCACCGCCGCGCCGGGATCGTCCGGACGGCGCCGGGCGAACGCGCGCAGCAGGTCGTGGAAGCGGTAGCGGCCGGGGAAGGGCGACTCCATCATCGCCACGTCCACCAGAGCCTCCAGCAGGTCCTCGGCGTCGTACTCGTCGAGGTCCAGCAGGGCGGCCGCGGCCTGCAGCCCGAGGTCCGGGCCGTCCACCGAGGCGGCCAGCCGGAACGCCCGGGCCTGGGCGGGCGTCAACTGGCGGTAGCTCAGTTCGAAGGCGGCCGCCACCTCCAGGTCGCCGATGCGCAGCTCGTCGATCCGGCGGCGCTCGACCGCCAGCCGGCGGCCCAGTGTCTGCACCGTCCAGCTCGGCCGGGCGGCCAGCCTGGCCGCCACGATCCGCACCGCGAGCGGGAGGTGGCCGCAGACGAGCAGCAGCTCCCGGGCGGCCTCGGCCTCGGCGGCCAGCCGTTCGGCGCCGATGGTGCGGCCCAGCAGTTCGAGCGCCTCCTCGGGTTCGAAGACGCCCAGGTCGGCCTGGACGGTCGCGGGCAGTCCGGACAGCCGGGTGCGGCTGGTGGTGAGCACGGCGCAGCCGACCGCGCCCGGCAGCAGCGGTCTGATCTGCGCGGTGTCGTGGACGTTGTCGAGCACCAGCAGCAGCCGCCGGCCGTCCACCACCGAGCGGAACAGCGCCGAGCGGGCGTCCAGTCCGTCCGGCACCGCGTCGGCCGGCACGCCGAGCGCCACCAGGAAGCCGCTGAGCACCGCCTCCGGATCGGCCGGGGTGGCGTCGGCGCCCCGCAGGTCGACGTAGAGCTGCCCGTCCGGGTAGGCCTCGCGCACCCGGTGGGCGACGTGCAGGGCCAGCGCGGTCTTGCCGACCCCGCCCATGCCGACCACGGTCGCGATCGCCAGCGCCTGCTGGCCGGGCGCGCCGAGGGCTCCGCCCAGCCGCTCCACCAGCACCGTACGGCCGGTGAAGTCGGCCGCGTCGGGCGGAAGCTGGGCCGGTCTGGGGGCCGGCACGCCGTTCCCGGCCGGGGCGGCGGCGGGTGCGTCCGGTACCGCGGGTCCGCCGGCCGGCTCCGGCGTTCCGGCCCCGGGCGCGGTCTGCTCCGCCGGGCCGGGCCCGGGCGCGGCCGGCCCGGGCACGGCGGACACCGGCCGGAGGACCGGCGCCGGGGCGGCCAGCGTCGGGTCGCCCTCCAGGATCCGCTGGTGCAGCAGGTCCAGTTCCACCCCGGGCGCCACGCCCAGCTCGGCCAGGAACAGCTGACGCGCGCCGCGGAACACCGCCAGCGCGTCCGCCTGCCGCCCGGCCTGGTACAGCGCGCGCATCAGCAGCCCGTACGCCCGCTCGTGCAGCGGGTGTTCGGTGGTCAGCGAGGTCAGCTCCGGGATGCACCGGGAGTAGCGGCCGAGCGCCAGGTCCAGGGCGATCCGTTCCTCCAGCAGGGTCAGCCGCAGCTCCTGGAGTCGCTGGCGCTGGCGCTGCGCGAACGGGCCGGGGATGCCGGCCAGCGGCTCGCCCTGCCACAACTCCAGTGCCTGGTTCAGCAGATCACGCGCCTGCTGCGGCTCCCCGGCGGCCGCCGTGCGCTCGGCCTGCGCCGCCAGCTCCTCCGCCTGCGCCGCGTCCACCGCGTGCTTGGGCAGCACCAGCCGGTAGCCGTCCCCGACCGAGGTCAGTACGGTCGGCGTGTCCGGTTCCTCGCCGTGCAGCACCTTGCGCCACCGCCAGGCGTACGTGCGCACCGTCGTCATCGCGGTGCCCGGCGGCTCCTCGCCCCACAGGGCGTCGATCAGGTCGGTGGCGCTCGCGCCGTGGCCGGGCCGCAGCAGCAGCACCGCCAGCATCGCCTGCTGCTGGGGGCTGCCCACCTTCAGCGCGGTCGCACCGCGCTGCGCTCTCATCAGTCCCAGCACCGAGAACCGGAAATCATCCATCCCTGCACCTGCCCGCCTCATGTGCTCGCCCCCGTCCGCGCACGTGCCGCCCCCCGATTCGATGAGCCCCTATCAACCCACGGCACCCCGCGGGATGTCGAGGGATCATCGACCCGGTGGTGATCCGGCGTTGATCGGCCGTGACCACAATCGACGGTGTGGCGCCCGCAGTCGGCCCGGCCCCGACCGCCGGACCCGCCACGTCCCCGGTCGCCCGGCCGCCGTCCGGCCGACCACCACGGCTCTCGGAGGCGGACCCCCATGAACACCGACCTGCTCCACCGGCTGCTCGACGTCGACCCGGCCGCCGGACCGGTCGACCTGCTCCACCGCGCCCGGGGCGAGCGCCACCTCCCGTACCTGGTGCTCGCCGCGCTCGCCCGGGACGGCGTCCGGATGGGCCGGCACGCCCGCGCCGAGCTGCAGCGCGCCCGCGACCGGGCCGAGTGCTACGCGGGCGTCGCGCGCGACCTCGCCGACGCCACCGGGGTCCGCCCGATCCGCGACCTGCCACTGGCCGGCTACTACCCGCCCGACCTGCCCCGGCCGCTGGCCGAGCTCGGCCTCGTCAGCCCCACCGAGGCCACGCTCTGGCAGGCCGTCAACCGGCTGGTCACCGATCACCCGGTGGAGTCCGTGGAGGTCACCCTGTTCGGCGAGCGGCCCCGGCACACCGCCGTCACCCTGCGCTGGCCGGGCGAGGACCCGCTGCTGGACCCGTGGTACCAGGTACGGGTCGCCACCGCCGCGCTCACCGGCGACCTCGCCACCGTCCCGGTCCGCCCCTACCTGGCCGCCGACGACCACGTGGAATGCCTGATCGCCCTCGCCGAGGAGGGGCTCGGGCGCGCCTTCCTCGCGGGCGACGTGATCGACGTCGCCCAGCTCGCCGGGCAGCCCTTCGACGCCGTCGAGACCGCCGCGGTGGTCGCCGCCTACCGGCTCGCCCCGGAGGCCGCGGCCCTCCTCGACCTCGCCGCCGAACACGTGCCGCTCGGCTCCCTGCGGGACGTGCGCACCGTCCTGGAGACCGAGGTCGCCCCCGAACGGCGCCGCCGCCGCGGCCGCCACCGCCCGCTCCGGCCGCGCCACGGCACCCTGCTGCGCCGCACCGTCATCCGGCACCGGTGGGACGAGGCCCTGCTGCTCCCGGCCGGCGACGCGACCCTGCTGCTCACCCCGGTCGCCGACTACCTGCTCGGCCCCGAGGGCACCCGGCCGACGGCCTCCGAACGCTCCGCCGCCCTCGCCGCCCTGAGCGCCTGGGACGCCACCGCCCCCGGCGGCCCGGACCGGGCCCCGTGCACCGGCCTGTCGGAGCCGCGCCACCGCTGAGCGGGCCCGCGGGCGGCGGCCGGGGTGGGGGTCGGGGGTGGGGGGGCTTGCCGAGCGGCCCGGGAAGTCTTGTATCGTTCCTGGCGAATCATCCAGAGGGGTGGAGGGACCGGCCCTACGAAGCCCCGGCAACTCCCCGTTCGACCCGGCGTCCGAAGTACGCGCCGTGCCGTCCGGGGGCAGTGCCAACTCCGGCCTGTCGCCACTGTGGCGCGGGAAAGATGAGGAGACACGGTGCTCTCTGTGCTGTCCTTCGCCCGGGCGCTTCCCGCCCCGGCGCTTTCGCGTACCCGTCTCGTGCCCGGCGCAGGCAATCGGCCGTTTCCCCCGGCCCGTCCTCGCTGACCACACCCCCCGGCTCCCCGCCAGGAGCCGCCGTGAGCAGCGACCGTCCGCTGCTCCGGGCCCCGAGACTGGAGTACCCCCACATGGAGAACACGAGCGGCGTCGGCGTGCTCGACAAGGTCACCTCGATCCTCGGCACCCTGGAGGCCGGTCCCGCCACGCTGGGCGGCCTGGTCGCCGCCACCGGCATGGCGCGGCCCACCGCCCACCGGCTGGCCGTCGCACTCGAACACCACCGCCTGGTCAGCAGGGACACCCAGGGCCGGTTCATGCTCGGCCCGCGGGTCGGCGAGCTCGCGACGGCGGCCGGCGAGGACCGGCTGCTGGCCGCGGCCGGCTCGGTCCTCACCCAGCTGCGCGACATCACCGGCGAGAGCGCCCAGCTCTACCGCCGGCAGGGCGAGGTGCGGATCTGCGTGGCCGCCGCCGAGCGCCTCACCGGCCTGCGCGACACCGTTCCGGTGGGCGTCACCCTCCCCATGAAGGTCGGCGCCGCCGCCCAGATCCTGCTCGCCTGGGAGGAGCCCGAACGGCTCCACCGCGGACTGCAGGGCGCCCGTTTCACCGCCACCGCGCTGAGCGGCGTACGGCGCCGGGGCTGGGCCCAGTCGGTCGGCGAGCGCGAACTCGGGGTCGCCTCCGTCTCCGCGCCGGTCCGCGGCCAGTCCAACCGGGTGGTCGCCGCCGTCACGGTGTCCGGCCCGATCGAACGCCTCACCCGGCACCCCGGCGCCCAGCTCTCCCAGGCCGTCGTCGAGGCCGCCCACCGGCTCACCGAGGCCCTGCGCCACCCCTGAGCGGGGGCCCCGCCCGCGTCGGGGCCCCGCCTGCCCCGGGCTCAGGCCCGGGGCAGCAGCACGGCGCGGGAGGGACGCGGGATCCGGCTGATCACCGAGCCGATCAGGGTGCCGATCGACACCCCGAAGACCGCCGACACGGCCGTCAGCACCGACTGCGCGCCGTTCCCGACCTCGATCTGCGCGGTGTGCAGGAGGCCGAAGGAGCCCGGTACCACGATCCAGAACGCCGGGAGGTAGAGCACCTGCCAGAGCGGACCGCCCGGCAGCCAGTGCACCAGGGTGGCCGCGGCCGCGGCGGTGACCGCGCCGGCCAGGCCGCCGACCGCCGCGCCGTGCGCCGACCCCACCACCACCTGGACCGTGACGCTGACCGCGATCACCACGACGATCCACGGGACGGCCGAGGGCGGGGTGTTCACGCTGACCACCACGCCCGCCACCGCGAGCGCCAGCCCCAGCGCGATCACCCACCAGCTCGGCCTGGCGACCTGCACGTCGGCCAGCGCGGCGGCCGGCACGCCGGCCGCCGTCGCGGCCGCGGCCACCCCGGCGAGGAACAGCGCCAGCTGCACCGCACCGGACACCAGCCGGGCCGTACCCGCGCTGGCCGCACCCGCGGCGATCTCCGACAGCCCGGTGACGAGCAGTCCGCCCGGCAGCAGGATCGCCAGCGTGGCCACGATGGTCCGCAGCGGGCCCTCCAGCAGCCCGGCCCGGGCGAGCGAGAGGACCAGCAGCGCGACCAGGAAACCGGCGGTGACGGGCAGCAGTGGCCGCAGGTACGGCAGCCGCCGGGCGAGCACGGTCAGCCCCACGACGAGCAGCGAGCCGAGCCCGGCCGCCAGCACGTTCGCCGCCACCGGCTGGAGGAAGAGACAGACCCCCACCCCGACCGGCAGCGCCCCGAGGTCCGACACCCACGCGGGCCGGCGGGCCGGCGCCCGCCGGATCCCGTCCAGCTCGGCGAGCGCCCGGGGCCCGTCGAGCTCGCCCGCCCGCAGCCGGTGCACCAGGTGGAGGACGTCGGCCGTCTGCTCGAACCGCAGCGCGGTGCCGACCGGCTGGAACCGGGTGGCGTCGTCCGGCCCCAGCGCGACGAAGAGCCCGTTGGTCAGGGCGGCGACCCGTACGTCCGGCGCCCCCAACGCCCGCCCCAGCCAGTGGAGTTCCTCTTCGACGTCATGGACGGGCAGGCCGCCGCCCAGCAGGGCTTCGCCCAGTTCGAGCAGCAGACGGCGGAGCGGGTCGGGCGGGGCGTCGGTGCCCCGGACCGGGGGAGACTTGCTTGGCATGGCAGGTATCGTCCCATCCCGCCCGAATCGGTCCGACTGTGCCCCGGTCTGTTCGGTTTACCGCCGTTCCCGGCCGGGCCGGCGGCGGAGGCCGGCCCGGGACACGAGCGCGCGCCCCGCCCCGGTATCCGCCCCCGGGCAGTAGCATCGCTTTCAACCTCTTTGGGATGCTTTCCGGTGAATCGGCGACGGCCCGACCGTGCGCAGGAGGACCGCCCGCCGGCGTTGGGGGAGATGTGACCGTCGTCGCCGCCGTAGCCCGCTCCACCCGGGTCCGGCCGCTGACCGCCGCCGAGCTGCTGGCGGAGGCGGTCGCCCGGGCCGGGCTCTGGGAGCTCCTCGCCGAGCGGGCCCACGGCGATCCGGAGGCGGTCCCGGTGCTGTTGACCCCGGGCACCTCCGCGTACGGCGATCCGGCGACCGCGGTCAGCGCCGCCCTGGTCGAGCACCTGATCGACCTCCTGCACGACCGCGGCTACCGCGAGGTCACCGTCGGCGCCGCCCGCTGCGGCCCCGACACCTGGCTGGCCGGCCCCGGACTCCTCCAGGCCTGCCGCCGGCTCGGCTACGGCGGGCGCACCCCGCAGGGCAACGCCTACCGCGTCGTGGACCTGTCCGAGGAGGTCGGGCCGGCCGAATTCCCCGACTCCGCCGTCCTGCACGGCAGCGGCATGGCCCGCAGCTGGCTGGACGCGGGCTTCCGGATCAACATCGCCAAGAACAGCACCCACCCGGAGTTCGGCTACGCCCTGTGCCTGGCCAACCTGTTCGGCGTGCTCCCGCAGGACGACAAGCACCACCACTACCGCGCCCGCCGCGACGGCGCCGAGGTCATCCTGGACCTGCTGCGCTCCTACCCGCCGGACTTCCACCTCATCGACGCCGTGGTGAGCAGCCACGGCTGCGCCGGATCGCAGGTCGGCCGGCCGCTGCGGACGGACACGGTGATCGCCGCGCCCGACGGCGCCCTGGCGGACCTGGTCGGCGCCCTGCTCATGGGCGTCGACCCCGTCTCCTCGCCGCTCAACGCCCGGGTGCTCAGCGACCGCGGCCTGCCGGACGCCTACCGGATCGACGGCGACCTGACGCCCTACCCGGGCTGGCGCAACCCGCCGAGATCCCTGGTCGAGGCGGTGCGCCGGCTCGCCCCGGACGGACGGGCCCACCGGCTGTTCAGCGTCGCCGCCTGGCACGTCGCCCCGGGCACGGAGGTCACCGACCCGGCGCTCGCCCGCCTCTCCCGCCTCCTCACCTCGCTGATCCGCGCCGCGGACACCAACCCGGCCGCCGCCGCCACCCTGTGCGCGATGGTCGGCGCGGCGGCCTCGGCCTCCTCCACCGTCCGCGCCTGGCGGACCGGCAACGCCAAGGACGGCCTGCGGCGCCGGGACGTCTCCCTCGCGGTCGACCCCGACGCCTACACCCACGAGGACTTCGACCGGATCACCGACCTCCTCCGGCCGCTGGAGACGGTGATCGACGCGCTGCCCGCGGACGCCTGGCAGATGCGGTGGCAGCACGTCGGCCACTCGATCCTGTTCGGCTGCGAGCGCACCGTCAACGCGCCCTACCGGGAGTTCGTCCGGCGGGTCGACATCAGCCGGTCCATCAGCTACATGACCGACTACCTCGGCGGACGGGTCCACGTGGTGACCCGCGACGACCAGGGCCGGCCCACCCGCCAGATCGAACGCAACCTGTACCTGGCACAGCCGAACTACCTGGCGTACCACGGCGGCCCGCCCATCGACGTCTGCAAGCTGGAGTCGGTGGACTACCGCGAACACCGGCAGCGGATCTCCTGGCGCACGGTCCGCAGCCCGAACGGCTCCGCCGAGTACGACGACGGCTCGGTGACCTTCCTCCCCGCGGCCGACGGCGGCCGCACCCGGATCGTGATCCGGGTGCGCCAGCGGTTCACCCTCCCGCTGACCTGGCAGGTGATCCGCCCCGACACCCGGCCCAAACTCAGGGACCCGCTCGTCCAGGACTCCTACCAGCGCTTCTTCACCCGCACCCTCGACAACTTCGAGGCCCAGTACGAGGGACGCCCCTACCGGATCGGCCGGCCCTGGGAGGAGTTCGACGACCTGGAGGCGGCCGAGCTGCCCACCCAGCGGCTCACCGAGGCCGCCCGGATGGTGCGGACCGTCGCCTCCCAGGCCCTGACCGTGCCGACACCGCCGGGACGCCTGGGACCGGACGGCTTCTGGCACGTCTCGCCCGGCGACATCCCCACCCGCTCCCCCCTGCTGGACGAGTTCCGCGAGTCGCTGCGCCCGGCCGTGGCCGGCTTCTGGCAGGGGCTGCGCGAGGCCGCGGCCCGGGACCGGCGGTCGAGGAGGGCCCCGTGAGGGCGTGCGTCACCGGCGCCAGCGGGCTCGTCGGGTCCCACGTGGTGCGCGCGCTGCGCGCCGCCGGCCACGAGGCGCGGGCACTGGTGCGCCGCAGCAGCGACCTCCGGCAGCTGCACGGCCTGGACGTGCCCCTGGTCAACGCCGACCTGCGCGACCCGCTCAGCCTGCGGCCCGCGTTCGAGGGCTGCGACACGGTGTTCCACTGCGCCGCCGTGTTCGCCTACTGGGACACCAGCCGCGAGGAACTGGCCCGGGCCAACGTGGAGGGTACCTGCGAGGTGCTGCGGGCGGCGGCGGAGGCCGGGGTCCGGCGGGTCGTGGTGACCTCCTCCTCCATCACCTGCGGCTCGTCGGGCGGACCGGTGGCCCGGGACGAGGCGTGGACGCCCGGGGAGGAGTACCTGCCGGACTACTTCGTCACCAAGCTGGACCAGGAGCGGACGGCGTTCGCCCTGGGCGCCGAACTCGGCCTGGAGGTGGTGGCGGCCTGCCCGACCATCGTGGTCGGCGGGCCCGACTGGCGCCTGGTGCCCAGCAACGCGCTGATCACCCGGTACCTGGCCGACTCGCTGCGCACCACCTACCCGGGCGGCTGCAACATCGTCTCCGTCCGGGACGTCGCGGCGGGCCACGTGCTGCTCGCCGAGTGCGGCCTGCCCGGGGAGCGCTACCTGCTCGGCGGCGAGAACTGGGCCTGGCGGACCATCCACCAGACCGTCTCCGAACTGTGCGGCACCCGCGGACCGTGGGCCACCGCCAGCCACACCGGCGCGTACCTGGCGGCGACGCTGGGGGAGATCCGCGCCGTGCTGACCGCCCGGGCCCCGGCGACCACCCGGGCGGAGGCCCGGACGATGGGACGCTTCTACTGGTACCGGCACGACAAGGCCGCCGACCTCGGCTACCGGCCGAGGCCCGCGCGGCAGGCGCTGGTCGAGGCGCTCGGCTGGCTGGTGACCAGCCCGCACCTGTCGGACCGGGTCAGGTCCGGGCTGCGGCCGCACCCGGAGGTGACGGGCGCGCGGGAACTGCTTCCCCGTCCGCTGGAGGAGGGGGGACCGGCGGCGGGCTGAGCGTCACTGCTTCGAGTTCCTGGCGCGGGAGGGCGTGGCGGCGGTGTCGGCGCCGTTCGTGTCGCCGCTCGTGTCGCCTCCGGTCGGTGCGTCGCCCTCCGCGGCGGGGGCGGTGTCGCCTCCCCGCGCGGTCGTGCGGAGTCGGTCGCGCAGGCGTTGTTCGTGTTCCCAGGTGACCTCCGCGACCCGCTGGCAGTAGTCCATGCCGAGCCCGCTCAGTTCCTGGGCGAACCTCAGGTCCTCGTCCGCGACGAACTTCCAGAACTCGCTGGTGACCTCCCCCCAGGCGAGCCTGCCGGTGGCCAGCCCGGCCGTCAGCTCCGCCCAGTCGCCCCACATCGTGGTCTGCAGTTGGGCGATGTTGGCCGCGGTGGACCGGAGGTTCTCCCAGCCCGCCTGGAGTTCTTCGTTCAGCTGCTCGGGGGTATCGGGGCTCATGAGCACTCCTCGGTTCGGGCTTCTCGGTTCGGGTTTCTCGGTTCGGGTTTCTCAGTTCGGGTTTCCGGCATCGGCCGGCCGGGGGCTCAGCAGCGTGCTGTGGTGGAACCCCAGGCGGGGGTCGGTCCAGACGGGCAGGTCGGGGACGTGGGTGCGCAGCTCCGGCATCGCCACCCGCAGCCGTACGGTGTTGGCCGGGTAGTCGTACACGGTGATCGTGTTGAGCCCCCGGTTGGCGGTGAACAGCAGGGACTGGTCGGCGGAGAGCTGGCAGGCGTAGACGCCGTCGACGAGCGTGCCGCGGGTGACCCGCAGGGCGCCGACGAAGTGCTTGCTGCTTCGGCCGGGCGAGCCCCGGGTGAAGGCGTCGGTGACCTGCCGCGCCGCCTGCCGGGCGGAGCGCAACTGCGCGGCCAGGCGCGGGCGTTCGTCGATCACCCGGTACGAGGCGAAGTCGGCGAGGTCGATCATGACGATGGTGCCGCTGCCGCCGTTGCAGTAGATCAGCTCGCGGTCGGAGACGCAGACGTCCGAGTTGATGTGCGCGGGGAAGCTCTGCCCGCACGCCCAGTGCCGCAGGATCTGCCCGGTCCCGGCGTCGATCTCGTAGACGTACTCCTTGAAGTAGGCCATGGCCCACTCGTGCCAGTCCCGGCCCTCCTGCGGCAGAACACGGAAGGAGAGCGCGTAGAACCGCTCGTCGCCCGGGTGGCAGGCCACGTGCCAGCAGGTCGTCGGCAGCCGCACCCGCCGGGCGGTGCGCTTCTCCAGGTCGAAGATGCCCACTTCGGCGGCCTCGCCCCGGCCCGGGTGGTCCATGCCGCCGTAGACGAGGTACCGGCCGGAGGCGGTGCGCTTCATGGCGTGCGGCAGCTTGAGCAGGTGGTCGCCGATGCGCTCGGCCTCGGTGGGGCGGTCGAGGTCCATCAGCCACAGGCCGTCACCGATCGCGGTGACGCCGTGGGTGCCGTCCAGCCACACCATGTGGGTGCTGCTCTTGATGGCCGCGTCGGGGGGCTCGAAGCGCAGGGTGGAGACGCGTTCGCTCTCGTCCAGGGACTGCACGTCGTAGAACAGGAGTTGCTGCCCGGCGTTGCCGAGGAACCCGAACCTGCGGTCGGGGGTGATGCTGACGGCGTGGCCCCCCGAGATGCCGTCGTAGTACCGCACCCGGTAGGCGTACTCGCCACTGTCCGGGTTGTAGCGGAAGACGCAGACGCCGGCCGCGCCCTCCAGACCGTTCATGCCGTTCCCGTCCAGGGCGATGTGGAAGGCGTAGGGGTAGGTTCCCATCGTGTCGTGGCCTCCACTGATCATCGTATGAGGGGCACGGTTTGATCGCATGCGATGCGCACTGATTGTGACACGGTGAGTGCGTACAGGGTCGCCTTGCGACGTGCGTGTGCGATCCAGGTGTGCAAGCCCGACGAGGGGTTCTGTCATCGAGTCGTGACGTTGGGTGATCGCCCTCCGTTGGTCTCGCGGAGAATCCTCGGAGAAAGGTGGATTGATCTCGATGATGCCTGCGCAGCCGACCGCCACGCTGACGCCTGAAGCGCCGGTCGCCACAGCCCCTGCGAAAACAGTGGCCTTTGCGCAGGAAAGTGTTCCCATGGGTCCTGCCAATGAGCCACACAAAAGGACGGAAAGGTGCACGTCACTGGTGGGACCCAGCCGCTCCCCGCGGATTGCGCGCTCTGGGCCATCGTCCCGTAGCCCCGCAGGGCCACCGGCGTCTCGCTGCGCCAGCACCTGCACGCGGCGATCGGGGTGTCGCCCCCAGGCCCACCGCGCCACCTTCCGCGGCCGGGCCGCCGCCCCGAGCGGGGCCTGACCGGCCGTCGACCCGGTTCCGCGCTCCGGCTCCGTCGCTGGTCAGGGCCCTGGCGGAGCGGAAAACCAGGTGCGGACGGGCCGGTTCGCACTCGTATACTCGTGCGAGCTCTGGAGGAGGAGGTGCAGAAGTGAAGCTTGCCGAGGCACTGGCAGAACGCGCGGAGGCGACGCGCCGTACGGAACAGCTGCGGGCGCGCATCGTCAGCAGTGCGCGGCACCAGGAGGGGGAGACGCCCGCCGAGGACGCGGCCCAGCTGTTGGCCGAGGTCGGCGAGGTGCTGGACGCCCTGGAAACGTTGATCCGGCGGATCAACCGGACCAACGCCACCGTGGAGATGGGTCCGGACGGCACCCTCACCGATGCCCTCGCCCGCCGGGACGTCCTGCGGCTGCGCCACTCCGTGGTCACCGCGGCGGCGGACGCGGCGGCGGGGACGGGTGACCGGGGATACGGTCGGCAGCTCCGGTCCGAGCTGATGATGCTCTCCGCGCTCCCGGTCGCCGAACTGCGCGGTCAGGCGGATGCGCTCGCGCGGGAGATCCGCGAGGTCGATGTGCGGATCCAGCGCACGAACTGGGAGGTCGATCTGCTGGACTGACAGTCCGGCAGGTTCGGACGATGTGGAGCAGGTAGCAGCTTCGGAGGCGTGCACACACCGAGGGCCGGCGGTATTCCGGCCCACTCCTGGCGCGTGAAGAGCAACGCGGGGTTCGACTCCCCATCAACAGTGCAGCTCAGCACCGCGTACAGGTAACCGTGCACAGCACACAGCACATCACCACGTGCAGGTCCGAGGCGGTGAGGGCGGGTTCGGGGCATTCCACATCGCAGCTCCGCGCAGGAAGTCGGCTGGGCCGACTTCCTGCGCGGAGCGTCGGCCCGGCTCAGGCGTGGAGCGTGACGTTGGGCAGCGGGCGGCCTTCGGCGTCGAACAACGCGGCCCCGCAGTCGCAGTGCTCGTCGGCCAGGGTCTCGGTCGGGGGCAGCTCCCACACCAGCATCTGCGAGCAGTCCGGGCAGTTCAGGCTGACCAGGGTCTCCTCGGGCTCCGAGCCCCAGGCCCGCACCGGGAGGCCCTCGTGCAGCAACCCGGCCGGTTCGCGCCCACCGGTCAGCGCGACCAGCAGCTCATAGGTGTCGGTGCCGTTCTCCCACACCAGGAGCGTGCGGCCGAGGTCCGCCAGCACGGCGGCGAGGTGATCGAGCTGACGGACCGGGACGTCACCGCGGCGCAGCGTCGGGTCGTCCTCGGCCGCCCGGTGGACGACCTCCGTGCCGATGCCCGCCGGTTCTGCCCCGAAAGCCCGTACCCGGCCGGCCACGAATGCCGCCAGCTGCCCCGGGTGGTCCTCGCCGGTCCAGTCCATCGTGAACATCACCCGGTCGACCCGGACGCCCCGCGCCCGCTCGTCGGGGGTCAGGACCAGCGCTTCCAGTTCTTCCGACTCTTCCAGCTCCGTCACGGCGATCACGCTATCAACTGGACGGGCGGCGCGGCCCGATGCCACCGATCCGGCGTCGGAGAGCCGAGCGGACCCGGGGCCGGTACGCGGACGGGCACCGGCTGCCGGACCGGATCCCCGCGCGGTGAGCCGTGACGACCTGCGAGGACGTACCGGCGATCATGCCGCTACGGTTCCTCCGTGACTTCTCCCGCCTGGACCGATGACGAGATCGTCGCCGGCCTCCACGAGTTCGCCGAGGCCCGCGGTCTTCCCCTGCCCGCACCGACGAAGGCCGCCGACGAGTTCGAGGCCCTCACCGGATTTCCGATGGCGCCGCTGCTGCGGAGGATCTACTGCGAGGTCGCCGACGGCGGCTTCGGGCCGTACGGCGGCGTCGTCTCGCTCACCGAGTCGAAGCGGCGGTTCAGCCACGAAGGGTCCCTGGCGCGTGTCTACCGGAAATGGGCCTCCGAGCCGGGCTTTCCGCCCAGCGTGGTGCCGTTGGTGACCCTCGGCGGTGTCATCTGGTGGTGCCTCGACCTCAGCACTCCGCAGGGCGCCATGTGGGGCATGGACGAGAACGCCTGCGACCACCACTACGTGTCCCCGCAGGACGTCACCCTGGCGGAATGGCTCACGGACTGGCTCCTCGGGAACGACACCTTCCCGACGATTCCCCCGGTTCCCGACTGCCCTGACTGCTGACGGGCGGCCGGCCCGGCTCCTCGGGCCGCAGCTGGACCGGCCTCCACTCGATCGCCAACGTCTCTCGCTCTTACGGGAGTTCCATCCTTCCGGTGACCAGTGGCGGTGAGGTCCGACCGCGTCGCCGGGTGGTCGCCGGAGACCAGTTCGGCCGCCCGCAGCGGATCGTCGTCCGCGCGTGCGAGCAGTGCTCCGACATCGTGGCCCGGTGCGTCGTAGCCGGGTGGCGGGGGCCGTGCCCGCCGCCGTAGCGTGCGGGTTCGGGACGACGTCGGACGGCGGGGAGGCGACGTGGCAGGGCAGGACGCGCGGTTCGCCGCCTACGCTCCGGACCCGGCCGAGCGGCCCGCTCCGGTGACCGCGGTGGTCTAGGAGGCGACCGGGGACGATGTGCCGGGGCTGGCCGCGATCCAGGCCCGGGCGCGCGGTGGTTCGGCGGGCGACTGGGCGGACCGCATCCGGCGGGCGCTGCGTGCTGAGCGCAGCCTGGTGATCACCGCGAAGGTGTCCGGTGAAGCCGTCGGGTACGCGAGTGCGGCGTTCCTGCCCGAGCACGCCGGGGGACGGCGCCCCGGCCGGCCACTACCTGACCGGTGTCACGGTGGATCCCGACTGGCGGCGCCGTGGAATCGCGAGGCTGCTGACCCGGCGGCGGATGGAATGGGCCTGGGGAGGAGGGTCGGCCGTCTGGTGCTTCATCTCCGCCAGGAGCCGCGCCTCGCTCGACCTGCACCGGGAACTCGGCTTCGAGCAGGTGGAGGTGGGTGCCTCCTTCCAGGGCATCGATTTCGCCGGTGGCGAGGGCTGGCTCCTGCGAGCGGACCCGCCGCGACCGTGACGGGGTGCCACCTCGTGCGAGCCGCGCTCACCCGTGTCGGCGGCGGCCGCCGCCTGACGCAGCATCAGGCGTGGATCGAAAGTGTCCGATGAGGATGGCGGAGAGCCACTCGCTGATCCAGAATGACGGAATGGTCACGCTTGAGACTCCCCGGTTGATCCTGCGTCGCTGGCGCGAGGCGGACGTCGCGCCCATGGCTGCCGTCAATGCCGATCCCGAGGTGATGCGGTGGATCCGGGACGGCAGCGTCCGTGACGAGCAGCAGACCCGCGCCGGGATCCGGGCGTGGGAGGGCGAGTGGGAGTCGCGGGGCTTCGGCCTGTTCGCCGTGGAGGTCCGTTCCACCGGCGAGCTGGCCGGGTTCACCGGGCTTTCGGTGCCCGCATTCCTGCCGGAGGTGCTGCCGGCGGTCGAGGTCGGCTGGCGGCTGGGACGGTCCCACTGGGGGCAGGGCTTGGCCACGGAGGCGGCCGTGGCCGCTGTCCGGTTCGGGTTCGAGGAGCGGGGGCTGGAGCGGATCGTCAGCATCGCCCAGGTGGGCAACGACGCCTCCGAACGGATCACGACCAAACTGGGGATGCATCCGGCCCGTGAGACCGTCAACCCCACCAGCGGGCGGCGGGTCCGGGTGTTCGAGCTGTCGTCGGAGCAGTACGCCGCGGCCACTCGCTGACGGTCCGGGCGCTGGTCCGGGCGCTCCTCCGGGCGATCTTTCAGGCCCAGCGTCGTCGGTTTCTTGACATTGCGTACTCCCTCAGGAGCGGTCGGCCCACCACGGTGAACGACAAGGCAGACTCCTCCCGGGGTGACCGGCGGAGACGGATTCCGCCGGTGCACCGGCATCGACGACGGCGGCACGCCGACCGATCGGTACCTGTGCCGACCAGCCGCCCGGGGTCCGCCCCGGGCCGAGCCCATCGCGATGTCGATGGTGCGCGAGACAACTGGCCCCCCGCGACTGCGGGGGGGATGACGACTTGTGGGGGAACCGATGGAACGACGTACGCTGCTGCGCGGACTCGTGGGAGTGCCGCTCGGCGCGATGACGCTGATCTCCGGAACCGGGCGTTCCTGGGCGGGCGAGCCGATCGGAACGATCGAGGTCAAGCCGCCGGCGCCGAACGTGGAGTGGACCCGCCGCTGGGACGGGTGGGGCACCACGCTGGGCTGGTGGGCGAACCGGATCGGGCCCCGGGACGACCTGGCCGACCTGCTGTTCACCCGCGACACCGTCCCGTTCCTCGGGCACCAGCTGCCGGGCCTGGGCATGAACATCGTCCGGTACTGTGCCGGCGGGTCCGGGAGCAACACCATCGGCTCCCGGAAGATGGCGTCCTCGCTGGACGGGTTCAAGAAGATCGAGGGCTTCCAGCTCGACTGGAACTCCGACGATCCGTCCTCGTCGAGCTTCGACTGGAGCCTGGACGCCAAGCAGCGGGGCGTGCTCCAGCAGGCGAAGGCCCGGGGCGTGGACACCTTCGAGCTCTTCGCCAACTCGCCGATGTGGTGGATGCTCAAGAACGACGACCCGGAGGGCGCCGCCGACGGCCTCTGCAACCTCCAGGACGGCAACTTCGACCGCCACGCGGCCTACCTGGCGACGGTGGCACGGTATGCGCACGACCACTGGGGCATCGACTTCGCCTCGGTCCAGCCGTTCAACGAGCCAGGCCTGAACTGGGGCAACAAGGCGGTGATGGACACCACCCAGGAAGGCTGCTTCTACACCCACGCCCAGCAGGCCGACCTCATCCGGCGGACCCGCGCCCAGCTGAACGTCCGGGGCCTGACGGGGACGCTGGTGGCGGGCCTCGACGAGAACGGCACCGCGCTGGCCCGCAACACCTGGACGAGCCCGGAGTTCGACGCCGTGACCAAGGCGGCCGTCGGCCGGGTCAACGTCCACGGTTACGACGAACTCGGCGGCGACCGGGTCGGGTTGTACGACGCGGTGTCCGCCGACGGCAAGCGGATCTGGAACTCCGAGTACGGCGACGGGTGGGCGCACGGCCTGGCCCTCGCCGAGAACCTGCACGCCGACCTGCGCCTGCTCCACCCTTCGGCCTGGGTGGCCTGGCAGATCCTCGACTGGCACGGCTTCGGCGCGATCGACTTCACCGACGGGGCGCTGGTCGGGGTCAACCCCAAGTACTGGGTGCTCGCCCAGTACATGCGGCACATCCGCCCGGGGATGACGATCATGGACACCGGCCACAACAACGCGGTCGCGGCCTACGACGCCGTCAACCACAAGCTGGTCGTGGTCGCCTACCTCCTCGAGGACGCGCAGTGGCTCACGTTCGACCTGTCGGCGTTCTCGCAGCCGGGCGTCCACGGTGCCGCGGTCAAGCGCTGGGTCACCGGCGTCGGCGCCGGTGACGGCCAGCGCTACCAGTACTACGCGGACACCGTGATGAACGGCGGGCGGTTCTGGTCCGACTGCGGTGCCTACAGCGTCCAGACCTTCGAGGTCTCCGACGTCCACCTGTAGCCGCTCGCATCCCCGGCCGGGCCCACCCCGGCCGGGGACGTCCGTCGGCCCGGTCGAACTCCCGGACCGGATCGAGGAAGTGTCCCGCATCCGGTCTCCTGGAACACCCTTCAGTGGTCGCTGATTTCCTCGGCGAGGATCTCCACCTCCTCGCCCGGGCCGGTGATCGTCAGCCGGTGCAGCACGCAGCGGTTGGCGTGGTGATGCAGGAGATGACGAGCCTCGGGCGGCACGAGGACGGCTTCGCCGGGTTGCAGGTCGGTCCGCAGGACGAGTGACGTCAACCAGCAGAACTGGCCGCGCAGCTCTTCGAGGCTCACGGTCGAACACTGTCCCGAGCAGTCCCGACAAGGCCGGACTTCAGAAGCGGGGTCGGGCTTCCCGGACCGCTCGGGGTCCAGCTGTTTCGGAGCGTTGACGTGCGCGGGAAGTCGACGGGCTCGACTTCCCGCGCGGGGCGGGAGGGGGTTATGCCGGGTGCTCGTGGGCGATGGCCCGGAGGACGTCGGCGAGCCACGTCAGGTGGTGGCTCAGCGCGCGGTCCGGGTCGGCGACTACGTCCCGCAGGTGCTGCCAGGATTCCGAGAGCTGTCCGATGGTGAGGTCGTCCGGCTCCCGGGTGACGTCGTAGAGGTCGTTCGGGGGGATGGACCAGAAGTAGTCGTTGTCCAGGGCGACGGCATCGCCCGCCGCAGCGGCTTCCATATGACGGAGTACGACGTCGAACGAGCTGCGCAGCTCGGCCAAGGACACGGACAGGGGTTCATCAGTCATGATCACCATCATGGGGGACCGGTGGAGGTGAGCAGGAAGTCGGCGGGGCCGACTTCCTGTGCGAGGTGGTCGGGTGTCAGGCCTTGGGCGCTCGTGCACCGGGGTCGAGGGGGCACTGCTGGCTCCCCACCCGCCCGATACGGTGAACACCGGGCGGCAGCTGTGGTGTTCGGTGGGGGAGGTCGATCCACCACACCCCCGAACACGCCGGCCGGCTCACCGTGTCGATGGCACCGCTAGTACTGGAAGAGTACTTCCGGATTGTTCGGCGAGGGGCCGTCCAGCAGCGGACTGTGGATCCCCTTCAGCGTCCGGTCGAAGAACGCTGTCACGTACTCGCGGGTGATCACCACCCCGCGTTCCGGGGAGAGGGGCCCCGGCGCCGGGAACCCGGCCTCGTCCAGGAGCAGGTCCAGGTCGGTGAAGCTGGTGTGGTCGGCGCCGGCGACCGTCAGCCACTTCTTGTAGCCGCCGAGGGCGGCCCAGGCCTGCCCCCACGTGGTGTCGTGGCTGCTGGGCAAGTGGTTGGCGGCCGCGCCCAGCATGAGGAGCGGCCGGTCGATCTGGCCGGGCATCGGGGCCGGGTGGAAGCTGCCGTCCATGTTCACCCCGGCCCGTACTCGCGGGTCGGCGATCATCGTGGCGGCGGCCGCCGCTCCGCCGATGGAGTGTCCGGCCATGCCGATCTCGTGCTTGTCGATGAGGTGTGCCAGGGGCCACGCGGTATTGCCATGCGTCAACTGGTCGATCACGAAGGACACGTCCAGCGCGCGGCTGGCGGCGACGGAGTCGAAGTCGAGCGCCGGGTTGTGGCAGATCGCGCACGTCGGCGTCCGGCCGTTCGCCAGCGTCTCGCCGCTGTCCTCGTAGGTGTGGCCGACGAGCGCGACGACGTAGCCGTGACTGGCCAGGTCGGTCGCGAGCGAGGTGAGCGTCATGCGCTGGTCCTCGAACCCGGGTGAGAGGACCACCAGCGGATACTTGCCGCGCTGCGGCCACGCGCCGTCGAAGGCGTGAGTGGTGACGCCGGAAAGGTTCTGTGCGGTGACGCCGGAGCTCGCCGGCATCCCCCGGAACTGGATGGCTCCGGCTGCCTCGGCGAGGGTCATGTAAGGGGCCGGAGTCCCGGTCCCGGGGACGGCCGGGTAGACCATCGTGACGGCCAGTTGGCGGGGGCCGGACGACGGCACCCACGGGTCGGGACGGCCCGCGTCGGTGAGGTGGATGACGTCCTCGCCGGCGGCGTAGGGGCCGGTCGGCGCGGGGAGCGTGCCGTGGAAGGACGGCGTGGGCGCGGTGCCCGTGGCCGGTGCGGTGTCGAACGCGTGCGTGGCCACCGGTGTGCCCGACGGTGTGGTCGTGGCGGCGAACCCGGCGCCGGTTCCGGTGACGAGGGCGGCGAGCGCCAGCACCGCGACAGCGCTGATACGGCGATTGCGTTTCATGGGATCGACGCTAGGTTCCGCAGCTCCGTGTCGAATCGGCCCGTGGATGTAAACACTCCGGTGTCGTTCGTAGCCCCCGCGAGGTACCGGAGTAATCCGCCGGGAGTATGTCGTGCGGCGCGGAGGTTCCCTTCGCCGGCATGGTCGAGCGCCACCTTCGTCCTGGCCTACGACGAACACGACGCCGAGCCCTGCCGCTGCACTGGCCCGTGGTGCGCGTGGGAAGTCGGCGGGGCCGACTTCTGGCGCGCGGCGGTGCGGTGCGGTGCACGGGGCCGCCGGGTGGCGGGCCGCGGTCGGCCGCGTCGTCGCACGTGACAAACCCGGCGACACCGGCGGCCGTCCCCGGGATACTGGTCGCCCATGGATGAGGTCACGGTCGTCGTCGCCCATTCCGAGCGCGCGACCCTGCGCGTCGGAGACGTGTTCCTGAAGGTGGACGCCGATCAGGCGCGGATCGACGTCGAGGTCGAGGCGATGTCCCTCGCACCGGTCCCGACCCCGAAGGTCCTGTGGCGCAAGCCGCCCGTGCTCGCGATCGCCGCGCTCCCGGGGAGGACCCTCGGGCGCCTCGGCGGGCCGTCGACCGGGTCACCGGCGGAGTGGGCCGCGGCGGGCGCCGCCATCCGGAAGCTGCACGACGCGCCGCTGCCGCCCAGGCCCGGCCGGGCCGGCCGGAGCGTCGTCGCGCTGACGGCGGAACTCGACGACGAGTGCGAGGTGCTCGTGACGAACGGCGTCCTGCCCGCCGACCTGGTCACCCGCAATCGCGAGGTCGCCGAGGCCGCGTTCCGGCCGTGGACTCCGGCGTTCACGCACGGAGACCTGCAGGTCGCGCACCTGTTCGTCGACGATGGCGAGGTCACCGGCATCATCGACTGGTCCGAGGCGGGCCGGGGTGACGCCCTGTACGACCTCGCCACCTTCACGCTCGGACACGAGGAGCACCTCGACGACGTCATCGCCGGGTACGGCACCGACGTCG
This sequence comes from Kitasatospora sp. NPDC041917, assembly GCF_055589745.1. Classification (NCBI taxonomy): domain Bacteria; kingdom Bacillati; phylum Actinomycetota; class Actinomycetes; order Kitasatosporales; family Streptomycetaceae; genus Kitasatospora; species Kitasatospora sp. NPDC041917. The sequence goes on along the minus strand of NZ_JBVJBI010000016.1, from coordinate 44,006 downwards.
ACCTCGACGTGATCCGCGCGTGGTGGTCGTTGCGAAGCCTGCTGGCGGTTCGCTGGCTGATCGAGCACGGCTTCGACCCCTTCGCGCCGGGCTGCGAGGTCGACGCGCTGAGATCCCGGATGTGAAGCCACGCGGGCCCGCCTTGTGCACAGGAGGTCGGCCCAGCCGACTTCCTGTGCGGGAGAGCTGAAGCCGCCACGCTCCTTCGCACAGGTCGCCCACCCGCCCGCCCCTTCCAGGAACCGCAAGAGCAACGGCGGGCCTGGCCAAGCTTGGCCAGGCCCGCCGAAACCACCATCAAGCAGCACTCGCGTCGCCTCACCATCCGTTGCCGCTTCGGCAGGGCCGAAGCGGCAACGGCATGTGCACCGCCGCTCCTGCGCAGGAAGTCGGTGGGGTCGACTTCCTATGCGTGGATGGTGGCTTGGGTGCGGCAGTGGGCGAGGGCGTACTTGAGGCGGGTGTCGGGGTTGGGGGTGGTGGTGAGGAGTTCGCCGGCGGTGACGAGGGCGGTCCAGTAGAGGGTGGGGTTGCCGGTGCGGGGGAGGGGGCGGGCGGCGGCGAGGGAGAGGTAGGCGGCGGTGAGGTTGCCGGTGGTGAACCAGCGGGTGAGGCCGTGGTGGTGGCCGGGGCGGATGCCGCCCATGGCGTCGATGGCGGTGAGGAAGTGGTCGACGACGGTGAGTTCGGTGTCGGTGAGGGAGGCGGGGACGTCGAAGACGCCGAGGGCTTCGAGGAGTTCGCCGGTGTCGGTCTCGGAGTTGGGGCGGGGGTTGGCGAGGAGGGCGTCGTGGCACTCGTTGAGGCGGCGGACGGTCTCGGCGAGGGGGATGGTGAGGGCGAGGCAGACGGCGCGGGCCGAGGGCACCGGTTTGTGGGTGCGGCGGGCGAGGAGGGCGTAGGTGTCGGCGGGGGTGCGGCCGCGGGAGAGGGCGTGGCCGGCGAGGGTGGTGAGGTGCATGGGGGTTCGGGGCTTTCAGGCGGTGACGAGGACGGGCGTGGGGGCGGGGGCGACGAGGGCCCAGACGTACTTGCCGATGCCGCCGGGGCGGTTGGCGCTGCCCCAGCGTTCGGCGAGTTCGTTGACGAGGAGCAGGCCTCGGCCGTGTTCGTCGTCGGGGGTCGGGGCGTGGAGGGTGGGGTGGTCGGTGCCGGCGTCGTGGACTTCCAGGCGCAGACGGGAGCCGGTGACGGTGAAGCGGACCTCGATGTGACAGTCGTCGGGGGCGTCGGAGTGCTGGACGGCGTTGGCGAACAACTCGCCGAGCAACAGTTCGGCGGTGTCCGAGTACCGGTCGCCGGCGGGGAGGGCGGAGAGGTACGCCCGGAGCAAGTACCGGGCCAGCGGCGTGGACTCGGTCCGCGAGTCGAGGCGCGCGACGAACATGCGGGGGCGACGGTGCGTTTTGAGCATGGGGGACCTCGGAGGGGCGGAGGGGCGTGCGACAGGAGCGCGCACAATCACGCTGCGCATGCAGATGATTGCGTTCCGGTCTCAATGATCCGGGTCGCGGAGGTACGGTGATGGCCGAAATCGGGTACCACGCACACGCGGTACGTCAGGGGGTCAGGCATGGCACACCGGCGACTCAAGAGCGAAGTGACGGCCAGTTCGGCGCGGATCTTCGGCGAAGAGCTGCGGTTCTACCGGGAGATGGCCGGCTACACGCAGGAGCAGTTGGCGAAGCTGCTGCACTGCACCAGGCCGAACATCACCAGGTACGAGTCCGGCCAGAGGCGCATGTCGCCGGACATGGTCGTGCAGGCGGACCTGTTGCTCGACACAGGTGGATCGCTGAAGCGACTCTGGGACCGGGTGGACTGGAGCGCGGGGGTCGAGCATCCGGATTGGTTCCAGACCCATGTCGATGCGGAGGCCGAGGCGCTGGCGGCCAGGGTCTTCCAAGTTGCTGTGATGAATGGGCTACTGCAATGCCGCGAGTATGCGGAGGCCGTGTTCGCGGTCAGTGATGCAGCTGGCAGGCCGGAGGTGATCGAGCAACGAACGCAGGCTCGGTTGGCGCGACAGAAGCGATTCCTGGAGCCGGATGGGCCGCCGCTGCTGGCAATCCTGGATGAGAGCTGCATTCGAACCGTCTATGGCGGACCGGGCGTGATGAGGCGCCAGATGGAACACTTGCTGGCGGTTGCAAAGCTCCCGAACATCGTGATCCAGATCGCGCCGTTCGCGTGTCGACAGGCCAGCGTTGACGTCTCAATGGTGCTGCTGGACATGCCTGATGGGCGAACCTGTGTGTACTCCGAGAGCCTTGATCGCGGGCATTCCAGCGATGCTCCGGAGATCGTTGCGCGGCATCGCTGGAGCTATGATCTGCTCCATGGGACGGCACTGCCAGTAGCCGCCTCGCTCGCGCTGATCGCGGATGCGCTGGAAGGGTTCAAGGATGACGAGGAACAGGCTCGACGGGGCCGTCTGGCGCAAGAGCAGCTACAGCGGCGGCAACGGCGGCAACTGCATCGAGGTGGCCCCCGGATTCCCCGGCCTCGTCCCCGTGCGTGACTCCAAGGACCCCCATGGCCCGGCTCTGGTCTTCGCGGCTGCTGCGTGGGGCTCCTTCGTCGCCGCGATCCGGGAGGGTGAGTTCCCTGCATGATGTTGGTCTGGCGGAAGAGCAGCTACAGCGCTCCCAACGGCGGCGACTGCATCGAGGTGGCCCCCGGGTTCCCCGGCCTCGTCCCCGTGCGTGACTCCAAGGACCCCGGCGGCCCGTCCCTCGTCTTCCCGGCCGCTTCTTGGGAAGCATTCGTTGCGGCCGTCCAAGACGGCGAGTTGCCGGGCCAGGGCTGACCGGGAACTCGGTACACGACATAGGCCGGGCTCAGGCGCCCAGGTGGGTCAGCAGGGTGTCGCCCGACGGGTACGGGCGTTCGGCGGGCAGGAGCTGCCGGGCGTGCTCCAACTCCCCGGCCCGCACGTGGGAGTGGATCGTGTGCGCGAGTGCGGTGACGTCCTCCACCGAGACGATCCACTCGTCCGCATAGCGCTCGGTGGCCTCGCCGGTGAGGCCGAGCTGAAGCGACCGATGGGGCAGCGGCTCCAGATGCAGGCCGCGTTCGGGATCCCACTGCACGCGGGCCGGCGACCGCCTCAAGTCCCGCTTCCAGGCGGCCTGGTCGGGGTGCAGCCCGTGCTTGTAGTGGGAAAGGCAGCTGTTCTCCAGGGCCCATTCGAAGCCCTCGCGGGTGATCTCGATCGCGAGGACGGTCTCCTGCCCCTCCTTGGTCGCCCATCCGCAGCGGTACATCATCCAGAGGAACGACGGCTTGATCCACGTCATCCGGTCCCGCTTCCACGCCGCCGGAAAGCGGCCGTCCCGTGCGGCGGGCAGCCCGATCTCCGGCGCGTACGCCTGGTAGACGGTTACCGTGGAGGCGGTGTGGAGGGCGCGGATCTCATACTTGGGTTCTGACACGCTGACCAGGGTCGATCCTCCGCGAGCATTGCGCCAGCGGATTTTCCGGGCGGCGTGGGTTTCCCCGGTGCCGGCCGTGGAGCCGCTCCGCTCTGCCATCGCCGACCTCCCGGAGAAGGACATCGAATCATGAGCACATCGGACCGGCTCCGCGCCGCCCTGGTGGACGGCCTCACCGGGGATGACGCGATCAGCGACCCGGCGTGGCGGGCCGCCGCGCTCGCCGTGCCGCGGGAGTTGTTCGTCGGGTCGTTCTTCGTGCCGGTCCCGGGCAGCAATCCGACCGCGTACCGGCCCGTGCACCGGACCGACCCCGGATGGCTGAGGCAGGTCTACGCGAACGAGACGCTGATCACCCAACTCGACGGTCACGTCCGCCCCGAGGACGTGACCGGGGGCACCGTGACCGGGACGCCGTCGTCGTCGTCCACCCTGCCGTCCCTGGTGCTGGGCATGTGGCAGCAGCTCGATGCCGTAGCCGGGCACCGGGTGCTGGAGATCGGCACGGGCACCGGCTACTCGACCGCCCTCGGCGCGCATCGCCTCGGGGACGCCAACCTGACCAGCATCGAGTACGACCCGCTGGTGGCCGAGCGTGCCGCCGCCGCGATCGGGGCGGCCGGGTTCGCTCCCCGGCTGGTGATCGGCGACGGGCTGCTCGGCGACCCGGAGGGCGGCGAGGGTGCGTACGACCGGCTGATCGCCACCTGCGCCGTCCGGTACCTGCCGCCCGGCTGGCTGCACCAGGTGAAGCCCGGCGGCGTCATCCTGGCGACCCTGTCCGGGTGGGGGTTCGGTTTCGGGCTCGTGCGCCTGGTCCTGACGGCCCCCGGCGAGGGAACGGGGCGGTTCATGCCCGGCTGGACCAGCTTCATGATCGCCCGCCCGCACGACCGACCGCCGCGCCAGAGCATCTCCCTGCTCCCGGGGGACGAGCGCCCGTCCCGGATCGACCCCGAGATCATCAGCACCTGGACCGGCAGCTGGGTCGCCCAGCTCGCGGCGCCCTCGGCCGAACGGATGGGAGCCGTTGGGCACCAGATCCTCTGGGACGTGGCCACCGGATCGCAGGCCCGGACCGCGCCCGTCCCCGGTGGCGGGTGGACCGTGGTGCAGCGCGGCCCGCTCCGGCTCTGGGACCAGGTGGAGAGCGCCGTCGAAGCCTGGCAGCGGGCCGGCGAGCCGCACCAGGAGGGCTTCGGCCTCACCGTCTCGCCGACCGGGCAGCGGGTCTGGATCGGAAGCGAGGACGGACCGGGCTGGAACCTGCCGATCTGACCGGAGAGGCCGGGCCCCGGCCACAGGCGTGGTCGGGGCCCGGCCCCCGAGGAAGGTGTGACGGTCGGACGGCGCAGGGGCGGTGCGGCCGTCAGGGGAGGTACGTGCGCCGGCAGGTGGGGGACAGCGAGGCGGACGCGGTGCCGTCGGTCGCCGTCGGCGACGGGGTGTCCGCCCCGCCGCACGGCAGCGGTTCGTACCCGGGGCCGATGAAGGACACCCGCCGGACGTCGTAGGACGCCTGCTCGTACCAGCCGTGGAAGTAGACCGTCAGCTCGGTGGTGTCCGGCCCGGTGCTGACCGGCACCGAGAGATCGTTCCAACTGCCCTCGCTCGACCAGCTGGAGGCGCTCTCGCCGCCCGCTCCGGTGACGCCGACGAAGGCGAACGCGCCGCGCACCGTGGCGCGGAGCGTGTAGGCCGAGTTCGGCAGCACCCGCACCCGCTGGGCGCAGCCCGCGGTGCCCTCGGCGGTCGGACGGCCCGACACGTAGTGGTCGTGCGGGATGTGACTGGGCGAGACACCGGGGTCGCAGGTCCAGATCCACGGGTACGAGTCGAACGCCCCGTTGAGGACCAGGTCGACCCTGGGGAGCGGATCCGGCGGGTGGGTCGGGGATGACCGGGGCTGGGTGCACGCATGCCGTCTCCGGGTGGGGAGTGCCGATGGGACAGCGGTGCGAGGGAGTGGAGCACACCCTGGTGGATCCGGCCCGCCACCGTCAAGGCGGGCGGCTCCCGGCGACGGCTCCCGTCGGGGGCTTCCGGCGGGGTCGACAGGGCGGAGCACGCAGAGGTCTCCGACCGCGGGGTGCGGTCGGGGACCTCTGCGGACGACCCCGCCGTGGTGCCCCACCCTCGCCGGGCGTGGCACCAAGCCCCTTGGCGCGTACCGGAGTTCCGGGGGGCGGAAAGGTCTCCGCTTGATGTCAGGGCATCAGTCCCCCGGCGTCGAGGCAAGCCAGGTGCGCCAGACGTGGCGGGTGTTCGGGATCTCGGGGTGATCGAGCATCCACTGCACATAGCCCGCGTGAGTTCGAGCCCAGGGGCCGTCGGATTCGGCTGCGGTCGCGATGTCGCGCCGGAGGTCCTCGCTGTCGACGGACCTGGCGAGACGGACGTACTCGCGGTCCTTGCAGCGGTACGGCCGTGAAACGACGATCCCGACGAGTTCGACGAGCTTCGCCCGGACTCGGTCGTCGGGGTGGGCGCAGGCCAAGTCCTTGATCAGCTGCTGCTTCGTCCCCCAGGCCTTGGCGGACCGGGTCCAGTCCTCGGGGTACCGTGCCTCCCATTCGAGGAACAGCAGCGCGTAGGGCAGTCCCGGCCAGTTCATGAGATCTGCCGGAACAGGGCGTTCCCACAGGCAGTCGGGGAAGGAGCGTGCCTGACCGGCGCCCCAGACGTCATGTGCTTCCGTCATTGCCGCATCGAGCTGAGGTCCGGCCGTGTGATGGCTCTGAAGGAGAAGGTGGTTGTACCTGTCGAGTGCCGCCCGGACGTATTCCTGATTCCTCGCCAGGTGGGCCGCGGCCGCTTCCCGCTCTGTTCGGCTGTCGGAGATCAATCCGTAGGACCAACTCAGTCGGTCATCCCAGGCATCGGCCTTCTGGCGTTCAGATTCCACTCGTCCACCTGCTTGAAACGTTATCGATGACAGGGTGTTCGACCGCCCCTGATCCGGTCTTCCGCCCGGGCGGTCCGAAGCGAAAGCGCCGGCCCGGCCCGGCGAACGGGCCGGGCCGACGCTCTCATCCTAGGTCGTGGCTCAGGCTGGTCCGCAGTTCCTCTCGCACTGACCGTACGTCTGCTCCATGTTGAAGAACTGGATCAGGCCGTCCACGAAAGTCAGCACCTCTCCGGCCGCCCCCATCTTCCCCATCATCCCGGACAGCCTCGACCCTCCGGTGCGCGTCGGGGCCTTGAACGGGCGTTCCTCGAAGGTCGATCCGCTGACGGTGCGGAGAGCGGGGGCATCGACCACCATGTCACCCATTTTGACCAGCTTGGTTCGAAGCCGCTCGTCGCTCTTCATGAATTTGGTGAGGTTTCCGGCCTTGTCCTCCGTGTTGTTGAGGGCGTCCCACAGCTCCTCGGCCTCCTTGAGCGCCAGCTTCCGTTCGTCGTCGGTGAGCTGGAAATCCTTGAGTCCCTTCCGATCCCCCTCCAGCAGCTTGGTGAGCCTGGTCATCAGGTCGGCATTGTCCTCCAGATGCCATTTCCCCTTGGTCTGCTTTCCGGTCCGCAGCTCCTCCTTGAGTGCTTCGGCCGCCTTTCCGCTTCCGGTGACCGACTGGTATTCGGGCTTGGGGTAGATTTCGTCAAGGATGCTCTGGAACTTGGTGTTCGTGACCTTGGGCGTGACGGCTCGGGGCGTCGGGTTGGCCATCGTGCTGGTCGAGGGGGTGGACTGCTGAACCCCCGAGCAGGGGTTCAGCAGGACGAATATGCAGTTGACCCTGTCCGTCTGGGTGATGCATTCGCGGTAGCAGCCCGGGCCGTAGTCGTCATTGCGGCGGCCGGTGGGGTCGGAATGCGTCTCCGGATTGTTGTTGCCGTAGGCGTAGCCCGTCATGGACTGCGGGTCGGTGACGTCGAGTTCCGGGTCGACCGAGACGAACCGGCCGGTGCCCGGGTCGTAGTCGCGCGCCCCGAGGTGGGTGAGGCCGGTGGCCTCGAGCGTTCCTCCGAGGAATCCCCTGGTCCCGGACCAGGCGCTGGGGGACGCACCGCGGGGACCACCGAACGGCGTGCTCCGACGCATGGCGAGGTTGCCGCTCGCGGCGTCGACGTTCAGTTCGGCGGTCTTGTGGTGGTCGGTGACCTGGAAGGCGACCTTGCCGTCGTCGGTGCGGACGGCTACGGCGGAATCGCCCAGCTTGTAGTAGCGGGTGGCCGTGGGCTTCGCCGCGCCCTTGACCAGGTTGAGCTCGCTGTTGCCGAGGTACAGGGTCCAGTTCTCGGCCGACGGGTTCGCGGCGTCGAGGGTGTGGCCGAGCAAGCGGTTGCCGTCGGCGTCGTACACGTAGTCGGTCGTCCTGCTGGTGCTGCCGGTGCCCGACGTGACGGAGTCGGTGACCGTCTGGAGCTTGCCCAGGCTGTCCCAGGTCAGCGCCTGGTCGCTGGTCCCGCCGCCACCCGGCTTGAGGTGCCGGGCGCTGGTGTTGCCCGCCGCGTCGTAGGCGTAGCTCTGGACGACCGGAGCGCCGACGGCTCCGGTGACCGTGCTGGTGCTGGTGAGCGCGTGGGGCTGGGCGGCCGTGGGCGCCGGATAGGTGTAGGTGGTGGTGCTGTCCTGGGCGGTGTTGCCGCCCGGGTCGTGACGGGTTTCGGTGGCCCGGGTTCCGTTGGGGTTGTAGGTGTAGCTGGTCCGGTAGGGGGCCGGGCCGCCGAGCGCGGCGCCGTCGGGCGTGGCCGGGCAGCTGGTGCCGCTCGGGGTGAACGCCTCGGTGAGCCGTCCGAGGGTGTCGTACTGGAAGCACTGGCGGTCGGTGCCGAGCCGTGAGGCATCGGCGACGGAGGTGACGTTGCCGGCCTGGTCGTACGTGTACGTGGCGGCGCGGGCGGCCCCGACGATGCCGTACTGGTCGGTGCGGCTGGAGGCCAGGCGCTGAGTGCCCCACTCGTAGCCGTTGGTGACGTAGATGTCCTTGCCGGCGGTTCCGTTGCTCAACGTGGACTGCAGCGGCTTGCCGGTGAGGCTGTAGGTCTGAGCGGTCAGGTAGGTGCTGAGGCCCTGGGCCGCGGTGAGGCGGCGCAGCGGGTCGTAGGTGAAGGCGACGGATTCGGCGGGCAGGTTGCCCGCGGCCGGGTAGCTGACGCTCTGCACCTCGTTGTCGAGCCGGTAGATCGTGCCGCTGATGTAGTTGCCGGCGAGTGCTTCCTGCCCGGGGACGGACGGGATGCTGACCGTCGTGCGGGTCGGCCGCCCCAGCGGGTCGTAGAGCGAGTAGGTCGTCGTGTACGGGTACGTCGTGCCGTTGACCGTGCTGTAGCGGGTCGAGGACGCGGGCATCCCCTTGTTCCCGGACGGGTCCCAGGTCTGGGCCGTCAGCAGTGGGCCGCTCGCCGAGCCGTCGCGGGTCTCGGTCTGGCGGGAGAGGTTGTCGTAGCTGTACGCGACGGTCTTGCCGCGGCCGTCCGTCATGCTGACGAGTTCGCTGCGGTCGTTGTACGTCTTGACCGAGGTCCCGCTGTCCGGGTCGACCGATCGGGTCTGCCGGCCGCGCTGGTCGTAGCCCCAGGTCCAGACCGTGCCGGACGGGTCGGTCAGCTTGGTGAGGTGGTCTGCCGCGTCGTAGGTGTACTTGGTGGCGTCGTAGGCGCCGGTCGGGGTCCGGGACTTGTACTGGCGCAGCTCGGTCGTACGTCCGGCGGCGTCGGTGACGGTGGTCGTCGGGGTGCCGCCGGTGGGCGGGGTGACGGTGACCCGGTCGCCACCGTATTCGGTCAGCGTGGTGGCGATGGGAGTGCCGACGCCGTTGCCGGCCAGGGTGGTGGATCTGGTGACCCGCCCGAGGCCGTCGTAGGTGTTGGCGGTCTGGGTCTCGACGCCGGTGGCGTCCTCGATCTTGAACAAGGTCGCCGAAGGCGCACCCGTGGCGTAGTACGGCGCGTAGCTGAGGGCGGCCTGGCCGCGCTCGTCGTAGAAGGTGTCGGTCAGGAGGCGGCCGCCGTTGTCCCCGGCGGACTGGACCTGCCGCACCCGGCCGAAGCCGTCGAAGAGCGTGTAGCCCGTCTGCTGGCTGCCGTCGCTGTTCAGCGTCCTGGTGGTGACGGCGGTGATCTGCCCGTCCGCCACCGAGTAGGCGAACTCGTGGTTCGGGCTCTGGCCGGTGGCCTTCGAGCGATTGGGGAGCCAGACCTTCAGCGAACGTCCGAGGGCGTCCTGGAGCAGGTCGGTGCGTCGGTTGTTGGCATCGACGGTGGCGGTGCTCAGGCCGCGCAGGAGGTCGTACTCGACGGTCGTGGTCTGCGCGGTGGCCGCATTGCCCACGACGGCCGGCGGCGTGGTGGTGGTCGACTTGGTGGGGCGTCCAGTGGCCGGCGTGTAGGCGGTGGTGGCGGCCGGCGCGGACGAGGACGCGGTGGTGACGGGTGCCGACACGCCGGTCGTGTCGAAGACGGTTGTGGAGGAGAGGCTGACGGTGGTCAGCTTGCGCCCGTACACGTCGTAGGCAGCCGAGCTGTCCAGGTACGTGGCGCTGCTGCCGGTCTGCGACTTGAGGGTCTCGGTCAGGGTGGCGTCGCCCTTGGTGGGCGCCGCGCCGAACGCCTGGCCGTCGTAGCGGACCCGGATGTCGGACAGGACGGCCGAGGTGCCGTCGGCCCGGGTCTCGCGACCGACGGTGGCGGCGCAGTCGGCGGCCACCGTCTCGGTCCGGACGGTTCCGGTCAACAGCCAGCCCGCCGTGTTGTCGGCGTAGGTCTTGCGCGTGCACTTGTCGTCGTCGGCGGTGGCGGTGTCACCGAGGGCTTCGACCTGCGTGACCCGGCCGTAGCCGTCGAACGAGGTGTTGGTGCGGGTCTCGCGCCACGCCGATCCGGCGCCCTGGTCGAGCGAGGTGAAGCCCCGCTTGACGGATATGCCGATGATATTGGCGGTGGTGGTGCCCCACGTGTTGGAGCGCTTGGCGGTCTCCTTCTTCCACGGGGTGTTGACCGACGTGGAGAGGATCACGCCGCCGGGCTTGTCGTACTGCTCGGTGCGGTACTCGACGCCGGCCCACGCCTGGTCGTCGGTCAGGACGGTGCCCTGGCCGTCGTCGACGGTGACGGTGCGCTTGCTGTTCTTGTCAGCGGGGTTGTTGCGGTCCTGGTCCATGCCGCGCAGGAACCAGTGGTCGGCCTGGGTGGTCATGCCGGTGACGCCACCGGTCTCGACCCGGGTGCGGGCGTAGCCGCGCCACTGGGACCAGGTCTTGAGCTTGTCCTTGGTCAGGCCGTCCTCGTCGTCGAAGTGCCAGGCGGCGTCGCCGAGGTAGGTGTAGTGGGTGACCATGTCGGGTGCGCCGCCGGTGCGGTCGGTGGCGATGACCGCGTCGACGACGTACTTGTTGAACCACTCCGTGGTGACCGGGGTCTCGTCGGAGGCCTGGTACATCTGCGGGAAGCAGCGGGTGGTGTTGGACTGCGGGGTGGGCAGGTTGTTCCAGTCGCAGGCCGCGGCCGAGTAGTTGACGTCGAGCTGGCCGCCCTGTTCGTCGGTGACGGTGCCGAGCCGCTGCTTGATGAACGGCATCCGGCCGTCGCCGACCTTGTCGAGCCGGTTGGCCATCTGCTTGTAGGCGAGGGTGGTCTTCGGCAGTGCGACGGACGGGGACGCGGAGGACCCGGTGTGCTTGATCGAGTCCAGCAGGAGCTGGTAGTCGAAGTCGGCGGTACCCCACTTGTGGGTCAGGTCCCAGGTGTCGACGGTGGCGTAACTTCCGTCGGCCTGAAGGGTCTTGGCGAGGACCTGGGTGAGGCGGGTGCGGGTGAAGAAGGTCGGCGAGTACTGCGTTGTGCAGTCGGTGCCGTCCTTGCAGTTCTGGTCCCACGGGGTGTCGTACCAGTACTGCCGGTTGGCGTCGATCTTCGCCGGGTCGCACACGCCCGCGCCGGTCTCCAGGCAGCGTTCGGCGGTGCCGAAGTCGACCCGGCCCATCGGCTTGACGGTGGCCGAGTACAGGTCGCCCTGCTGCTGGCCGTACTCGATGTGGTCCAGGCGCCCGCCCCGGATGTACGGGGTGCGGTCCGTGGACTTCAGGTTGCGGCCGTAGTTGTTGGTCTCGGGGGTGTACCAGTAGGTGATGTCGTTGCCGTGGGCGTCGACCACCAGGTCCAGGTTCCACCGCCAGCCCTGCTGGCACCACGAGGACGCGAAGTCGGCGCCGTTGCAGGGCTCGCCCGCGTTGTTGCCGTAGACGGGCACGGTGTAGACGGACTTGGTCTCCGGCTTGCCCGCCGACCAGTTCGGCAGGCGGTTGTAGCCGAAGTAGTAGGTGGTGCCGTCGGTGGTGGTGGCGCGGAAGTACTCGCCGTCGTTGTCGCCGTTGCCGCGGCCGGTGTCGCGGACGCGCACGACCTTGGTGGCGTCGTCGTTCTTGATCCGCCACTCGTCGCCGGAGACCGGGATCAGCTCACCCGAGTGCCCCGCGAAGCTGATGGTGGCGTTGTCCGTCCCCCAGCACAGGTCGCCCGGGTTGTTGGTGCCGGTCTTGGGCGCCCCGTCGTCGGCGCAGGCCTTGTAGCTGCGCTCGACGAAGCCCGGCGACAGGTCGAAGCCGTCACCGGCCCAGGAGGCCTGGTTGTTGCTGTTGGCCGTGCGGCCGTCGATCGCACCGGAGTTGTAGGACAGACCGACCTTCGGGGTCAGCCCGCCCGGCATCGCCGTGAGCGGCATGTCGTAGGACCAGGTGAACGCGCCGCTGTTCAGCGCCGTCGACCAGGAAGACGCGCTCGACAGCGGCGTCGCCCTGTAGTCGCCGCTCGGTCCGGCGCTGCCGGTGGTGGCCGCCAGCACCATCGCCCCCGGCGCGGACTGCAGGCGCATCGACCCGGCCGGGGCCGTGGTCAGGGCGTCGGCGGCGACGGTCTGCTTCGCCACGTCGTTGCCGCCCGGCAGCGGGGTCTGCACCCGGCATTCGGGCAGGTCGGGCGTGGTGAGCGCGCACTCGGGCAGGCGGACCAGCTTCAGCCGCGAGCCGAAGCCGGAGCCGGCCGCCTGGGCGAAGGACGAGTAGTCGACGGCCAGGCCGCTGTTCTCGTCGGCGCCCGTGACGGTCAGCAGGACGCCGTTGATGCCGGCCTTGGCGGCGGCGTCCTGGCCGAGCAGCTCGACCTTGGCCTTGCCCGCCGCGCCCGAGGACGAGAGCGCGACCGGCAGCTTGCCGGCCTTGACGGCCTTGCCCTTCTCGCCGGGCACGTCGACGGTGGCGCTGCCCGCGCCGGGCAGGGCGCCCTGCTTGCCGTCCGTCCTGCTGACGGTGGTGTCGGCCTTGCGGCCCTTGGCCTTGGCGTCGGAGCCCTTGACGGGCTTCTCGGGTGAGACCGCGGACGGCTTGGTGTACGGTTCCGCGGCCGCCGCGACGGCGGCCAGCGGCAGTGCCGGCAGCAGCGACCCGACCAGGGTGCCCGCGATGATCGCGGACATTCTGGTGCGGGTCGGCCGCGGCACCGACCTCTTCCTGCTCATGGGTGGGACAACTCCTCTGGGAGAAAACGGGTGTGACGGACCACGGGCCGGGCGGCAGGAAGCCGCCCGGCCCGCGAAACGGAGGGGGGAATCAGACCCCGGTGGAGGTGTTCAGCTCGACGTTGTAGTCGGCGAGCTTGGTGATCTGCGCGGGGCTCAGTACGCCCTGGTACAGCCAGACGTCGTCCAGCTCACCGGAGAAGTACTCGCCCCACGCGCCGGCCGCCCGGTTGCGGCCGAACTGCACGCCGCCCGTCGCCTCGTAGGGCTGCGGGGCGCCGGTCCAGGAGATGTGCGGGGTGCAGCCGGTCGAACCGTCCGGGCAGCCCTGGTTCTCGATCTGGCCGCCGACGTACAGGGCGAGCCGGTCCGCGAAGGCGTCGTAACTGACCGCCAGGTGCGTCCAGTTCTCCAGGACGGAGGTGGCCGGGGTGTGGGCGGTCAGGGTGCGGACCGCGCCGGTGGCGTCGGAGTCGCGCACCTCGGCCTGCCACTGGCCGGTGGGCTGGCCGTTGGCGTCCTTGCCCAGGGTGTGCCAGCGCAGGGTGACCGCGCTGTTGTTGGCGCCGGCGACGGACAGCACCGTCATGTCCCGGGTCGGGACGCCCGCGGTGTTCGCCCAGCCGGCCAGGGTGAAGCTCTGGCCGGTGTGCAGCGGGACGGAGCCGGTGGCCGCGTAGCCGGTGGAGCCGTCCAGCAGCAGGGTGCCGGGGGCGGGCAGCACGCCGCCGTCGGCCTTGATCGAGGCGCCGCCGCCGAGCTGGGCGCCGGCCTTGGCCGGGCCCTCGTCCGGGGTGACGGCCGGGGTGCCGGTGGCCGAGGAGAGCTTCCAGCGGCCGGCCAGCTGCGGGCGCTGCTGGACCATCGCGCTGGCCTCGGGGCCGGTGACGACGCGGTCGTAGAGGCGCACGTCGTCGATGTCGCCGCCGAAGAACTCGCCGTTGGCGCCCTCGCGGTTGACGGCACCGATCTGCAGCGGGCCGGGGTTGGCCCACGGCGCGTTCTGGGTGTAGTCGGACTCGCCGACCAGGAAGCCGTTGATGTAGAAGCGCAGCTTCTTGGCGGCGGTGTCGGAGACGCCCAGCAGGTGGGTCCACTCGCCGGTGGTGCCGGCGAAGCAGGGCGCGCCGTTGATCTGGGTGCCCGGGGTGCAGTCGGGCTGCCAGGTGCGGACCAGGGTGTCGGCGGAGGTGTCCTCCTTGTAGCGGCCGAAGATCCAGCGCTTCCAGTAGGTGGAGTAGTACAGCGAGAACTCGCTGTTGTGCTGGCCGATCTGGGTGACGGCGATCTTCGCGGTGGTGTCACCGGGGGTCGGCGCGGGCAGCTTGACCCACGCGGAGACCGAGAAGTCCCGGCTGCCGTCGACCTGCGGGCGGGTGCCGCGCAGGTAGTCGTCGACGCCGTCCAGGTGGATCGCCTTGTCGGCGATGCCGGGCCGGCCGAGTGCGACGCCGCTGTAGGCGGTCAGGTTGTCGGTCTCGGCGGTGCCGACCGGCTTGGCGGAGGCGCCGTCCAGGTGCCAGACCGACGTGGCGGGCAGGCCGGTGGCGAGCTGCTTGTCGGCGGCGACGTCGGCGGCCTCGGCCTTGCTCAGGGAGCGGTCCCAGAGCCGGACCTCGTCGACCGAGCCCTTCCACGGGTCGGTCCAGTTGCCGAAGTACTTGGAGCGGCCGAACTCCAGCGCGCCGTGGACGTCCCAGTTGGCGACCACGTTCACCGGGGTGCCGGGCACGCCGTTGACGTACAGGGTGCTGGTCTTCGCCACCGGGTCGTAGACGCCGACCAGGTGGGTCCACTGGCCGAGCACCACGGGGGCGTCGGAGCTCGCCGCTTCGAGGGCGTAGTCGGTGGGGTTGTCCCGGCTGGACGTCCACATGCTCCACTTGCCGCCGAAGGTGCCGAGGGCGAAGCGGGCCGCGGAGTTGCCGTTCTCACTGACGGCGACCCGGTTGCGGGTGTTCTCGGCGAGGTTGACCCAGGCGGAGACGGCGAAGCCGCGGGTGGTGTTCAGCACCGTGCCCTGGGTCTCGGCGTAGCCGTTGGCGGTGCCGTCGAAGGCGAGGCCCTCGGCGAGGTGACCGGGCGCCCCGGGGGTGGTGCCGGAGCCGAGGGTGGCCTCGAAGCTGCCGCCGGTGCCGGCGACGGAGGTGCCGCCGGCGGCGTCGTCCATCGACCAGCCGGTGCGCTGGGTCTGGCCGGAGAGCACGTTGAAGTAGTACGTCTCGGGCTGCGAGGCGTTGCCCGCGCCGTCGACGGCCCGGGCGGAGAGGAAGTGCACGCCGGCGGTCTGCGGCTGGACGCGGACGGTCTGTGCGGCGCCGCCGCCGGTGGCGATCTCGTTCGCCGCGGACGGCGAGGTGTCCAGGCCCCACTGGTACTTGACCACGTCGGTCGCGGCCGACTTCAGGGTGAAGTAGCCGTTCTTGCCGACGCCGTCGGTCCAGGGGAGCGCGGCGGTGGCGTCCTTGGAGCCCGGGTAGGCGTCCGAGGTGATCGCCGGGCCGTCCGGTGCGGAGGTGTCGACGATGAAGTAGCAGCCGGTCGGGTCACCGTCGGAGGACCACGGCCCCCACTGCGCGCCGTCCCAGGCGCGGGCCTCCCAGTCGAGCTGGAGGTTCTGCGGCAGGCCGGTGGGCAGCGGCCAGGAGAACATCGAGCCGGAGGCCTTGAAGGTGTCCCACCCCGGTGCGGCGTCCTCCGAGCCGGTGGACCACCAGCGGCGGCGCAGGCCGCTGCCGTCGTCCCAGCCGACCGCGAACTGCACGCCGATGGCCTCGCCGTCCGGGTCGCTCGCCCGGGTGGTGACCTGCGGCATCTTGTTGATCTTGATGCCCGGGTACTGGCAGACCGAGCCCGGCGACATCGTCATGTCGGACATCGGGATCTGGTTGGGCCGCAGGTTGTAGTACACCGACAGGTAGGCGTCGTCGGTGAAGCGCTTCCAGGCGAGGGTGTCGCCCTCGTTCTGGGCCTTCAGACCGAAACTGATGGTCGGCCAGCCCCAGTTGGCGGCGTCCTGGACCAGGTTGCGCACCGCGCCGTCCTGGCCGTACTCCAGCCAGCCGCCGGGGCAGCTGCCGCTCCAGCCCTTCGCGGTGTTGATGGTCTGCAGGTAGCGGCTCCAGAACCCGGAGGCGTTCTGGCTGTTCCAGTTCAGGCCGGGGGAGATGTAGCCGGTGTTCCACAGCTCGACGGGCCGGGCGTCGCAGGAGTACGACCAGCTCTCGTAGGTGCCGAAGGTGGCGCTGAGGATCTGCTTGCCCACGAACGGGTTGGAGACCTGGAAGAAGGCCCGCTTCACGTCGGTCGGCGCGCACCGCGAGGTGTCGCCGCAGTAGCCGACGCCCCAGTCGTGGACGTAGCTGCTGTTGTACGTGAAGTGCCAGTACGCCTGGTTCGGGTAGCTGCGCGAGACGCCCGCCCAGTCACCGGCGTGCGGGGTGTTCCACGCCGGGTCGATCATCACCGGGTAGACGGTGTCCGCGGCGTCCAGCATGCCCTGGTCGGGCGACAGGACCAGGCCGTCCTTGGGCAGGTCGACCTTGAGCCGGGTCATCTTGGCGCCCTCGCCGGGCAGGTCGCCGTAGCCGGCGGCGGCGAGGTCGTTCCGACCGGCGGCGGGAGCGCCCGGGGCGGGGGCCTCGGCCTGCGGCGCCGCCTGCGGGGCGGCCTTGAACGTCTTCGGGGCGGCGGCCGGGGCGTTCGGCGTGGCGGTCGCCGGGGCGTCCGGCGTGACGGCGGCCGGCTTGGAGGAGTCCCACATCACCGGGACGGGCGCCTCGAAGACGGTGCCGCCGCCGGACGGGTCCTTCGCCTTGAGCGTGCCGTCCGCCTCCTGGCTGACCGTCAGGCCGGTGCCCTGCAGGCCGAGCCGGAGCTGGTCCAGCTCGGGGTTCTTGGCGGCCTCGGCGGTGTGCACCACGACGACCTGGGTGAACCCGGTCTTGGTGGCGGACAGCCGCAGGTCCACGTCCGGCAGGATCGACGCGTACTCGGCGGTCGCGCCGTTGACCTTCGGCTTGGGCAGCGGCTTCGGCCAGCTGAGCTTCAGCTCCTTGCCGGCCCGGGCCATCGTGACCAGCGGTTCGCTGCCACCGCCGGAGAACCGCAGGTCGGCGGTGGACCCCTTGGGGGCGACGGCGCCGCCGGGCAGTGCCTGCAGCGTCGGGTCGAGGTCCACCCAGGCGCCGTTCTTGCGCACCCGCTTGGGCTGGACGTAGGTGGTGGTCTTCAGCTTGCCGTCGGGCTGGGCGACGGTGTCACTGGTCTCGCTGCGCTTGGCGAGTACCTCGACCGGCTTGCCGCTGTGGGCGGCCTCCTTGACGGCCAGGCTCTCGGCGGTGTCCTGGGAGCCCGTCAGGCCGGGCGGTGGCGTTCCGCCGGTCGCGGCGGCGGCCGGCACCACCGCGGTCGCGGTCAGGGCGACCGCGGCGAGTGCCGCGGCGAGCAGACTGCCCGACCGTCTTGCTGCTGTTCTCACTGTGCGTAAGCTCCGACTTCCGATATGTGGGCGAAGTTTGAGCGGATCTTTATGGACGCTTAATCAGGTGTCAAAGGTTCATGAGAAATCCGCCAGGATGCATGCCCGTGTCGATGCGTCGTCAGAAGGGGAGCAGCGCAGGTAAAACCGGACAAACCACTTGATGCACTGTGGCGGAAGTCACAGGCCTGAAGGGCTGCCGCGGTGGGTTCTCGCCCCCGGGTGGCGGCGGCGAACGGTGACCGACAGCTTCGATGCGACGCCGCGACGAGTGGCGGGCATCCCATCTCCTGGTCGTCGGTGCTGGTCACCCGGGGTGTCATGGATGGAGGCGGCGCGGTCCGGGCGGCAGTGGGGCCACGGGCGGTCACCGACGTGCCCCGGAAGCGGGACGCCGGGGCGGGGGTGGACGGTTCCCGGGCGCGGAGCGGCCGAGGGGGAGCGGCCTTCGGGACATTTCCACTCTTTCCGCCTGGCTGTTCGTCAGATTTTTTCAGCGGAATAACTCGGCCTTGTTGTGGTCAAGTTGTCGTCGGGTCGGTGAATCGGAAATGCCGAATCGGATTCCGGGAAAAGCCGATTAAGGAGCGGAAGGCGCGGCGTCCGGGCTCCAGTCCGCCGCCGGGCCGGTCGGCAGCGGTGGCAGGGTCCGCAGCGCCCGGGCGATCTGCCCCAGCCAGCGGGTCTCGGCCTCCAGGCCGCCGGTGTGCGGCAGGTGCGGTTCGGCCGGCGGCGGGCCGCCGCGGAGGGGGCCGTCGGGAGCCCGGGTGCGGGCGCGGCGCAGGGCGGCGGCGATCCGGACGGCCTCGGCCCGCGCGGCGGCGTCGGTGTCGGCGTCGGTGTCGGCGTCGGCGTCGGCATCGGCATCGGCGGAGGAGACGCCGGGGGCGGAGGAGTCCTCGGCCGTGCGGTAGCGACGCAGGATCAGCAGCCCGTCCCGGATCTCGATGACCCGCCGGTAGAGGGCGAGTTCGGCGTCGGCGGGTGGCATCCGGCCCGCGGTGATCCGGCCCGGGGTGATCCGGCCCGTGGTGAGGGCGATCTGCGGGAAGGCCGCGTGCAGAGCCCGCCACAGCGGCCCGAGCGACCGGAAGCCGCGGTACGCGGCCCGCCACCGCCGGGCGGCGCGCCCGGCGCGCGCCCACAGCAGCGTGGTGGCGCCGGCCAGCAGCAGGATCGCGCACACGCGTCCGAGCGCCAGCGAGACGGGGTCCTCGGTGGTCAGCTGACGGCCCGTGCGCAGGGCGCCGAGGACGTCGTCGAGGCCCCAAGCGGCCCAGATCAGGCCGACGGCGGTGGTGAGGGTGACCAGGCCGAGGGCCGTGCGCAGGGCCGTGTCGTCGGCCCGGCGGGTCCAGTGCGTCGTCCGGCGCAGCAGGGTGACCAGGCAGCCGACCACGTAGCCGGTGATGACCAGGTCGTAGCCGGCCAGCGCCACGGGGCCGAGGGCGCCGGTGGCCACCAGTTGGCCGCCGTCCTCCCGGGGCCGGGCGAGCAGGAACAGGACGGTCGCGGCGAGGACCGCGAGGGCGGTGCCGACGCAGCGGCGGCGCAGCGCGCGGGCGTCGGCCTCGGGGCGGCGCAGCGCGACGGCGGTCAGTGCGAGGAATCCGGCGGAGCCCGTCCTGAGGTGGTCGGTGAGCATGCCGGACAGGCCCGCCAGGCCGGTTCCGTGGTCGATGTCCACCCTGCCCCGGGCGGCCGTCAGCGCCAGGAAGGCACCGAAGCACCAGGCGAAGCAGCAGGTGAAGCGCAGGGCCGGCGAGCGCCCGCGGCGCCGGCCCGCGAGGAAGCGGTAGGTGCCCAGGCCGAGCAGGAAGGCCGCGGCGAGGGCGAGGACGGGGTCAGTCATGCGGGCCGGTCGGGCGGCGGGTGCCCAGCAGGGGGGAGAGCCGGTGCGCCCACTCGGCGTCGCGGGGCTCCGCGCCGGACGGCCGGCCGCCGGGCAGCAGGGCGCGCTTGAGGATCAGCGAGGCGAGCAATTCGGCCTCCTGCTCCTGCGGTTCGAGGTAGACGGTGCGTCCCAGGACCTTCCCGATCAGTGCCGGGGAGAGGTGCGGCAGCAGGCCGCGGGTGAGTCCCGGGTCGGCCGGGGTGCCGTCGGTGTGGCCCAGCAGGAGGTGGGCGTACTCGTGCACCAGGATGTGCTGGCGGTGCACCTCGCTGGTGTCCTCGGCGTAGACGATGTAGTCGGCCTGACCGGTCGTCACCAGCAGTCCGCACGGAGCCCCGGGCCGTGCGGGTACGGCGATCAGGTCGATGGGCCGGCC
Organism: Kitasatospora sp. NPDC041917; assembly: GCF_055589745.1. Taxonomy (NCBI): domain Bacteria; kingdom Bacillati; phylum Actinomycetota; class Actinomycetes; order Kitasatosporales; family Streptomycetaceae; genus Kitasatospora; species Kitasatospora sp. NPDC041917. The sequence continues at coordinate 24,368 of NZ_JBVJBI010000016.1, read as the reverse complement.
GCGGTCGCGGGCGAGGCGGGCGACGAGCTCGGCGGCGTCGAACGGGTCGGGGAGTTCGAGCGAGTCGCTGATCGCGCGGCAGCGCCGCATCAGTCCGCCGTGCCGTCGGATCCACCGCAATGCGCGCCTCACCTGTCCGCCGGGGCCGGCGTGGCCGGTCAGCCGTCGCGGGGTGCCTCCCGGTGGCACCGCGTCGTGCTCACCGGGAGGGTTTGCCCCTGGCAGCCTCCCGGCGAGCGATAGTCTCGATCACATCGGAGACCGTGTCCAGGGCTTCGGGCGAGAGTTCCACCGCCCGCAGCGCCATGTTCCGGACGCCGGCGTCCCGCAGCGCCTCCAGGACGGCGAGTTCGGCGAGGATCTCCTCGGAGCGGTCGTCGAAGAAGTAGGCGGGCGAGACCTGGAAGAACCCTGCCAGGGCTTCCAGGTGACGTTTGGTCGGGTTGTCGCGCCTGCCGGTGCGCAGCTGCCACAGGTAGGTGGCCGAGAAGGTCTCGCCGGTGGCCTCGCGGCAGGCGCGCGCCACGTCCTCGTTGCTGTACTGCTCCCGGTTGGGGCGCCGGACCGTGCGGAACAGCGTCTCGATCTTCTCGGCGAGCGAACTCGCCCCGGCTCCCGCCATCTCCGCCTCCTGCGCCACCTGGCCTCCTGCGTCACCACTGCCGGTTCGGGCGGCGCTGGTGCACGGGGTCGGCCGCCGGGGAACCATCGTAGCTTCGGGCACGGCGCCGGTGTCGGGCCGCGCCGCTTCCCGGCCCCCTCCCGGGCGGGAGGGGGTGTCGCGCGCGGGACGGCGGCGGCCGAGGGAGGCGCCGCGGCAGGTGCCCCCGGAGTGCCGAACACCCGGGGACACCTGCTGAGTCGACCGGATCGATTCCGTTCGGTCGTCGGGCCCGGTTGTCACCCCTCGTGCAGCGCCCACTTGTTGCTGTCGACCCGGGTGTTGCCGGGCAGGGCGATCAGTTCCGGCTTGAACAGCGGCTGGGTGTCCATCGCGGGTTCCCAGGTCGCCAGCTTCTCGTCCTGGGGGACCTCGATGCGCCGGTCCGCGGCGAGGTCGGCGACCACCTTCAGCAGCAGTCGCACGCCCAGCGGAGCCAGGTGGTCGCGCCACAGGCTCTGCGCGGTCGAGCCCGGGGGCACGAACAGGTGCTCCTGGGCGGCGAGCGGGCCGCCGTCGGTGCGCTCGGTGAGGTGGTAGACGCTCCCGCCCGTCACCTTGTCGCCGTCGCGGATGGTCCATCGGATCGCGTCCCGGCCGCGGTGCAGCGGCAGCAGGCTGGGGTGGTACCCGATGGTGGCGACGGTGGCCCTGGCGCGCGTGTTGCGGCCGAGGAAGGCGTGCGAGTGCGCGGCGACGATGATGTCCACCCCGTCCGGGATGTGCATCGCGCGCAGTTCGGCCGAGTCCGTCCAGGGGATGTCCCGGGGGAACGCCCAGGCGCGCAGGCGGTCCCAGGCCATCGCGTCGCTCTCGTCGGACTTGCCCTTGCGCAGCCGGGGCGCGGCCGCGCCGACGATCTTGTGACCGTTGTCCAGGAGGGCTTCCGCGACCTGAACCGCGAACGCCCCTTGTCCTGACATGTAGATGTTCATCCGCACTCCTGCGGTCGCTGGTTCGGGTGGTGGTCGCCGTCGGGTCGCCGTCAGGCCGCCGGCGTTCCCACCGCGGTGGTGAAGTGCTGCTCGACGTAGTCGAGGGCACCCTCACGGTCCGGGCAGGAGTGGACGATCCGCCAGCCGTCCGGGACGGCCAGGTGCGGCCGCCACAGCGCGTACTGCTCGTCGGCGTTCACGACGACCAGCCAGTCGCCCTCCCCGCCGTCGAAGGGGTTGCCGCTCATCGGTCGACCTCTTTCAGTCCGGAGTGATCGGGATCGAAGCGCACCGGCATGGTGGAGAACCCGGTCAGGAAGTTGGACCGGATGGGCAGCGCCTCGTCGGTCTGCTCGAAGCCGACGGTGAAGTCCCGCAGGGCCTTGAGCAGTTCGGCGATCTCCACCTTGGCCAGGTACGAGCCGACGCAGAAGTGCGGGCCGTAGCCGAAGGCCAGGTGCTTGTTGGGGGTGCGGCCGAGGTCGAACTCCTCGGGCCGCGCGAAGACCCGCTCGTCGCGGTTGCCGGAGGCGTGCCACAGGGTGACGATGTCGCCCTTCCGCAGCCGCACGCCGTGCAGTTCGGTCTCCCGCTCGACGCTGCGCCCGAAGTGCATGGTGGGCGAGGCCCAGCGCAGCACCTCGTCCACGGCGGTCTCGACGGCGACCTCGCCCTGCTTGAGCCGCCGCCACTGCTCGGGCTGGGCCGCGAGGGTGCGGACGCAGTCGATCATCGTCAGCCGGCTGGTCTCGTCGCCCCCGATGATCAGGCTGTAGCAGTTCAGCACGACGTCCTCGTCGGTCAGCGGCACCCCGTCGATGGCGCTGCCGATCAGCATGCTGATGACGTCCTCGCCCGGTGACTCGCGCCGCTCCTCGACGATGTCCATGAAGTACATCAGGATCTCGTTGCGGGCCATCTCGGAGTCGACCTCGTCGACGTCCTCGTCGTCCGCCGAGAGCGCGGTCTTGGTCAGGGAGAGCAGGTAGTCCCGGTCCCGCTCGGGCACGCCGAGCAGGTTCGAGATCGTGGTCATCGGGATCCGGCTGGCGATCTGCTCCGCGAAGTCGCAGCCGCCGGACTCGACCGCCTCGCGGATCCACTGCCGGGTGTTGACCCGGACGGTCTGCGCGACCTCGTCGAGCACCCTCGGCGAGAGCACCCGCTGGAGGATCTTGCGCAGTTCCAGGTGCCGGGGTCCGTCGGTGACGGCCAGCATCCGGCCGGCCCCGGCGTCGCCGCCCTCCAGGAGGGTGACGAGCACGTTGCCGCGCTGGGACGTGAAGTTCACGTTGTCCCGGTAGGTGGCCATGATGTCGTCGTAGCGGGAGAGCACCCAGAACCCCCGGCGGCCGCCGACCGGCGGGTTCCAGTGCATCGGTGCGGTGTCCCGCAGGGTGCGCCAGAACCCGACGAGGTCGTGGTCCGCGAAGGTGGCCGGGTCTCCCAGGTCCAAGGTGTCCAGTGCCGGTGTGCTCATGGTCACCAGTCCGTACGCCAGAACCGGCGGGGCTGGAACGGGTAGGTGGGCAGCGGCACGCGGCGGCCGGCCTCCCCGAGGTGCAGGGCGTCGAAGTCCACCTGCTGGCCGGTCACCCAGGCGGCGGCCAGGTCGGACAGCGCCTCGTGGTCCCGGCCCGCCGGCACGATCCCGCTGTCGTTGCGCGAGAAGGCGCCCGGGTCGGTCCGCGGGGCGGCGGCGGTCGTGGTGGCCGCGCCGCGGGCGGCGTCGTCGGACAGCGCCGCGATCAGCTCCTCGCGGCTGCGGACCACGGCCGCCCACCGGCGGGCCATCACCTTGCGGCCGAGGTTGAGGGTGAAGCACACGTCGTCCAGGCGCAGGCCGGGGTTCGCCTCCAGCCACTCCTTGAGGCGGGTGCGCTGGCGGCCCAGCGCGTCGTCGTCCAGGGCGGACAGGGTGGCCAGCCGCGGCCGGCCCGCCTCCTCGGGAGCGCGCTCGGCGGGCGCCGGCGCCTCCTCCAGCAGCAGGTGGGCGTTGTAGCCGCCGCCGCCGATCGAGGTGATGCCCGCGCGGCGGATGCCGGCCTCCGGCTCCCAGGCCGCGCCCTCGATCTGCGGCACGAACGGGGTGCTGGGGAAGTCGAGGTCCTGGTTGACCTCCGTCAGGTTGATCGTCGCCGGGAGCGTCTTGTGGTACAGCGACAGCGCGGCCTTGATCGCGCCGAAGCCGCCCGACACCACGCCGCCGTGGCCCACGTTGCCCTTGACCCCGCCGATCGAGGTGGTCGCGGTCTGCTTCCCGAACGCCATGGTCGCCGCGTGCACTTCGAGCTCGTCGGTCATCGGCAGGCCGAGGCCGTTGGCCTCGTACATGGACACGGTGTCCGGGGTGACGCCGCCCACCTCCATGGCGGCGGCGATGCAGGCGCTCAGCCGCTCGGGCTGGGCCAGGCCGTACGCCATCGCGCTGACGCCGTTGTTGTTGACGGCCGAGCCCCGGACCACGGCGTAGACGTGGTCGCGATCGGCGACGGCCTGGCCGAGCGGCTTCAGCAGCACGGTGACCACGCCGCTGGACAGCGCGGTGCCGGTGCCGTTGGCGTCGAACGGGCGGCAGTGGCCGTCCTTCGACAGGATGCGGTTCTCCTCCCAGAGGTGACCGCGGGGGTGCGGCAGGCGGACCATCGAGCCGCCGGCTATCGCCATGTCGCTCTGGCCCAGCAGCAGCGACTGGCAGGCCAGGTGCACCGAGTAGTGGAAGCCCGCACAGACGGCGGCGACGGTGACGGCCTCGCCGGTGAGGCCCATGTAGTACAGCGCGTTGGAGGTCATGGTGTCCGGCGACCACGCCAGGCTGGCCTCGATCGCCTCGGGGCCGACCGACACCCGGTCCGGCGGGGAGCTGTAGAGCGCGGCGGTCTGCGGGTTGTTGGCGCCGTACATGCCGATCTCGGCCTTGAGCCGGTCCGGGTCGTAGCCGCCGTCCTCCAGCGACTCCCAGGCGCTCTCCAGGAACAGCCGGTTCTCCGGGGTCATCGCGGCCGCCATCCGGTCGCTGATGCCGAACACCGACGGGTCGAACTTGTCGTACGTGTCGAGCACGCCGCAGGCCCGTACGTAGAACGGGCTGTGGATCAGGGTCTCGTCGACGTGGATGTCCTCCTTGGCCAGGAAGGACACGGTCTCCCGGCCGTTGACGAGGATGTCCCAGAACTGCTCCTTGGTGCGGGCACCCGGTGCCCGCAGGGACATGCCGATGATGGCCACGTCACCCGGGTCGTACTCCTGCTCGGGGCTGTCGGTCATGGAAGGCTCCTGCTTCGTGTCGGGTAGGGGGCGTGACTCAGCGGCCGGTGGCGCCGCCGCGGCCGCGCAGGGCGGCACGGCGGGCACCGGCCCGCTGGCGGGCCGACTGGACCACCTCGGGGGTGGCGCCGAACTCGTCGTCGAGCCAGCGGGCGAGGGAGGCGATGTCGCGGAAGCTGAAGAGGTCGGGCACGCGGACGCGGCGGTCGAAGCGCCGGGTCATCAGCCGGGCGAGGCGGACGAGCAGCAGCGAGTCGCCGCCGAGGTCGTAGAAGGCGGACTGCACGTCGATGGTCGACGGTTCGAGGTCGAGCAGCTGGCCCCAGATCTCCGACAGCGCGATCTCGGTCGGCGTGGCGGCGGCGGTCAGCGGCCCGTCGGTGTCGGCGGCCGGCGGCTCGGGCAGCGCGTTGCGGTCGAGCTTCCCGCCCGGGCCCAGCGGGAGGGCGTCCAGGAACACGAGCGTCGCGGGCACCATGTAGTCGGGCAGTTCGACGGCGAGCCTGCCGGTGACGGCGCTCTGGAGCGCGGCGTCCAGCCGGGGGCCGTCCTGCGGCGCGCCGTCGCCCGCGGGCACGACGTAGCCGACGAGCCGGTTGCCCCGGACGGTGGCGGCGGCCTCCCGGACCTCGGGGCAGGCGGTCAGCCGGGCCTCGACCTCCTCCAGCTCGATCCGGTAGCCGCGCAGCTTGACCTGGTGGTCGGAGCGGCCGAGGAACTGGAGTTCGCCGCTCTCGGTGAACTTGACGACGTCCCCGGTGCGGTACATGCGCTCGCCGCTGCGGAACGGGTCCGGCAGGAACCGCTCGGCGGTGGTGCGCGGCCGGTTGACGTAGCCGTGCGCGAGGCCGACGCCGCCGAGGTAGAGCTCGCCGGCCTCGCCGACCGGCAGCGGCTTCAGCTCGTCGTCGAGCACGTAGACCAGGTCGGTGGTGGTCGGCGGGCCGATGGTCGGCTCGTCGGTCCCCTCCTCGGGCACCAGCCCGAACGAGCAGAAGACGGTGCCCTCGGTAGGGCCGTAGGCGTTGAACACCCGGGTGGCGCCGGTCTCCTGGTAGGCCCGGTCGACCAGCTTGCGGCGCAGGGCCTCGCCGCCGAACACGATCGAGCGCACGTTCGGGGGCAGGGCGCCGGCGTCGAGCAGGCCGTTCATCACCGACGGGACGACGGACAGGTGGGTGACCCGGTCCACGTACCGGCTCTCCGGCAGGTGCACGGCGCTCTCGACGAGCACCACGGCGCCGCCGCGGCACAGGGCGTTGAAGACCTCCATCACGGACAGGTCGAAGCAGATCGAGCTGGCGGCCGAGACGCCGCTCAGGTCGCAGCCCTCCAGGACCCGGTCCATCTCGGCGAGCATCGCCACGGCGCCGGAGTGCCGCACGGCCACGCCCTTGGGCCTGCCGGTGGAGCCCGAGGTGTAGATGACGTACGCGGTGTCCTCGGGCACGACCGCGACGGGCTTCGCGCCGGCCTCGGTGGTCACGCCGTCCCCGAGCACGACGACCGTCGGCCCGGGCGGGCAGCTGGCCCGGGACGCGGGCGTGGTGAGCAGCAGGCGGGTCCCGCTGTCCTGGACCATGAAGGTCAGCCGGTCGGCGGGGTAGTTCGGGTCCAGCGGCAGGTAGCAGGATCCGGAGCGCAGGGCCGCCAGGACGGCGACGAGCAGGTCGGGGGTGCGCTCGACGCAGATGCCGACCGGGACGCCGGGGCCCGCGCCGTCGGCGGCCAGCCGCTCGGCCAGCACCCGGGACCGCTCGTTCAGCTCGCCGTAGGTCAGGACGCCGGCGTCGGAGTAGACCGCGGTCGCGTCGGGGTTCTTGACCGCCTGGGCGATGAACTCGGAGTGCAGGGTTTCGGTCACTTGTCCGTCTCCTTGGGGAGGCCGGTCGGCGCGATGTCGCCGAGGGCCTGGTCGGGTCGGGCGATCGAGTCGAAGAGCACGGTGCGGTACAGCGCGAGCAGGGCCGTCACGGTCCGCCGCTCCAGGTAGCTCGGCTTGAACTGGACGTGGCCGGCCACCCTGCCGTCGATGTCGGCCATCGAGATCTCCAGGTCGAACTTGGCGAGGTGCCGGCGCACCTGGAGCGGTTCGAGTGGCAGCGCGCCGTCCGGGGCGATGGTCTCGCCGATGCCGTGGAAGAGCTTGACGGAGCGGGGGAAGGCGTCCGAGGACAGCCAGTTGACCACCACGTCGAACCAGGGGGAGCGGCCCTCGGCGCGCGGCGGCTTCAGCTGGGAGGCCAGCAGGTCGAGCGGGTAGTTCATGTGCTCCAGGAGGCCGAGCGAGAAGGCATGGACCTCGCTCAGCAGCTCGCGGAAGCTCCGCCCGCCGGAGGGGTTCGCCCGCACCAGCACGGTGTTGAGGTAGTAGCCGATGGCGGACTCCCAACCGGGCTCGGCCCGTTGGGCGATGGCAGTGGCCAGCACCGAGTCCTCGGTCCCGGCCGCGCGGTTGAGCGTGGCGAAGAACCCGGCCAGCACGACGGTGCTCACCGACACGCCCTCGCGCACCGCGAACTCCCGCAGCAGGCGGGTCTCCTCGGCGCTCCAGCGGAACGCGATGTCGCGGCCCTCGTAGGTGACGCCCGGCGGCCGCTCCTTGCTGGAGAGGTCGAGGTGGGCGGGCGGGTCGGCCAGCTTCCGCGACCACCAGTCCAGGGCCGCCTCGGCCGCCGGACCGGCCAGCCACTGCCGCTCCCACTCGACGAACTCGGTGTACGGGGCGACCGGCGCGCTGCGGGCGGGGTCGGCGCCCTCGTAGTACTCCTGGAGTTCGCGGATCATGACGTCGGCCGAGGCCGCGTCCGACGCGATGTGGTGGACGAGCACCATCAGGTAGTGGTCGGACGGTCCGCGCCGCATGAGGACGATCCGCACCAGCGGCCCGTTGTCCATGTCGAGCGGCTCGTGCCCGTACTGGGCCAGCTCCTCGCGGGCCTGCTCGTCGTCCAGGTCGGAGGTGTCCACCACGAGGAACTCGTACACCGGCTCGTCCAGGACGACCTGGTACGGGCTGCCGCCCGCCTCCACGAAGACGGTGCGCAGCGCGGGGTGCCGGTCCAGCACGGCCCGGACGGCGTGCTCCAGGGCCTCCTCGTCGACCGCCGTCCGGATCCGGGCGGTCACCATGAAGTTGTACGGCACGGCGTCCGGCGCGACCATCTGCATGAACCAGAGCGAGGCCTGGCCGTGCGAGGCCGGCGCCACTTCGAGACCGAGGCCTTCGGCGCGCAGCTGCTCCAGCGCCGGCGCGTCGGTGGCCTCCAGCAGCCCGCGCGCGTCCAGCTCCTCCACCAGCTCCTCGGCGTCCAGTTCGGACAGGTCCTCCAGGAACGACCGCTTCGGCGCGGCCTCGGGGACCGGGGCGGGCCGGGCGGCCGCGGCCGGCGCCTGGGGCGCCGGCACCGCCGGGGCGGGCGCGGCCGGTCCGCCGGAGAGCCCGACGAAGTGGCCGACGACCTCGGCGATGGAGCGCCCGTCCAGGAACACCACCGGCGACACCCGGTGCCCGAGCACCGCCTGCATCTTGTTGACGAGGCGGATCGCCAGCATCGAGTCGAGGCCGAAGTCGCGCAGACCGGCGTTCTCGTCGAACCTGCTCACCGGCACGCCCAGCGCGTCGGCCAGTTCGGCGAGGACGACCTCCGCCACCGGCCGGTCCGCCGTGGCCGGCGCCGCCGCCGGCCGCACCTCGACCGGAGCGGCCACCGTCGCGGCCACGGCCGCGGTCCCGACGGCCGGGGCGGGCGCCGTCGCGCCGCGGGGCTCGGTGTCGGTGTCGATCCAGTAGCGCTCCTTCTGCCACTGGACGAGCGGGGTCTCCACGAGTTCGACGTCGTCGGCGAAGAGCGGGTCGAAGGTCAGCGGCAGGCCCCTGACGTACAGCGAGGCGGCGGCGCCCAGCAGGCAGCGGACGTCGCTCTCCTCACGCCGCAGGGAGTTGATCGCGTGCACCTGGACGCCGCGGGACAGCCCGATCTCCTCGACCGCGCCGCGCAGCGTCTCGTGCGGGCCGATCTCGATGAAGGTGGAGACACCCCGGTCGACCAGCGCACCGATCGTCTCGGCGAACCGGACCTGGTTGCGCAGGTTGTGCACCCAGTAGTCGACGTCGGCGACCGGGTTCACCGTGTCGGCCAGCGCGGTGGAGTGGAAGGGGATGGCCGGCGTCAGCGGGGTGATGCCGTCGATGCTCTCGCGCAGCGGCTCGATCAGCGGGTCCATGCCGGGGCTGTGCACCGGCCGTTCGACCCGGATCCGCCGGACCGAGACGCCGTCCCGCCTGAGGTCGGCCTCCAGGGCGTCGACGGCCTCGGGCGAGCCGGAGACCGCCGCGCTGGTGGGGCTGTTGACCACGGCGACGGCGGCGTGCTCGGCGTACGGGGCGAGCCGCGGCCGCAGCTCCTCCTCCGGCAGGTCGACCGAGATCATGGCGCCCTCGGCGGCCTTGCGCTCCAGCAGGTGCGAGCGCGCGACCACGACCCGGGCGGCGTCCTCCAGCGACAGCGCGCCGGCCACGCAGGCGGCCGCGACCTCGCCCAGGCTGTGCCCGACGACGGCCGCCGGCTCGATGCCCAGGTCGATCCAGACCTTCGCCAGCGAGACCTGCAGGGCGAACAGCACGGGCTGCTGGAAGTCCATCTCCTCGTACCGGGCCTCCTCCGCGGGGGCGGCGAGGTGGTCGAGCACCGAGAAGCCGCCGGCCGCGCGCACGGCGGCGTCGCAGGCGTGCATCGAGGCCCGGAAGCCGGCGTGGGAGCGCAGCAGTTCGCGGCCCATGCCGACCCACTGGGTGCCGCCGCCGGAGAACACCAGCGCCACCCGCCGGTCGGCGTTGCCGGAGACCGTGCCCGTGACCACGTCGGGGTGCGGCTGCCCGGCGGCGACCCGGGCGAGTCCGTCCAGGACGTCCTGCCGGTCGCGGGCGAACAGCGCGATCCGGTGGCCGTGGTGGGTGCGCCTGGCGGCGAGGGTGTAGGCGAGGTCGGAGACCCGCAGGCCGGGGTCGCGTTCGACGTGGTTGGACAGCTCGCGGCAGGTGTCGGTCAACGCGCCCGCGGTCCGGGCGGTGACGGGCACCAGGTGCAGCTGCCCGTCGGCCGCGGCGTCGCCCGGGCTCGGCGCGACGTGCCGTCCCCGGTCGCCGGCCAGGAAGGGGTGGGCCGCGACGGGGTGCCCGGCGGTGTACAGGGCGCCGAGCGAGCCGAGCAGGGTCGAGGCCTCGTCGGCGCCGCGCCGCAGCGAGGGCAGGGTGGTCGCCGGCAGGATCTCCGAGGCCGACTTGAGCAGGAGGGGGTGCGGGCTGAGCTCGATCACCGCGTCGACGTCGTGGTCGCGCAGTTTCGTCAGGGCGTCGACCACCCGGATCTCCCGGCGCAGGTTGTCCGCCCAGTAGTCCGGTCCGAGCTCCGCGCCGTCGACGAGTTCGCCGGTGACCGTCGAGATCATCGGGATGCGGGTGCTCCGGGGCCTGATGCCGTCGAGCTCGACCTTCAGCGGGGCGAGGACGTGGTCGACCAGCGCCGAGTGCGGGGCGTGGCCCATCCGCACCCGGTGGTTGGTGACGCCGGCCGCGGTCAGCCGCTCGACGAGGTCGTCGATCTCCTGCGGCGTGCCGGTGACGAGCGTGGAGTTGAGGCCGTTGTAGCCGGAGAGGGTGAGCCCGCCGGTCAGGTGCGGCCGGACCTCGTCCGCGGGGGTCATCACCACGATGCCCTCGCCGCGGCCCACGGCCAGCAGCTGGAGGAGCCGGCCGTGGTGGGCGGCCAGGCGGGAGGCGTCGTCGAAGTCGAGGGCGCCGGCGATGTGGGAGGCGGCGAACTCGCCGACGCTCTGCCCCACGACGACGTCCGGCTCCACCCCCAGCGAGCGCCAGGTCTCGGCCAGCGCGACCTGCAGGGAGAACAGCAGCGGCTGGAAGACGTCCATGTCGTCGAGGCGGCCGTCGGGGGCCAGCAGCTGTTCGACGAGCGAGAAGCCGAGCAGCTCCCGCATCCGCTTGTCGGACTTCATCATCGACCGGCGGAACACCGGCTGGCCGGCCAGCAGTTGCCGGCCCATGCCGACCCACTGCGAGCCGTTGCCCGAGAACAGGAACGCCACCCGCGGCCGGCGGCCGGCCTGCTCGCCGACGCTCAGTCCGGGGGCCTGCGCACCGCTGCCGAAGGCGTCGAGGCTGCTCCTGAGTTCGGCCATGTCGCGGGCGGTGGCCGCGAGCCGGAACGGGCCGTCGCCGGGCGTGCGGCGGCAGAGCGCGCGCAGGTCGGTCGCGTCGCGCAGCGCCCGGGCCCGCTCGGCCAGCGCCTCGCGGGAGTCCGCGGCCAGCAGCAGGAGCGAGGCCTCGGGGCGCGGCAGCTCCTCGACGGCGACGTGGCAGATCGAGCCGCCGAACCCGAACGAACTGACGCCGCCGCGGCGGGCGTCGGAGTGCCGCGGCCACGGCTCCAGCCGGTCCTGGACGGTGAGGTTGTACTCGTCGAACAGGATCTGCGGGTTCGGCGCGGTGTAGTGCAGGCTCGGCGGCAGCACGCCGTTGCGCATCGACATCGCGAGCTTGACCAGGCCGACGATGCCGGCGGCCGCCTCCAGGTGGCCGACGTTGGACTTGACGGAGCCGAGCCGCAGCGGCTGCGGGCGGTCGCCGCCCAGGACGGCGCCGATGGCGTTGGCCTCGATCGGGTCGCCGAGCGGTGTCGCGGAGCCGTGGCACTCGATGTAGTCCACGAGGTCCGGGGAGATGCCGGCCCGCTGCCAGGCGGTGCGGAGCATCTTCTCCTGCGCCTGGGGGTTGGGCGCCGTCATGCCGTTGCTCAGGCCGTCGTTGTTGGAGGAGCTGCCCTTGATCAGGCAGTACACCGGCAGGTCGCGCTCCAGCGCCACGCTCAGCGGGGCGAGCACGACGACGCCGGCGCCCTCGCCGCGGACGTAGCCGTTGGCGCGGGCGTCGAAGGACTTGCAGCGGCCGTCCGGGGCGAGCGCGCCCATCGCGTCCATGGCGGTGTAGTAGTCGGAGACGAAGCTCAGGTTCACGCCACCGGCGAGCACCAGGTCGCTCTCGCCCAGCTGGATCGACTGGCAGCCCACGTGCACCGAGATCAGAGACCCCGCGCAGGCGGAGTCGATGGCCATGCTGGGGCCCTGCAGGCCGAGGATGTAGGAGACGCGGTTGGCGATGATGCCGTCGTGCATGCCGGTCGCGGTGTGCGGGGTGATCTGGCTGTCGGGGCCGCGGTAGTGTGCCAGGGCGGCGTAGTCGCCCCAACAGGAGGCCATGAACACGCCGGTGTCACTGCCGACCAGGCTGTGCGGCGCGATGCCCGCGTCCTCCAGCGCCTCCCAGGACAGCTCCAGGATCAGGCGCTGCTGCGGGTCCATCTGGACGGCCTCGCGGGGCGAGATGCCGAAGAACAGCGGGTCGAAGCGGTCGATGCCGTCGATGAATCCGCCCCAGCGCACCCGGTCGTTCAGCAGCTCGCGGCGGGCGCCCGGTACCGGTCCGACGGCGTCGCCGCCCTCGACCAGCAGCCGCCAGAACGCGGACGGGTCCGGCCCTCCGGGGAACCGGCAGCCGATGCCCACGACCGCGACGGGCTCGTGCGAGGGCGTGCGGCGCCGGGTGGTCGGGGCGGGCTCAGCGGCACGCGGGCCCTCGACGAGTGCCCGGGCCAGGCCGTCGACGGTCGGGTACTGCCACATCCAGGTGGCGGGGACCTGCCAGCCGAGGAACTCGGACAGGGCGGCCGCGAGGTTCACCGACTTCAGCGAGTCCAGTCCGTACCGGTGCATCGGCGCCCACCGGTCCACCGAGTTCGGGGACAGGTCCAACAGCTCGGCAAAACGGGATAGCAGGAAGTCCGTGACGGCGGATATGTCTCGCGCTGCGCGCTCTTGGGGCATGGCGACTCCCTCAGCAGGGCTGGTGAAATGGGCGGGTGGAGCTTCACAACCGATCGTTCACAAGGGGGGCTCGTCAGTGATTCCGCATCAAGGCAGTTCGACGACGAATGCTAGATCCGACCTGTACATGACATGCATGGACATGCGATGGGGCAACACTGCTCCTCGCGCGGGGAGGGGGGAATGGCTGCCCGAAGTTCCGGCTGTGCGGTGCGGCCGTGCATGGTGTGACGACGGCAAACTTCGAGGTGACTCGGGTGGTCGCGATTCAGCGGCTCACTGTGGAATTCTCACCGCCCCCGTGCGGCCCTGCCGGTGGATCTGTCGTGCAATCTCGCTGCCGGGATTTCGCAGTGCCGCTTTCTTTCGTCCGCCCTTGAGCGCGGAGAGTCCAGCGACTCCAGGATTGCGCACTTTGCGGGCCGGTTGAAGCGCTGGCGAGATTTGATCGCCAAAGTGTCCGATTCGATCTCCTCGGACGGTACCGTTCAGTTCCATCTGCGGGCGCGGGGCGGAGTGGACAGCGGACGATCGACCAATGCAAGCTGTCCGCATGGCAGTTGACAAATTTGATAGGGCGTCAGCCGATGCCAGCAGCTCCTTACCCGGACGCAGCGACCACCTCGGGCGGGCACTCGCCGGCCGCGACTTCCACGGCAGGCCCGCATGACCGACACCACTGACACCACCGGCGACACCACCGGCGCCGCGGCCTCACGGGTCCGCCGGCCGGGACTCGCACTCGGCGTCCTGGCCGGGGCGCTGGCCCTGGACGTGAGCGGCCTCGGAGTGCTCAACGCGGCGCTGCCCTCGGTGGGGGAGCGCTTCCACCTGGACGAGAGCACGCTCCAGTGGGTGATGACCGCCTACGCCGTCACGTTCGCCGGCTTCCTGCTGGTGGGCGGCCGACTGGCCGACGTGATCGGGCGGCGGCGGGTGTTCGAGGCCGGCGTCGCCCTGTTCACCGTCTCCGCGCTGATCGGGGCGGTGGCCCCCAACACCGTGACGCTGCTGGGCGCGAGAGCGGTCCAGGGCATCGGCGCCGCCCTGTCGGGGCCGGCCGCGCTGGCCCTGCTCACCGACACGTTCCCGGCCGGTCCGGCGCGCAACCGGGCCTTCGGGGTGTACGCGGCCGTCGGCGCCGCGAGCTTCAGCGGCGGGGTGCTGCTGGGCGGCGTCCTGACCGAGTTCTTCGGCTGGCGCTCGGTGCTGTGGTTCTCGGTGCTGGTGGGTCTCGGTGTGCTGGGCGCGACGCGCATCGGACTGCCCGACGGCGTCGGGCACCGCGGTCGACTGGACCTGCCCGGAGCGATCACGGGCACGCTCGGCCTCACCCTGCTCGTCGTCGGCGTGAGCAGCAGCGGCGCCACGGCGTGGATCGTGCTCGGCGCCGCGGTGCTCTCCCTGGTGCTGTTCGTGGTGCGCGAGCACCGCACCGCCGACCCGGTGCTTCCGCTAAGCCTCTTCCGGATCGGCTCGGTGCGGGAGGCGAGCCTGGCCGCGTTCCTCCAGTACATGGGCTCGGTCGGGATGCTGTTCTTCGCGCCCCTGTACCTGCAGGGGATGCTGCACTACTCGCCCTTCGAGTCCGGCATCGCCCTGGTGCCGATGTCCCTGGCGGTGTTCCTCACCGCCAACTTCGCCACCGGCCGCCTGCTGGCCACGTACTCCCCGCGGACGCTGATGGCCGTCGGCCTCGTCCTGATCGGCGTGGGCACCGGGCTGTGGCTGGGCACGCCGCAGGACGGGAACTACCTGTTGCACGTGATGCCCGGTCTGGTGGTCAGCGGCATCGGCCAGGGGCTGAACTTCCCCTCGATGACGTCCGCCGGCCTCTCCGGCGTCCCGGAGCAGCAGCAGGCCGTCGCCGGCGCGGTGAACGTCGTGACGCAGCAGATCGGCGCCAGCGCGGGCGTGGCGGTGATGGTCCTGGTCGCGGGGACCAGCGGCGACCAGCTCGCCGGGTACCACCTCGCCTACGTCACCGCCGCCGTCGCGTGCGTGGTGGGTGCGGCGGTCATCGCCGTGAGGCGACGGGCCTGAGTCTCCTCCCGGGGGCGGTGGCCGGCGTGAGCCGGCCGCCGCCCCTTCGTCATGTCCGGGGAGCCCGTGGCGCGTCGGCCGCCGTCCCCCGTGGGCCCGGAGCCCCGCCCCCGGGCCGCGCGGCCGGCTCCCCGGCGCCGGCTCAACCGGCCTCGGAGAGCCGTTCGTTCCTGGCGAGGGCCGCCGCCCGGACGTCCAGCAGCGCGAGCAGGACGGGCGGGTCGAGGGCGTGCACGGGTCGCAGGCGCAGTTCGAGCGGCTTCGGCGGGACGTTCGCCCTGATCTCGACGGGGCCGACGGAGCCGACGGAGACCTCGCCGGTGAGGACTTCGTCGAAGGAGGCGGGGACGGAGTGGGCGAGGAGGTACCAGGTCCCGGGCGGCACGTGTTCGAGGAGGAAGGCGCCGGGGCGGGGGAGGACGGTGCAGGCGGCCGGCCGGCCCTCCGGGATGCGGGTGCGGAAGAGCCCGACGAAGACGCGGCCGAGGCCGTCGGCGACGGGAGCCCGGATCTCGCCGCGGACGGTGGCGAGATCCGTGGGTCGGGCCCAGCGCCGCCGTTCGAGTTCGATGCTGGTGGTGAAGCCGCGTAACTGGCGGAACATCGTGGGCGACGTGCCGACGCTGCTGGCGAACCGTGAGCTGAAGGTGCCGACGCTGTTGTAGCCGACGCGGTGGCTGATCTCGGTCACGCTGAGGTCCGTCTCGATGAGCAGACGTTTGGCGGCCTCGATGCGGATGGCGGACAGGAAGCGTCTCGGTGAGACCCCGGTCACCCGCTGGAATTCCCGGGAGAAGTGGAATTTGCTGTAGACGGCCGCCTGCGCCATGTCGTCTATGGTCAGTATTTCGCCGATGTTCTCGTGCATGACCTCGATGGCTCGGGCCACGGCCTCTTCGATTGCGGGCTTCACAATGACTCCAGGTTCTCGCAGTACCGGTGGACGACGGAAACTCCACTCCGGTATTGCGTCCTGGAACGCGGCCGAGGGGGGCGGGCGGCCTGAGATACCGGAGCGCGCGAGGTTTACCCTCTCCCTTCTGTTAAGCGACGGTGACACACCGTGGCACCGTGATAACGACTGATGACCGTAGCAGGCGGACATGACAAGTTCAACGACTTCCTCGCGCGTTGATTTGGCAAAGTCGAGAGGTGGAATACCGGCCGGTATGCGTTTGAACTATTGAAGCAATTGGCGAGATGCGCCGGAGGGGGGCATACGGATGTCACGGACGGGACGGATGTGATTCAGGAGTACTCATGTGACGGCTGCGCCGGTCCGGCGTCGGAGCGGAACCGTTCGGGAATTCACCGCGGATCGCGCCGGCCCCGCCCTCAGTCCGAGTCGGTCGTCGCCGGGTCCACCTCCTCCCACAGTCGCTCCACGGAGGCCGCCACCGATGCGACCGCGGCCTCCAGGATGTCGCCGGCCGCGACCATCAGCCCCACCAACTGCGCCTCCAGCAGCCGATCGGCGTCGCACGGCTCGGTCAGGTAGTCGCCGAGCTCCAGGACCACCAAACCGTGCACCGCGGACCACATCTGATGCGCCACCAGCTCGGCGTCCTCCGAGCGGAACCGGCCCGCCTCGATGCAGCGGGCGGCGCACTCGGCCACGCCGGCCAGAGTGTAACGGCCGTATTGCCGGTCCTCCTCGCCCAGCGAGAACCCGGCCAGCGAGGAGCCCCCGAACATCACCGCGTACAGGTGGGGGTTGGCCAGCGCATTGCACCGGTACGCACGACCCAGCAACGCCAGGTCGCTCACCGGGTCGTCACTGAACTCCACCAGGGTGAAGTAGTGCTGGAGCCGGGTGAACCCTTCATGAACCATGGCGCGCACCAGCCCGCGCATTCCGTTGAAGTGGGTGTACAGGGCCATGGTGGAGGTGCCGCTCTCGCTCGCGATGCGGCGGGCGGACAGCGCCTGCGGCCCTTCCTCCGCCAGCAACCGGGCGGCGATGTCCACCAGTGCGGGCCGGGCACCGGGATCCGTGCGACGCGGACTCATTCCCTCAGTCAAGCAAAACGCCCTTATGTCAGGGACGTTCGCGCCCACAACCCTCCGATCCCCGCACAATGCGAGAAGCGGCCCGCGCGGCGCCGGGCATAGCTTTCCAGTCACTCAGCGCGACATTCCAGGGGCGGCCGACGGCCGGAGGAGAAATGTCGACGCCCGGTCGCGCGACCACCACACCAGCGCTCGACGGAGGTCGCTCTTGTCCACCACCACACGCCCCGGCCGGATCACCGGCGCCACATTGCTCCTGGCCCTGGGCAGCCTGATCGTGCTGGTCTCCTCCGCGGTGGCCTTCCGGCACTCCTTCGCGATGGATCCCGCGATGCCGATGGATCCCGCGATGCCGATGGACCACATGCCCGCCGACAACGGGCGGAAGCTGCACGGCATGGCCCTGTCGGAGATGCCGGAGATGTTCACCGCCCTCGCCGGACTGCTGGTCGTGGTGGCCGGCGCCGCCCTGCGCGGGCGGCCGAAATCCGTCGAGGCTGACTCCGGGACGGGGCGGCGCGGCCGGCTGCTGATCCTGCTCATCGGTACGGCCGCCCTCACCATCGACATCAGCAAGACCTCCACCCTGGGCTTCGTCATCCCCGGCATGCGGGCCGAGTACGGGCTCGATCCCCGCGCGGCCTCCCTGCTGGCGGTCTGCGGACTGACCGGGACGGCGACCGGGGCGCTGCTGTTCGGCGTGCTCACCGACCGGATCGGCCGCCGCAGCTCCTACCTGATCGCCACCCTCGGGTTCACCGCCACCAGCATGTGCGGCTCGATGCCCACCTTCGAGGGCAACCTGGTGATGTGCGCCCTGATGGGCGTGGCGGTCGGCGGCCTCGCCCCGCTGCTGATCACCCTGCTCACCGAGACCGTCGGCGGAAAGGTCCGCGGATCGGTGGTGGTGGCGCTCTCCGTCGTCGCCACCGCGGTCGGCTACCTGGTCGCCGCCGGCTCGGCGCTGTGGCTGGAACCGGTGTTCGGCTGGCGGATCCTGTGGCTGATCGGCGCCCCCACCGGTGCCGCGCTGGCCCTCCTCACCCCCTTCGTCCCCAACCGCACCTCGGCCCCCGCCCCGGTGGCCGCGGGCGCACCGTCGGCCGTCCGGCACCTGCCCAGGTCCTCACGGGCCCTCACCCACGGCCTCCAGCGCGCTTTCGCCACCCTGATCGGACTGCTCACCTTCGGCCTCACCACCTGGGTGCCGAGCCTGGCCCGGATCGGCGGCGTGCCGGTGCACACCGCGAACCTGATGCTCACCATCGCGGCGATCGTGATGATCCCGTGCGCCCTGCTGCTGATGCTGGGCTACCGCCGCTTCGGCCCGACCTCCATGGCGGCGGGCCTGGCCACCGTCACCGCGGTGCTGCTGCTGGCGCTCACGGCCAGCGGCGCGGTGGCCGAGGTGGGCTGGATCGCCGCGGGCGCGCTGGTGGCGGCCCTGTTCTCGGTGAACTCGATGGCCGCGATCTTCCTCCCGATCGCGGCCGACCTGGCGGATCCGGAACGGCGCGGCCGGACCACCGGATGGGTCTCCCTGTTCAACCGACTGGGCGGCCTGATGGGGCCGCTGCTGCTGGCGAGCCTGGTGTCCTCGCCCTCCGCCGTCCTGGTGGCGGTCTCCGCCCTCGCCCTGCTGTGCGGCGCGGCCGCCTGGTACATCAGCCGCCGGCACCGGCTCGCCCTGGTCGGCCTGGAGCCGGTGACCGACTGAACCGACTGAACCGACCGGCTGACTGACCGACCGACCGGGAGTACGCGGGCCGGCCGACCGACGAACCCGTCGGCCGGCCGGCCTGCCGTGTTCCACCGCGGGAGCGGACGCAGGGGAGTGCGGACACCCGAGGGGACGGGAGCGCCGCGGAGCGGGCCGAGCGCTCAGCACGAGCAGAGAAGCCCGCCGATCGGCGCCCGGCCGATACTGGGCTGGCCCCCGATCCGACGCCCCGCAGCGTGCGTCGAGACGGCGTCGGCATCCGGGTCCCCCCTATGGAAGGAACAGGCATGCCCGACTCGCAGGACGTGATATCCGCACTGGCGGCGGACGGCGACGCCGTCGACGCCCTGGTGGCGAACCTGACGGACGCCGACTGGAAGCGGCCCACGCCCGCGCCCGGCTGGACCGTCGCCCACCAGATCGCCCACCTCGCGGCCACCTTCAAGATCGCGGGAACGGCCGCGGGCGACCCCGAGGCGTTCAAGGCGATGGTCGCCGGCATCGGGCAGGACTTCGACGGCGCGGTGCAGCAGTCCCTCAAGCCCTACCTGGCGTCCGGCACGCCGCAGCTCCTGCTGGAGCGGTGGAACGCCGAGCGCCGGACCGCCGAGCAGGCCCTGGCGGCGGTCCCGGCCGGCCAACCGGTGCCGTGGCTGGTCCGCCCGCTGCCGGCGCCCGTGCTGGCCGCGGCCGGCATGATGGAGCTGTTCGGCCACGGCCAGGACATCGCCGACACGCTCGGAGTGCACCGCGAGCACACCGACCGGCTCCGCTACCTGGTCGAATTCGCGGTCCGCACCTGGGACTTCGGGTACCAGGCGCGCGGGCTCACGCCGCCCGAGGTCGAGTTCCGCTTCGAGATCACCGCCCCGTCGGGAGCCCGGTGGGAGTTCGGTCCCGCCGACGCGGAGCAGCGCGTCAGCGGCCCCGCCGTCGACTTCTGCCTGCTGGTGACCCGGCGCCGGCACCGCGACGACCTGGCCCTGACGGCCGAGGGCAAGGACGCCGACGCCTGGCTCGACCTCGCCCAGGCCTACCGCGGCCCGGCCGGAGAGGGCCGCGCGCCCGGCCAGTTCCGTTCGCAGTCCGGGAACTGACTTTCCGTCACCCGTCCGGAAATCCGAGAGAGGGGACCTTCATGGCCACCCGTACCGACGAATGTGCCGTGGTTCTCGGCGGAAGCATTGCGGGCCTGCTGGCGGCCAGGGTGCTCTCCGAGTCCTATCCGAGGGTCGTGATCGTCGAACGCGACAAGATCCTCGGGGTCCGCGGCCCGCGCCGCGGCGTCCCGCACGGCAACCACGCCCACGGGCTGGTCGCCCGCGGCCACCAGATCATGGAGTCGCTGTTCCCGGGCCTCACCGACGAGTTGATCGCCGCAGGGGTGCGGCCCGGGGACTTCAGCAACGACATCCAGTGGTACTTCAACGGGCTGCGGCTGAGCCCCGCGCGCACCGGCCTGCCGTCCGTGCCCGCCACCCGGCCGGTGCTCGAACACCATCTGCGCGAGCGGGTGCGGGCGCTGCCGGAGGTGTCGTTCCTGGAGGAGCACGACATCGTCGCCCCGGTGACGGACGCCTCCGGACACCGGGTCACCGGGGTCAGGGTGCAGGCACGCACGCCCGGGGCCGAGGAACAGACGCTCTCCGCGCACCTGGTCGTCGACACCACCGGCCGCGGCTCGCGGACCCCGCGGTGGCTGGCCGACCTCGGGTACCAGGCGCCGCCGGAGGAGCGGATCGAGATCGACCTGGCGTACACCACCCGCCACTACCGCCTGGAGAAGGACCCGTTCGACAGTGACATCGCCATCATCCCGGCCGCCACGCCCTCGCACCCGCGCGGAGCGTTCTTCTACCGGGTGCCCGGCGACGACAACAAGGTGGAGCTGTCGGTGACCGGGCTGCTGGGCGACCACCCGCCCACCGACCCGGAAGGGTTCCACGCCTACGTCCGGTCGCTGCCCGTCCCCGAGATCTACGAGGCGATCCGCGATGCCGAACCCCTGGACGAACCGCTGCGCTTCCGTTTTCCGGCCAGCGTCCGCCGGGACTTCCACCGGCTGGAGCGCTTTCCGGCCGGACTGCTGGTGATGGGCGACGCGGTCTGCAGCTTCAACCCCGCCTACGCCCAGGGCATGACCTCGGCCGCCCTGCAGGCGCTGGTGCTGCGCCGGCACGCCGCCGGGCGGCGGCTGCCCAGGCCCCAGGCGTACTTCCGGGACATCGCCCGCGAGATCCGCTCCCCGTGGTCGTTCGCCGCGGTGACCGACCTGGGCTACCGGGGCGTCAAGGGCAAGCGGAACCTCCAGACCGCCCTGGTCAACCGGTACGCCGCGCTGGCGCAGCGAGCGGCGGTGCACGACCCCCGGGTGACCGACGCGCTGGTGCGGATCGCCGGACTCGTGGCCTCCCCACAGTCCCTGATGCACCCTCGGATCCTGCTGCGCGTGCTGCGCGCGGCCCGCCGTCCGGTACCGCCCTCGGCCTTCGGTGTGCCCGCTCCGTGAGCCGGCCGGTACGGGGTTCCGCTGGTGCGGAAAAAAGTTTTTCGCGAGGATGTCGCCAGATGTCGAGATCGGCGGATCAGCGCCGACTTAGGAGTGAAGGCCCCACCGGGCGCCTCACGTCGCAAGGAGCGGAACCATGAAGTACCTGATCATGATGTACCCGAACGCCGATGTCCTCGCCGCGCTGCCGGAGGAGGAGCGCAACGCGGTCTTCCAGGGCCACGGTGCGTTCATGGAGAAGATCAAGGCCACCGGTGAGTTCGTCGGGACCCTCGCTCTGGCCGGCCCGGACGAGAGCTCCGTGGTGCGCGTTCGCGGCGGCGTCCCCGCCGTGACCGACGGCCCGTACGCCGAGGCCAAGGAATACGTGGGCGGCACCTACATCATCGAGGTCGCGGACCTGGCGCGCGCCCACGAGGTCGCCGCGATGATCCCGGATGCCGCGGTCGAGGGCCTCGGCATCGAGGTCCGTCCGATCGTCTTCAGCGAGGGCGCTTCCGCCTGACCCGGTCGCCCGGGGGCCTCGCGGCCCCCGGGCTCCGCCCCGCGCCCTCGCCAGTCCGTGTGCTGTGCATCGAGAGGACGAACACATGAAGGTTCCGGAGTTGCTCCGCGACAAGGTCGTCGTCGTGTCGGGCGTGGGATCCGGTCTCGGCCGGACGCTCGCCGTGCGGTGTGCCGAGGCGGGCGCCGACGTCGTACTCGTGGCGCGCACCGCGTCCTACCTCGACGAGGTGGCCAAGGCCGTCGAGGAGACCGGTCGCCGCGCGCTGGCGGTTCCCACCGACATCACCGATCCGGATGCCGCCGGCGCACTCGTCGCCGCCGCGCTCGACGCGTTCGGCCGGGTCGACACCCTGATCAACAACGCGCTCGTGGAGCCGCCGCACACGGAACTCCACGACACCGACCTGGACGACGTGCGCCTCGGCATGGAGGTGACCGTCTACGCGGCGCTGCGGCTGTCGAAGCTGTTCACCCCGGCGCTGAGGGACAGTCGCGGCTCGATCGTCATGGTCAACTCCTCCGTCCTGCGGCACTCCAAGCGTGCCTGCGGGGCCTACAAGATCGCCAAGTCGGGCCTGCTCGCGGCGGCCCAGATGCTCGCCACCGAGTTGGGCCCGGAGGGCATCCGGGTGAACACCGTGGCGCCCGGGCCGATGTGGACCGACAAGGTGAAGGGGTTCATCGGCGAACTCGCGGCCATGCGCGGCCTGTCGTTGGAGGAGGGCTACCAGGAGGTGGCCGCCGACATGGACCTGCGCCGCCTGCAGACCCCGGAGGAGACCGCCGACGCGGTGCTCTTCCTCGCCTCGGACCTGGCGCGCGCCGTCACGGGCCACTGCCTCGACGTCAACTGCGGTGAGTACCACCACTGATCCCGCGTCCGTCCCGCAGGCGACCCATGGACCGCAGGCCGGAGCGCCGGCCGGAGCACCCTGACGCTCCCGACGGACCCAGGTGTCCGAGAACATTCGAACAAGTGTCCTCACGTGGAGCCGATGGTGTCGATCACCATCGGCTCCACGCGTCTGACCAGCGAAGACCGTGGATTCGCCGGGCGTCGCGGAAGTCTTCTCAAAAAAGTTCCGCGAACCGGCGCAAGAATCGGCCCGCTGCTTCGACAACGTAGTGAGCGACATTCCGAAATGATCGAAAGGACGCATCACGGCCATGTCCGTCACTACAGCGGAAACCGACCTCCCTCGCACGAGCGCGCGGCCCTGGCTGGCACTGGCGGTTCTCGCCCTGCCGACCCTGCTGGTCGCGCTGGATGCGAACGTCCTGTTCCTGGCGCTGCCCAAGCTCACCGCCGACCTGGGCGCCAGCAGTGTCCAGCAGTTGTGGATCACCGATGCCTACGGATTCATGGTCGCCGGTCTGGTGATCACCATGGGGACCATCGGCGACCGGATCGGGCGCCGCCGACTCCTCATGGCGGGCATGGCGGTGTTCGCCCTGGCCTCGCTGGCCTGCGCCTGGGCGACCAGCCCGATCATGCTGATCACGGCGCGCGGCGTGCAGGGCATCGCGGGCGCCACGCTGATGCCCTCCACCCTCGCCCTGATCACCAACATCTTCCGTGACGACAAGCAGCGCGGGAAGGCCATCTCGATCTGGGCCACCTGCACCTTCACGGGTGCCGCGCTCGGGCCCGTGCTCGGCGGCGTGCTGCTCGCGCCGTTCTGGTGGGGCGCCGTGTTCCTGCTGGCCGTCCCGGTCGCGGCCGTGGTGCTGATCGCCGGGCCGATCCTGCTCCCGGAGTTCCGCCCCGAGCAGTCCCGCCGCCTGGACCTCACCAGCGTCGTGCTCTCCCTGCTGGGGATCCTCCCGGTGGTGTACGCGATCAAGGTCCTCACGCTGGGCACCGCGAGCACCGTCACCGGTGTGGCGGCGCTGGTCGTGGGCCTGCTGTTCGGCACCGTGTTCGTGCGCCGTCAGCTGAAGGGCGAGGACCCGCTGCTCGACCTGCGGCTCTTCGCCAACAGCTCGTTCACGGTCATGCTGACCGCGCTCGCGCTGGCCGGGATGATCCTCGCGGGCACCGCCCTGAACGTCACCCAGCTGCTGCAGACGGTGCTCGGCTACTCCCCGCTGGCCTCGGCGCTGTGGTTCGTCCCGATGGGCCTGTGCATGGCGGTGGGGACGATGTCCACGCCGGCCCTGATCCGTTCGATCACGCCGCGGACCGCGATCGTCGGCGGCATGTTCCTCTCCGCGATCGGCGCGGCGGTGCTGATCCTGGTGAACGGTGAGCACGGCCCCTGGCCGATCGTGCTCGGCACCGCGGTCATCGGTCTGGGCGCCGGTCCGATGTTCGCGCTCGGCATCGGTCTGGTGGTCGGCTCGGTGCCGCCGGAGCGCGCGGGTTCGGCCGCCTCGATGGCGGAGACCGCGAACTACCTCGGCGGTGCGCTCGGTCTGGCCGTCCTCGGCACGATCGGCTCCGCGGTCTACAGCAGCGAGATGAACGGCGTCGGTTCCGACCGCGCCCGGGAGACCGTCGCCGGCGCCGCCGCCGAGGCCGCGCAGCTCGGGGCCGACGCCTCCGCGGCGTTGCTGAAGACGGCGCACGCGGCGTTCGTCAGCGGGCTGAACGCCGTCGCCGCCGTCTCCACCGGGGTCTTCGTCCTGCTGGCCGTGCTGGCCGGGGTCTACTTCCAGCGGGCGGGCCGCAACAGCGGTCAGTGACCTGACCGGCCGACCCGACGGGGCCGGGGGGGGGAGCAAGGGGGCCGCGCCCGTCCCGTCCGGTTCTCCCGGAAAATTCTACTTCTCGTTTCAGGGCAGGATGTGGGTCTGGTACTCCCCTCCCGCCATCCT